>JBCDEB010000323.1:0-1639 GCA_039180005.1 Cyanobacteria bacterium P01_G01_bin.54 | reverse complement strand
GTTTCGCACAACCCGCTTATAGCCAGGAGCTTGCGACCACATTTTTGAAGGCTGAGCCGGAGTGATTTAAAACCCCTACAGGATTAGCTCAGCGGGAGGTGTCGGGGGGCTGGCCTCCTGACAACCGGGTTTGACATTGAGATTTCAGTATTTTGAAGAATGCGATCGTTTCGCTGATGCAGAACTCAGGTTAACGGGAATAACGCCGATGCAGATCCAGAATCTCGGGACGCACTCGATAGAGGAAATCGATCGCCATCATGGTTAAGCCCCCTTCAATCAGGGCTTGAATGCCATAGCCGAGGAAAGCAATCGCGATCGCTCGCTGTTCCAGCGCAAGATCAAGATCCGGTGTCAGCGTACTCAAGGCCAAACCCACAAACAATATGGCTGAAACCAGCAAGGCCAGACTACCGGCCACAAAGGTCAACCCCCGCTGTGCCCACCCCGTCGGCGCTCCAGGGGCACCGCGTTGGACGATGCCATAGGCCAGCAGAGCCGGCAAACCCATCATCAAGGCATTCACACCTAAACTGGTGAGACCGCCGTGGCTAAACATGACCGCCTGGAAAAATAATCCCACGACAATCGCGGGCACTGCGGTGTAGCCCAGCACGATGCCCATCAAGCCATTGAGCACGAGATGAATGCTCAGGGGGGGCAGGGGAATGTGAATGAGCGAAACGACAAAAAAGGCCGCCGTCAGCAAGGCGGCTTTGGGCAAATGGGCCGCAGCGGTGGGGCGGTAGCGAATTTGACGGAGGCAAAACCAGAGCAGGCCACCCGTGCCAGCGTAACCCCCAAGGGCGATCGCTGGCGGAAGAAAACCATCAGGAATATGCATTGCAACGTGATGTTAGAGGACTTTGAACCTTGAACCCTGAACCTTGAACTCTGAACTCTGAACTCCGCGTGCGGTAGGGTATTAGGAGGCAGAAGGGGGCTGCACCTTACGACTAAAGAAAAAAGCCGTCCCGATACAGCCCCAAAGCACCGATAAAATCATCACCCCTTGGCGCAAGGGATTTTGAGCATGGTCACTGGGGTGAGGGTTCATTGAACTCTGGGCCGTTGGGATAATCGCAACGGGCTCTTGTGTCACCGGCACCTGAGTCACAACGCCATGACCGGCCTGTCGCACTTTGACTTCCCAGTCACCCGCCTGATCGGGGACAAAGCGGTATTGACCTTGGTCATCGGTCTGGCCGGTTTGCCAGGGGGTTTGCAGATCGGCGGGACTATAGACCGAAACCTGAGCTTGGCGCATGGGCTGATGGCTACCATAGGTGGCGGTGATTTCTACCGCCGCAAGCCGCTCAACCGCGATCTGACTTTGGTGGGCTAGGCTTGTTGCGCCGCCCGCCAACCAGAACAGGCTAATACCCGTTAGGGAGAGGAGAACTTTCATAAGCAATCAATGGGGGATGATGCGCGTTGAGGGTGCAGGGCGATCGCTCAACACACAACTGACAAATCAAAACCGTAAGACGGATACCAGAACCACCGCTAACCCTAAGAACCGTCCGTGTGGCATTAAATGGAACGGAGGGTGCGGCGCTTCTGGAGACGCCTCTATTGTTTGGCTCAGTTCCTCGATAAACAATCCCCCCATAGGGTATTTCTACCCAGGACCCCCTCG
>JBCDEB010000322.1:0-1692 GCA_039180005.1 Cyanobacteria bacterium P01_G01_bin.54 | reverse complement strand
GGGAGTAAACGGTGGAGAAAATAGATCTGACATGCATTGAGTTGTGATTAGCTTGAATTTAAGGAGGAAATTTCCAATGTCCCATTCTGTTGAGGGTTCTAGAACTGTATTCATCTGCGGGTCAGCCCTACGGGGACAGCCCGATCACGGCAACTTACAATCAGCAACTTTTTTAGGAGCGGCTAAAACCGCTGCCAACTATCGCCTGCATGCGGTTAAAGACGGTTGGCACCCCGGTATTTATGCCGTTGAGTCCGGCGGGATTTCAATCCCTGGGGAGCTCTATGCGCTGACCGCTGAGCAATATGACTATCTGGTCTCGACCGAGCCGCCCAATATGTATCCAGAAGAGGTAGTGCTTGAGGATGGGGAAAAGGCCATTGCCATGCTCTATCCTCAAGCACTGCTCGAAGAACACGGCTGGCCGGATATCTCTAGCTATGGGGGCTGGGCAGCGTATAAGGCGCAGCAGCAGGCACAGCAGTAGTGGGGTAGTGGATGGTGGGTGGTGGGTAGGATTTTGGAGGAGCGTAGGGTGGGTTAAGCCGCCGACAACTTCAACTCATAGCCAACCCCTATTAATCGGCGAACCCACCATCTGAATATACAAGGGTAGAGGGTAAAGGATTTATGAAAAAGACGCTCATTCGAAACGGACGCATTGTGACTGCCGTTGACGACTATGTGGCCGATATCCTGATCGAGAATGGCAAGATCGAAGCGATTGCCCGCACCCTGGAGGTCGAAGGCGCTGAATGCCATGACGCCGAGGGGCTGCTGGTCATCCCCGGTGGCATTGACGTGCATGTGCATATGGAAACCCCGATGGGCAACGGCATTGAAACCTGCGATAGCTTTGAGAGCGGGACTCGCTCCGCTGCGTTTGGGGGCACCACCACCATCATTGACTTTGCCCAACAGTTTAAAGGAGAGAGTCCTAAGCAGGCCCTGGACCGACGACTGGCGGCGGCAGAGCCCCATTGCTGTGTAGATTACGGCTTTCATGTGATTCTCACCGATGTGACCCCCGAGGCCCTCTCGGAGCTGCCAGGTTTGATCAATGCTGATGGCGTATCGAGCTTCAAACTCTACATGGCCTACCCCGGCGTTTTGATGGTGGATGACGCCGACATCTATCGCACCATGCGCAAAGTCGGCGACCACGGCGGCATGGTCAACCTCCACGCCGAGAATGGCATCGTCATCCAGGCGCTGATCGAAGAAGCCCTGGAGGCGGGGAACACCTCGCCCAAATTTCACCAGCTTACCCGTCCGCAGCTTATGGAAGGGGAAGCCACCCATCGGGTCATCCGCATTGCTGAGTTGGCGGAGGTGCCGGTGTATATTGTGCATCTCTCGGCGAAGGAGGCGTTGGATGCAGTGGTGGAAGCTCGCGATCGCGGCATCCCGGCCTTTGCGGAAACCTGTCCCCACTATTTGTTTTTAGATAACTCCGAATACGATCGCCCCGACTTTGAGAGTGCCAAATATGTGATGACCCCGCCCCTGCGGGATCACAAGTGCCAACATGCGCTCTGGCGCGGGCTGCGATTCGACGATCTGCAAATTGTGGCCACCGATCACTGCCCTTTCTGTTTTAACGAAAATCCCTACGGCATTCTCAAGTCCAAGCAGTACGGCAAGGAGGATTTCTCAAAGATTCCCAACGGGGCACCGGGGGTAGAGTTTCGG
>JBCDEB010000321.1:0-1741 GCA_039180005.1 Cyanobacteria bacterium P01_G01_bin.54 | reverse complement strand
CGCCGTAATTTCAGGCCGCAGGGTGATCGAGCGACCGCCGCGATCTTCAAAGGTATACATTTCTTTGCCGACCACGTCGGTGGCCTCCCCAATGCCCCGAGCAAACAGCTCGGTTTGCTCAAACATCGGCGGGCGAATTTCTCGATAGGCCGCCTGATTTAAGATCGTCCGCGCCGTGGCCTCGACATGCTGCCACAGGATAACCTCCTCGGGCAAAATATCACGGGTGCCTCGAATGGCTTGAAAACTACTCATGGGGTTTAACAGTGCGGTTGATGAATGGACGGTGGGCATGCTTACCCTACCAAATTTAACGTCTCCCGCGGTTTATAGCCCCTGCAAAAATTGAGCGATCGTATTTTTCCACAGGGCTTTATCCACGGTGATCAAGAGCTGATGCCCGGCCTCAGGAAAGATGACCAGCTGCTTTTGACCCTTGAGATTCGCAACGATGGCGTCGATTTCGGCCTGGGTCGTCCACTTATCATGTTGGCCGTGTAGCACTAAGGTGGGGCAATCGACTCCCTTGGCATAATTAACCGGATTATGGGCAAAGCCGTTAAAGCCATGTTGCAAGCTGCCCCAAAGCACGATCAACTCCCCGGTCAAGAAAGACGGTATACCGATAGCACTCAAGCGAGTTTTGACCCCATTCAGCAATCGGGCAAAGGGCAACTCCAAAATAATCGCACTGGGTTGAATCTGGGCCTGCCCCACTGCTTTGAGAATAGCTGCACTCCCCATGGAAACGCCATACAAAATGAGCGGCGCGTTAGCAGGCTGATCAGCTTGCTGCCTGAGATACTCGACCGCCGCCACCACATCCTTAGCCTCACGGGCACCGACAGTAGTGGTATGACCGCTAGAGCCTCCCACCCCGCGAAAATCCACCAGCCCAATATCGTATCCCATCTGGTGAAATGCCTGGGCAGGGGCCAATAATCGGTCCTTAGCAGCTTTGTTGCCGGGGAAAAGCAACACAGAGCCCTGAGACTGGGGCACATCCGACAACCAGATTTCTATCCATTCATCTTGAGCAAGCTCAATGCGCCTGGTTTCATAGGAGATGTCAAAAGCTGCTGGGGTTGTGCTGTTTTCAGGTCGTGGAAAACCAATCGGCTGACCTGCTGTGCTGGCGTGGGTCAGTACATACGCGCCTAAATAACCTAGCCCGTTCATCCCAATCATCGCAATCAAGACCGCTTGCCACAGCCATCGTCGAGGCTGCCGCAAAACGGCTGCTCCCAGAAGGCAAGTAATCCCACCCCCTACCCAAAAAGCAGCCAACGGCCTGAGCGGCACTTGCCATACATTGATAAGTCCAATCTCGTGTAGACCATAGAGCCCAAATATGAGCCCAACTAGCAAAAGTAACGAGACTGTACCTGATCTAAAGAGAAGTGCAGCTAACCGATTTTGAGAGGCCATACTCAGAAGCGAAGTGTCCTTTGAGGGTTAGCTACACCCCTGGGATCACAGGTTCCAGAGCAAAGCTCAATCGTGGCGGGACAAAGAGCATCCAGGGATATGGACATTCATCTTGACCGATAGTTGGCCACCTGGCTAAGAGGCCAATCCCTCATCTCCTTGTTGGGGGAGTGTGCAGCAATTGACATCATCAATGCAGACCTTACCCGACTGGAGTGCCCAGCGAAACAGCTCAACTCGGTTGCCTGTGGCGGTCTTGTTCAAAATATTACTGATGTGGTTATCCACCGTTCGCTTACTAATCTCAAGCTTG
>JBCDEB010000320.1:0-1804 GCA_039180005.1 Cyanobacteria bacterium P01_G01_bin.54 | reverse complement strand
ATCTCGGCTGCTCTCCTGGAAAGGCAGGTGCTTTGGTTGGCTTGAGGCGATCGCGCATCATATCCAGCAATCGCTGCTTCGCCTCTTCCTGAGAACATCCCACTGGGAGCAGGTCACTTTTTTAAGAGAATAATAAAACTAGGGGTCAAGATGCCCACTGAGATAGGCGCAACGATGAGCTAACACCTGTGCTACATTCTTGGCTGACCAGCTTGCACCAACAATTTTGGTACGCTGGTTGATTTGTTTAGCAAGCGATTCGACATCCCCAGAACCAATAGGAATGCCTTCTGCCTGATAATACTCATAGTTGGGAATACGCTCTCGATGACGCTCTAAGTAGCCTCGAAATCGTCTAGCTTCATCCGAACAACACTCTTCAAACAGTCCGATCGTCTCATCCACCTTCCCTTGCCATAGAAAGGTCCTAGCCTCCTTTAATCGGTTGTTCGGCCCAGGCACTTTGTGGAGGTTTTCCATTAAATGGTACCAATCGAGAATTTCTGTGCGTTGCTCATCCTGCCCGATTTGAGCATACAGACTCCAAACCCCATCATGCCCATCGCCTAAACACCAAACGTGCTCTGCCATCGGCAGAGCATTCGCCCAATTGAGCAATGCTTCAGGCTCTTTAAACCACGCCATCCCTTGATGCGACTCAATCAAATTAACGGCTTTATACTCTTTCCATTCTGATTTCTCTCCCGCTGGGGTGCGTAGACGAACCATCGCCCCATCCAAGCTGACTTGCTTAACTGGCTCTTCCACTGCTGGAAGCTCAAAATCATGCCGTTGCACTAAGCGTTGCTGGGTTCTAGCGCTGACCGTACGTCCAGTTTGGACCTGCACTTCTTTGGATGCATTGGCATAGGAGACCAGAGCACTTTGGCGTAAACAACACAATTCAAGATGAGGGCTTAAACGACTCCCTGGTATGACACCTAAGGCTTTTGCTTGTTCACTGGTAATGGATAACAGTCCCAAAATACTATTTAGGGTTCGGGAGTATCCGTCTTCGGTGCCACTGACGGTTTGGCAAAAAAAGCCCCAATGTTTGGAGACACATAGGTTTGGATTTGCTCACGCACCGTTACCTCGATATCCCCTAATGTCCTCAGGGGCTGCTCTTGCTCACAGGCTTCTTGGTAAAGCAACTCAGCAATTCGTTGGCTACAGGCCAATAGTTCTGCACGCTCTTCTGAGGTCATGGTTTTCTGCTCCTGCTTGGGACAAGTTCTACCATTTTAATTTTCTCCGGAGAAAGTGACTTGCTCCCCATTCGGTGCCAGCCTCAATCGCCCGATCCTGCCATGGCTTAATTTTTTGCTGACGCCTTAGATTCGCCATATGGATATAAAGTTCATCCTTTAAAGCCTCATCTTTGTGAGAATAGGAAATAAAAACTTCAATGGGGTCCGGGGTGTTTGGACCCGTTTGGGCAAAGGAGGCAGAAGATTCCATAGGGAGTCAGGGCAAGAATAAATATTGGTATTGATGATAACTCAAAGACTATGGTCTACAGTCAATTCAAAACAATCTGAAGCGTAAAGCAAGCATTTGAACTGACTGTCATTGAAGGCCAGCAGTTCTTACCGGAATTGTCACCATTGGAACCTTCTGCTATTTTGCAGGATTATTTATCGGAAACGCTGCCGATTGTGGCCACCGCTGGTGGTGAAAAAGCGCGGTCCGAGGGCATTATCTATCCCGTTCTGTTATGGGTGCGGCGGCAGCAAAATTGTGAAATCAGCCTGTTTTCAGGAGAAGAGTGTACGAGGGATAAAACCGTTGGGCTGAATGGACT
>JBCDEB010000319.1:0-1847 GCA_039180005.1 Cyanobacteria bacterium P01_G01_bin.54 | reverse complement strand
TTGCCCTAATCCTTGCGGGTGTTGTTGCTGCCCAACTCAGAACCAAACCCAAACGTAAGCAGCTAAACACTGCTTATCGGCCTACTTCGAGACTAAAGATAGATCCTGGTGATGGTCAGCCACTACCTACTGAAGCGCCAGTCTCATACCGCTTGCAAAAAGCATTATTTTCGCCAGCAGAGAAGGTTTTTTACGATTCTTTAAACCGACATTCCGCACTTTACAAGTGTCACATTGACAATAAAGCTAACCCTCAACTCAGCAAGTAGTATTGCTGAGAAGCAGACCCGAGAAATCGCAAGATTTTTCGATGGGTGTCGTTGAGGTTGACCACCTGTTGTTGGGCGTTGATACTGACGAGATGAATGGCCATGAAGGATTGAAATACCCAGCGCAGTGTGGGGGTTTGGGTGAGTTTTCCTAATTGATTCGGAATCGCCTCATTCGCAGATTGTAAAGCGAGTCGGAGTTTGCGTTGGGCGAGGTTATACACCAGTAAACACAGCCCCATGATCATGGTCAGGGCCATGATGCGCTCAGGGGATTTGAGAAAAACGCTAGAGGTAAAAAATAAGGGGTCTTTCAAGAAGCGAAACCCTCGCTCGGTGCCTTGTTGTGCCTTATATTCAGAGAGAATCCCATCAGCGGTGAGTCCGATTGATTCGCCCTCACTATCAATGGGGTGTTGCTCTGGTGCGTTGGGGGCAAACTCAGGTGAGTCGAGCACGTTGGTGGCCAGAATAAAGCGTCCGGCTCTGCGCTTAAGCCGGGTCACCGTTTCGGGGTCCAAGTCTAAGGTCGCCTGGATATGATAGCTAAGGGAATCCGGGGTGGCGTTTTTAGCGGGTCGCCCTGGTTGGTCGTAGTGGGGGCGTTCGACAATCGTCACCTCGGTGATGAGATGTTGTTTCAAGGGCTTCTCAAACTGCTCTACCGCTTTTTGGGCATCGGCAGCACAGGCAAAGGATTGATGGCTGAGTTTGTCTAATTGGGTTTGGGCTCGCTGGGTGGCTTTAGCTAAACGCTTTTCCAACTGCTTCAAGTCAGCGACCTGACGTTGAGTGGATTCGATCACTATCCATCGTTGAGGGATGCCACCATAGGTGCAGCACACTTCAGCAAGGCGATAACCATCAAGCACACTGGGTTGAAAGGCACTCTCGTCAATGAGATCGAGCACCTCATTGGCTTGGGTGAGCGTCATCGGGACTCGCGATATCCATCGCAGTGTCCCCAACTGCGACAAGTTATCGGCACTATAGAGGGCCGCATCCGCCACATACACCCCCTCAAAGTTCCACTGCTGCTGAAACTGCTCAATGATCCCGGCAAACCGGGCTTTATCTGATTGATTCCCATCGCCCAGTTCGATGAAGGCAGGAATATCGCCGTCTCCCCAGCACACCAGATTCATCACAAATTGCTTCAAGTCTGGTCGGTGGTCGCGGGAATACCCATGGCAAATTTCAATCGGAACCGTCGCAGCCACCAGGGGAGCCCCGGCTGACTTCAGGTAGGCTCCTGAGACACTCATTGAGGTCGCATCCAAATGCGCACGCTCACACCTCAGCTCATATCGCTTCACGGCTGCCATGCAGATCGCCAAGAATACCGTCGTGATACCCGCCAAGTAGAGCCCATCCAGGACTCGCCCTAAACGGTCATCGTTCAAATGCTCTGGCAGCACACCTGCTCCGAGCAAATGTTCTGTCGGTTTGCCCTTGAAAAACTGCTCGAACAGGTACAACGGGGCACTGGCAAACCCCCACCCATTCAGAAGCATGGCTTGGACTGCGATCCCGGCACTGAGTACCTCACGTGCAGGCTCGCCGGCGGGGGCAGGGAGG
>JBCDEB010000318.1:0-1868 GCA_039180005.1 Cyanobacteria bacterium P01_G01_bin.54 | reverse complement strand
GATCCGCAATGAAAAGGTAGGCGGTAAGTTAGCGACCTGGCTTTTTAAGCTATCAAATTCGGCGGACGATGCCTGTGTGGTCAACTCTCAAGGCTCGGCTGATGCTTTAAAAGCTCAAGACGTGATGGATGCTAGCAAACTGAAGGTGATTCCCAATAGTTTGCAGAGCAATCTTGTCAATCGTGATCTTGAAAGTCAGACGTGTCTGCGCCGACAGCTGGGTCTCGATGATGACACTTTTGTTTGGCTGGCTGTGGGCCGGCTGGAGCCATCTAAGGACTATCCTAATCTGCTCAATGCCTTGAGTCGTCTGACGGTTGAGAAAGTTCATCTAGTGATTGCAGGGGATGGCACGTTAAGGGAGTCTTTGCAGCAACTGGCAAAAGATCTGGAGGTGTCAGACCAGGTCTCCTTTTTAGGATGGCGACGGGATATTCCTGACCTATTGACCCTGGCGGATGCGCTGGTCTTATCGTCAGCTTGGGAGGGGATGCCCAACGTGCTGATGGAGGCACTGTCTTTAGCTCGACCTGTGGTCGCGACGAATGTGGGGGGGGTGCCTGAAGTGGTGCAAGACTGGGATAGTGGCTTTTTGGTCCCGCCCGGTGATGCGAATGCGTTGGCTCAGAAGATGGACCGTTTGATGGGGCTATCTGCGAGCCAGCGTCAACTAATGGGGCAGCGAGGGCAGGCCTATATTGAGGCGCGTCATGGCCCTGAAAAGATTGTTGGCCTTTGGGAAGATTTGTGTTTGGGGCTGTTGGCGGAGAAAGTTCAATTCAAGGGGGGAAAATGATGTGTGGTGTCGGGACTGTCTGTTATCTGGCTTATGGCCCTCTCCCTAAATCCCTCTCCCAAATTTGGGAGAGGGACTTTGAGTTGGATGGGATTTCTTCTGGAGAAAGCATTCTAAAATATATGGGATTTTTAGGGGATAAGGTTTTCTCCTCTTCTCCCAGACCTGAGAGAAGGGGCAGGGGGATGATGAGGGCCTTATGAACCAAGAAACCTCTGTGAATCGAATTAAAGTCTTACATCTGATTACCCGCCTGGCAGTTGGCGGTGCCCAAGATAACACGCTGCTCACTGTTAAAAATCACGATCGCACTCGCTTCGAGAGCCATCTTGCCGCTAACCCAGGTGGTGAATGGTTACCTCGGGCTCAGGAAACGGCGGATGTGTTTCACCCTTTGCCTAATCTGGTGAGACCGATTCATCCGCTCAAAGATATTCAAGCCCTGTTTGACATTGTGGCCTTGCTGCGGCGCGAAAAATTTGATGTCATACATACCCATAGCTCTAAAGCGGGTATTTTAGGCCGCATTGCCGCCCGCATTGCCGGGGTCCGCGTTGTCGTGCATACGATTCATGGATTTCCGTTCCATGATTTTATGTCGCCGCTCAAGCGAGGATTTTATATCGCTCTGGAGCGGGGGTTGCAATCTTTTGCTGACTTTTATATTACGGTGTGTGAGCGGAATCGGCAGCAGGCGAGTGAGCTGGGGCTGGTGAAGGCTGAGCGATCGCAAACCGTATACAGCGGTATTAGCTTTACCAAGCTTGATCGGCCCACTGATTTGACAGCCACTCGACAGGGGCTAGACATTCCTGAGGGTTGGCAAACCATTGTGATGGTGGGGCGACTCGATCAGCAAAAGGCTCCCTATTACTTAGTTGAGGCGTTTGCTCAGGTGGTTAGGGTGTGTCCGAATACGCTGCTGTTGGTGGTGGGGGAGGGGGAGTTGCGATCGCAGCTCGAAACCCAAATCCAGCAGCTAAATCTCACGGCTCAAGTGCGCCTGCTCGGATCGCGGGAAGACGTACCTGAGATTTTGAAAATTGCCGATATCTTTGCCCTGTCTTCTCTG
>JBCDEB010000317.1:0-1902 GCA_039180005.1 Cyanobacteria bacterium P01_G01_bin.54 | reverse complement strand
TTGATCGACCAGTCTCGAAGCTCTGCGTAGGTATTACCACTGGCTTTTTGGTGGCCCCAGTGGGGTGCTCTGGTCACGAGTAAGTCTCCATCAATGATTTCGTAGCGATTGCTGCTCTCAGGCAGCAACTCGAGGTCGGTAGTCGTCCACCGCACCCGTGGATCAGTGCTTTGGGTCATGATCTCACCTCAGGTGGAGAATAGCCTTATTGTATCTGAAGTGGCCATCTAGGTCCCTATATATCGAACGTGAGCTGCTTGAGGTGGGCTAAAGACACGCTGCGGATGAGGTTGTGCTGCTTGAGCAGTAGCTCGGGGCCTTCGGTCTGGGTTTCAACCAGGTAGCGATCGCACAAAATATCGAGCGCGGCTACCTGCTCAGCGTCAGACTGCTGCCAGTCTTCCAGATGACTGAGCCACCAGTCCTCGGGAACGGGGCAGCGATAGACGGCGGTTTCGCACAGCAGGATGTAGGCATATTTAGCATCCTGGCGCAGGCGGTCAAAGGTTTGCTCCAGGCGCTGTTGTACGTTGCGGCGCAGGGCGCGGGTAAAGCGATCGAGGTTCCATTTATCATCTGCACCCATGGTGCTACCTTCAGCGGCTTCTGCGATGGCTTTTTCAACCGCTTCGATTTCCTGGCCGTAGCGTTTCCAGTAGGCGGCGACGTTGCCATAAAACGGATGGCTACCGATTTCACCAATGATGATCCGCAGGGCGAGGGGGTGGCCTTCGTAGGCTTTGCCGATTCTCAGCAGCTCCGGTTCACGGGTGGGCTCGGGGGCGATGCCGGTTTTGATAAATAGCGTCTGCTGCTCAGCCTCTGATAGGCCGCTGAGGGGCTGACAGTGCCAGAAGTTTTGATAGCGAGATCCAATTTCCTCGATTTGGGTTGGCATTTCCTGGGAGGTCAAGATAAACCGACTTTGAAACATCTCGCTGGCTAAAACCGCTCTAAAGAAGGCCAAAAAGCCCTCATCGATAAACTCGCTCCAGCCCTCTTGTTCATTCCCTTTTAAGATTTGCTCCAGGGAGTCGATCAAAATCAAATACGGCGTTTTTTGCAAATGCAGCACCAGGCGGCGCGCCAGCAGCTGGGGATCGGTGCGTTCATCGGGGGCAACAGGTTGCCCGCAGACTTCCAACAGTCGAGCCGCGACGCTGGCAAAGTCTGTTGCTTTTTCCTGATTGTCAAAATTCTCCCGTAGCAGTCGGGGGGTATTGTCTTGCAGCTCCGTCGAGAGCCGCTCCGCCAGGGCGGTCTTGCCGACCCCAGCCATGCCCGTAACCAGCATCAACCGACAGGCCCCCTTGAGCTTTGCCACTAACTCATGGGTCAGCACCTCCCGCCCTACCCAAAACGGATCGTAGGCAAAGAAATGATCAAGGTCTGGCTCCGCCACTGGCGTCGAGGCTGAGTCCGCCGCTGGCCCTTGAGGCAACATCATCACCCGTGGCTCCAGCCCAAGCGCTTCACAGATCTCCTCAAATTTAGCCACAGATACCTTGATGCCCCGACAAAAGTTATTCACCGTCGAGAGCGCCACCCCCAAATTGGCCGCCAAATCGCCCTGGGTTAAGAAGCCATTACGCTCTAGAGATAGCGCCACCGTGGATTGATGATCAGGGTGGACGCGGAGGGAGCGAGGCATGGGTGCGGTTGATTGGTTAGAGTTTGGTTAGATTTTAGCAGGGGAGGTAGGGGAGCAGGGGAGATAGGGAGCAGGGGGGCAGGGGAGATAGGGAGAAAGGGTGTAGGGGGTAGTTGGATAAGTGATGAAGGATGAACGATGTAGGGCTTTGCCCTTCTCGAAGAGTATGATGAATGTACCAGAACGGAAAGTTTTGTTGGTCAGGAGAATGCTTAAGACACTTAAATTCATCGTTCCTCGTTTCTACTTCA
>JBCDEB010000316.1:0-1914 GCA_039180005.1 Cyanobacteria bacterium P01_G01_bin.54 | reverse complement strand
TCCAAATCAAACTGAGCACCAATGCAAGCGGCTATTTTGAGCGCTGTTTGAGTATCTGCGGGGAGTCTGAGCAGTTGCTCGCCCATAAATTCCACCACGTTATCGGTGAGGGTGGCGGCGTGGATTTTGGCCAGGTCGTACTGCCAACCGCGATGACTGGGGGCTAGGGTAATGAGCCCTTCGGCGTGGAGCGCGGTCAAGATCTGTGATGAAAAGAAGGGGTTGCCCCTGGCTTTTTGATAGATAATTTCGGCCAGCGGCAGGGCGGCGTCCATGTCGCTGTGGAGCGTGTCAGCAACAAACTGTTTGATATCTTTTAGGCCCAAGGGCTCCAGCGCCAAAATATTAACGTGGGTATTGTGGGGCAAGAGCTCGGGTGCAGATTTAGATACGAATTCTGGCCCCATTTCAGGTCCCATTTCAGGCCCCGTTTCAAGTAAGGATTCAGGCACGAATTCCGTAGCAGAGCCAGGTCCAGAGTCAGGCCCAAAGTCGGTTAAGACAGCCTCAGCATCCAGCGTCGAGGGTTTGTTGTTGTTTCGCTGTTTGCGCTCGGCCTGAATATCTTCAATGGTGGCAATCAGCGGATGGTTGGGAGAGACTTCATTGTCTCGATACGCGCCAATCAGCAACAGATGGCCATCGTCTTGCATAAGCAGCTTTAGCAGCTTGAGGGAGGCGGCATCGGCCCATTGCAAATCATCTAAGAAAATTACTAAGGGCTGATGCTGGGTGATAAATACTTGAATGAACTGGCCGAATAGAAAATTAAATCGGTTTTGAGCCGCAGCGCCTGACAGGTCTGGTACCGCCGGTTGCGCCCCCAGAATTTGCTTTAGTTCAGGAATCACTACATAACTGAGGGAAGCCACTGGTTTGACCAGTGAGACTAGAAAAGCTTTGAGCGTTCCAGCAGTAAAGTAACTCCCACGGTGGCTTGAATCAGCCAAACCGTAGGAGGAAAAGACAATGACGGAATTGTATCAAAGCTTGTCTCATTCAAAGTGGGACTGCACGTACCATGTTGTGTTTGTGCCGAAATATCGGCGGAAGGTGATGTTTGGAGAAATACGAAAGTTTCTAGGGCCGATATTTCATGAACTGGCCCGTCAGAAAGAGTGCCGGATCGTTGAGGGACATCTGATGCCGGATCATGTGCATATGTGTATTGAGATCCCGCCAAAGTACGCTGTCGCATCGGTAATCGGATTTCTTAAAGGCAAGAGTGCCATCGCGATTGCACGGCAATTCAAAGGAAAAGCGCGCAATTTCAGTGGAGAAGCGTTTTGGGCAAGGGGGTATGCAGTCTCGACGGTGGGGTTTGAGATAGAGGCTGTGAAACGTTATATCCGAGACCAGGATATCGCGGATAAGGGCGGCCAATTCTAACCCATCAAGCCGGAGTAATCTCTGGCAAAGGTAGAGCACTCCCGGCAAGGACACCCGCCTTTGAGGCGGTCCTATTCATCAAGCCACCGGCTTTGCCGGGGGTGTGCTGACTTTGTTTTAGTTTTTCCTCAGATTTTCGACGGGCCGTAACATTATGTCCAATCCCTAGTATGCCGATCAGTCTCCTATTGTCGTCATGCATGGGCAGTCTGATGATTTCTAATAGTTCGCGGTGTTCATCATCAGCAAAAGTTGTCCATTCTTCATTGATTGATGGGTAGCCTTTTAGCAATACTTCTTGGTCACGCTCTCGGGATGAATCTGCCAAACTAGTATTAACAAAATCGTAGTCGGTTTTGCCTAGTATCTCGTGTTCAGAGGAACCAACAAAATCTTCAAAACGTTGATTGCAGGCCAGGTATATGCCATCAATATCTTTGAGCCAAATAAGATCTGGCAAAGCATGTATGATTGTTCTGTAAAATTCAATATCTTTTCGAGGTCCTTGCGATATTTGGGTGGCAG
>JBCDEB010000315.1:0-1926 GCA_039180005.1 Cyanobacteria bacterium P01_G01_bin.54 | reverse complement strand
TGCACGTACACCAAAACTCCAATAAGTGTTCCTGCTAGCAGCAATACGACCAAGGCAATTCCATCGAGCAGCTGGAGTTTAAATTCAATATTTTCACGAGGGATAACAAGCGCCACCGACCAATTGGCTTCTTTAAGCGGCAAAAACGCGACGTATTTTTCAGTGCCATCGATAACTGTTTTCTCAATGCCTCGCTGACGATCAATCATGCGCTGGGCAATCCTGGCCAATTCGCGATCGGCCGCTTCCGACAAGCTGGGGGCAGGGCGATCCAAATTAGACATCAAGCTGCTGTCAGGATGGGTAATCGCTTCACCTTTGGAATTTAGAGCAAAGGCATAGCTACCTGTGCCATACTCCAAGTTTTGAACCACTTCTGTAATTTTCTCAATCCCGATAGACGCATTTAAGACACCCACAGGTTCTCTAGCGCTATCGCTAATGGGTCCCGACCAAATAGGGGAAGAAAAGACAACGACCGGTTCACCGGTAATCCGCGAAATGACCGGATCTTGCACGCTGGCTTTGCCCGCTAAACTACTTTTGACATGAGGGCGATCGCCGAGATTGGAATTATAGCGATACGGGGATAAAGCAGGACATAATTAGAGTGTTAATAATCGTCCTAATTTCTAATGTCATCACCCTACGATTATGATCTGCGCCGTAAAGCAGTAGATGCCGTTCACCGAGGTGAAAAGAAAAGTGCCGTGAGCCGTATGTTCAAGATTAGTCGCAATACCTTGGACCTATGGCTAGCCAGAGAAGAGCAAACGGGAGACTGTCGGGCCATTACCCATTATCAAAAGGGGTATGGTCACAAAATTACCGATTGGGACAAATTTCGAGCGTTTGTTAAAAAGCATGGAGACAAGACCCAAGCCCAAATGGCCCAGTTATGGGGAAACGGTATCAGCCAACAAACTATCAGTGTGGCCTTAGCCAAAATTGGCTTCAGTCGTAAAAAAAAACATACGGCTACCGAGAACGAGATGAACTCAAGCGCCAGGCATTTGAAGCACGATTGATGACTAAATCCCCCAGCCAAATTATCTATGTCGATGAAGCGGGGACGGACAATCGAGATGAGTATGGCTATGGGTATAGCCCAATTGGAGAGCGATTCCATTCGCTCAAGAGAGGGAAGCGTACAGAACGAGTGAGTTGGATCGCCGCACTCAAGCAAGGCCAATTATTTGCACCATTGACGTTTGAAGGTGGCTGTAATCGGGATTTATTTGAGGTGTGGCTAGAACAGTGCTTACTGCCCAAACTCAACCAAGGGGAGGTGATCGTGATTGACAATGCAAGTTTCCATAAATCGGCGCACATTGAAGAGCTGGTTGCAGAGGCTGGATGTGAGTTGTGGTATCTGCCCCCTTATTCCCCTGACCTCAATAAAATAGAGCATTGGTGGTTTGGGCTCAAGAACTGGATGTGGCAACGATGGGATGAGTTTGAGACCTTTCGAGAGTGTGTTGATGCTGCATTCAAGGAAAGTCCTAACGTATATGCGTAGTGCTATATATCTGTTTACGGATGATTCGGCTTCCATCCGCTTGGGTGATGGAATTCAGGTGTCCTCTGATCCCACCTATGGCAATTTGGTGACGTTTTTGGAAAATCGATTTCAGCCGGGAGTGTTGGGCGCGGGGGATAACTGCTGGTTTTTCTTTGCGGGGTATGGGGAACGCCATGACGGCAAGGATTATCTGATGCCGAGGGACGCCAACTCCAGGGGGACAAAGGTGATTTCTGGGCTGTTGGTCAGCGAAGTGCGGGAGTGGTTGACCCGTAGCGGGGCGGGAACGGTGATTATGGTGCTGGATGCTCGCTGTAATGAGGGCGATCGCGGCGGTCAGTTTAATCCCACCCGGCAGCAGGGGGTGATTACTTTCTCTTCCTGTAATCCATCGGAAAAATCTT
>JBCDEB010000314.1:0-1960 GCA_039180005.1 Cyanobacteria bacterium P01_G01_bin.54 | reverse complement strand
TCCCTATGCTTTGCGGATTTGGTATGAGTTCTGGATAAGTAAACATTGAGAAAGACTCTAAAACTCAACGGAATTAACACTACTGGCTCCGATATTGCCGGAGTCTGAGGGGGCAATCTCCCCCTCAGCGGGAGGTGTCGGGGGGCTGGCCCCCTGACAACCGGGTTTGACATTGAGATTTCAGTACTTTGAGGAATGCGATAATTTCGCTTAACCAAAACTCACGTTAATTATCCCAGGCGGGCGAGACGCAGATTCGACAAGCTCACTGACCACCCACGCTACGGTTTTCTGAGTAGACGCTAATCTCACTAGACCACCCCCAACGTCCTTTCTACCTGGGCCTCCGCTTCATTCACCAAACACCGCAGTTGCTCCAGCAGTGCCGGATCAGCCTGCTGCCACAGGCCCCGCTGGTTGGCTTCTAGCAGCCGCTCCGCCATATCGCGCAGGGCCCAGGGATTCTTCTGTTGGACAAACTGCTGTACCGTCTCATCCAGCAAATAGGCCTGCGCCACCCCCTCATACATAAAATCCTCAACACATCGCGCCGTAGCATCATAGGCAAAGAGATAATCCACCGTCGCCGCGAGCTCGAACGCCCCCTTGTAGCCATGGCGCATCACCCCGGCGATCCATTTGGGGTTAACCACGCGGGAGCGGTAAACACGGGCAATTTCTGCTGCAAGGCGACGCACGCGAGGCTGTTCGGGGCGGGAGTTGTCGCCGAAGTAGGTAACAGGATTTTGCCCCTGCCGCGATCGCACCGCCGCCGTTAGCCCGCCCTGGAACTGATAGTAATCATCAGAATCGAGCAGATCATGCTCCCGATTGTCCTGGTTGTGGAGCACGATTTCCAGCTTGTTCAGCCGCTGCTCAAAGGCTTCCGGGGCATTGTGGCCCTGTCCAGAACCCGTGTAGGCATAGCTGCTCCAGTTGATGTAGGCCTGGGCTAAGTCTTCATCGGTGGTCCAGTTTTGGGCTTCGATGAGGCCCTGGAGCCCCGCGCCGTAGGCTCCAGGCTTGGAGCCAAAAATACGGTACTGGGCACGGGTTAAGGCAACTTCGGGCGAGAGACCTTGGGCTTGCCAATTGGCTTGATCTTGACTCACTTGGGCGGCGAGGGGATTTTGCTCGGGAGGTTCATCTAGAGATGCGACGGCTGCAATGGCGCGATCGCACAGATCAATTAAATTCGGAAAACTATCCCGGAAAAATCCGGAAATCCGCAGCGTCACATCCACCCGAGGCCGACCTAACACGGAGAGGGGCAAAATCTCAAAGTCCACCACCCGTCGCGCCTGCCCATCCCACACGGGCTGTACGCCGAGCAGCGCCAGTGCCTGAGCAATATCATCGCCCCCGGTGCGCATTGTTGAGGTTCCCCAAACCGAGAGGGCAAGGGATTGGGGATATTCGCCTTCTTCCTGGGTATATCGCTCCACCACCTGCTCAGCGGCTTTACGTCCCACTGTCCAAGCGGTTTCGGTGGGAATCGCCCGGATATCGACTGAATAGAAGTTGCGCCCGGTGGGGAGCACCTCTGGACGCCCCCGTGTGGGCGCACCGCTGGGGCCACTGGGGACATATTCGCCGTTGAGGCCTTTGAGGAGGTGGGTGATTTCCTGCTGCGTGGCGTTGAGGTGGGGTTTGAGGGTTTGATTGATCCAGCCAAGTAATTGGGCGGTTTCGGGGGCCAATTGCTTCGCTTGTCTCGATGATTTCATGGGCCAGATCTTCGAGGCGGGCGATCGCATCTCCCACCGTCCGACACACTTGACCTTGAATGTCTAGATTGATCACCCGGCCGTAATCCGTCTCAAGGGGATCAAAACCCGACCCACCCCGCTCTTCGCTACGCGAGAGCCCCCCTCCCAAGAGGGGATTTTTCCGGCCAGTTCTTCCCTTGGAGACAGTATCGGTAGTAGACGGTAACTGAGATCCCCTCTTGGGAGGGGCG
>JBCDEB010000313.1:0-2037 GCA_039180005.1 Cyanobacteria bacterium P01_G01_bin.54 | reverse complement strand
TGTTTTCACACCCTTGTCCTTGCTGTGGGAGTGATGAGGTTCGCCCCCATACCCACTACACCACCCAAACCCAAGTGAAGCGGACGATTTATGCCTGTGACGCTTGCGATATCTACTACAGCGAAACGTTTGCGACGCCCATTGCTGGGTTGTCAACGCCCCTGAGTCGCATCGCCATGATTCTCAAAGCCCGTAGTGAAGGGATGGGTCTCAATGCCACTGCCCGGACGTTTCAGGTGTCGAAGAAAAGCGTTTTGGATTGGGAGTGTCGGTTAGCGGAACTGAAGCCGACACTTTTGCTCTACACATTGCTGTATGAGTTTATTCATCAGGAAATAGAGGGGGATGAACTGTACACCAAGGTGAACAAAAACAAACCACCCCACGAGTCAGAGGGATGGACAATCGTCCTGATGGAGCGTGGCAGCCGCTTCCTGTGGGAGTTGCACTGTGGTCGTAAAGACCAACAGCTCTTTGAGCAAGCCTTAACCGGTTTGGGTAGTTAGGTGAGATTATCTCAGCCCCCTGCAACCAAACGACTAGGAAAAGGGGTCTATTAGGGAGTCAGTAACCAAACTATCTCCCATGTCAAAAATTGAAAGACCCCTACTTTCCAGCTTAGCTTGCGTCAACCCCGAGTGCGAGCGCTATGGCCAATGGGGAACAGAAACCCTGACGGTGCGTAAGGTCTATGGCAAAGACCAAATTCGTTATCTGCGGTGCCAGTGCTGTGGAGAAGAGTTCAGTGAGCGCAAGAATACCGCCCTATGGAACACGAAAATACCCGAGCAGCGGGCGATTGAGGTGAGTCGTCAGCTGGCCGAAGGCACCTCTGTGAAGGGCACAGCCCGATTGACGCAAACGCATCGGGATACGGTGCGACGGCTAACCCGCAAGGTGGGCGAGCATGCGGAGAAATTCCATGAGCAGACGGCTCAACTGCTCGATATTGATGTGCTTGAAATGGATGAACGCCACGGCTACGTGGGCAGCAAAGCTCAACAGTGTTGGGATGGCGTGGCGATTGACGCAGCCAGTAAATTCGTCGTGCAAGTGGAGGTTGGGCGACGAGACCAGGTGATGATAGAGCGGCTGATGCGGCGCAGCGCCAACCGCTTAGCCCATCCGCAAGACCTGGTGCTGATGACGGATGGCGAAGCCTGCTACCGCACCCTATTTCCGGTCATCTTCGGGGTGCCCTAACACCCCCCCGCCCAAACACGGTAGGTCGTCCGCCCAATCCGCGATACCGCATTCCCAGAACCTTGGCCCATGTCCAAGTGGTCAAACATAGACAAGGCCGAAAACTCAAGACCGTGGAGGTCTGCAAGGCTCACGGCAGTTGGCCACGAATCAACCAAGCCCTCGAACAGATGGGCTACAACACCCCAAATACCTCTACCGTAGAACGATTCAATGGCACGGCAAGACGCATGTATGCTCATCAGGTTAGGCGTTCGCTGGCCTTTGCCCATCGCACTCGGACTCGCCAAGCCATGGCCTGGTGGAGTGCAACCGTCTACAACTGGGTGAGAGAACATCGCAGCTTAAGACAATCCTTAGCTGTCCCTGAAGGCAGAAAGCTCTATCAACAACGGACACCGGCTATGGCAATCGGTTTGACAGAGCGGATTTGGACTGAAGCGGATATCCTCAGAACTCCTGTTTACAACACTTTTAAAAATAGGGGGATGAGATAATCTCAGGCGACTACCGGAGGAACTCTACAAACAGAATTATCTCCGGGGACTTTCGTGTTCATAGACGAAATATAGGCTTGAGGTATGTGCACTGGTTAGGCATCACGACTGAGTGCATAAACATAGGCTTCTACATCGTAAGTGCCGTTTACCCTGACTGTTACTAACACGCGCTTGTAGCCTTCACCTTCAAATTCATCGAGCCTTGCCCAGTGGTCAGCCAACTGTGCTGAGGTAAAAACAAATCCTTCGACCTCGGCTGCATCTTGGACTCCGTTTTCGGCTGGGATGATTCCGGGGCACCCCATTGCGGCACCCCACCCTTCCTGCACTAAAG
>JBCDEB010000312.1:0-2050 GCA_039180005.1 Cyanobacteria bacterium P01_G01_bin.54 | reverse complement strand
GTCCTCTAGTTTAGATTTACCGCGCCAGTGGCGTTTCGTAGGGAAATTGACAATGTAGCGAGGATTAAATAATGTTCCGGTCGGCACAATAAACATTTTCCCTGGCACGGCGTATCGCTTAAAGCGGGAAAAAAGAACCCTTGAAGCGATGTATTAATAGTCACATAGAAAAAACTCTGCGGTTGCCCCCAGAGTCGTGTATCGTATACCAAAAGCAAAACAAAAGGGAACGATGAACATTACTATACGAGAAAGAGGCGCACTTGTCTTTGAAGCGCTTCAAAATAAATCGGCTAAAGGGATAGAGTCGATGGCTGAGGCCATCGGCATCAGTAAAAGTAGCGTTGCTCGTCATCAAAAAGGGATCGAGCGTCGCAATCAATATGAAGCATCCCATTTATGGGAAAGCGAAGCAGGCAGTGTATGGCTCAAACAGATGGTGTGTGGAACGATTTTCCACTTCGGCATCAAGCATGGCATCGGGGTAGGAGAGATCTCTGAGTTTTTGAAAGCCTTGGAATTGGAGCATCATGTGGGCTGTTCGCCCAGCGCGTTAGGGCGGTTGAAAACCCAGATGAAACAGCGCATCGTGGCCTATGGAGAAGCCCAATCAGAGCATTGTCAGCCGCAAGAGGGTCAAGGGATTGTCCTGGGCAGTGATGAAGTATTTTTCGGCTTACCGGTGTTGGTGCTCATTGAATTAGCCAGCGGATACATTTTTACCGAAACCCAAGCAGAGGGGCGTAGCTATGAGGACTGGAGCACGGCGATTGCGCCATTGAGTGAGCAGTCGGGTTGGCGGTGTCATGGGATGGTGAGTGATGGGGCCAAAGCATTGATCAAGTTAGCCATAGAGGGGCTTGGCTGTGTAAGTGTGCCAGACCTGTTTCATGCGATGCGTGCTCTGGGCCAGCCCATCGTCAGTGCCCTAGGTCGTCAACAGGGGCAATTAAACAAGGCGATGTCTAAGGCCAACGAGCGATTGAGCAAGCGCATCAGTGCAGCGAATCGAGCCAAAACCCAAGAGGAGATCGTCGAGTTGAAGGCGCAGCAAGCGACGCTCACTGCGGATAAAACCACCTATGACCAGGCGATCCAAGACATCAGCCAGAGGCTTCATCCTTTTGATATCCAGACGGGCCAAGGGCAAACGTTTCAAGACATCAAGCAGCAGTTGAGCACCCCATTAGAGCGCTTAACAAGCTTGACAAAATCCTATGGAGGAAACAAGGCCAACGACGCGATTGCCTCCTTTACTCAACAGGTGCCTCATATTGTTCAAGGCATTCATGCCTGGTGGTATTGGGTCGTCGCCGCTCTGGCCACTCAGACCGACGATGTCCTAACCCAAAATTGGGTGATGAGTCGCCTGTTGCCCTGGGTCTATTGGCAACAGCAAGCGGATAAAACTCAGCAGTCTGAGTTAAAAGAACAGTATCAACAGGCCGCAGACGAGGCCGCTCAACGATTGTTGAACGATGGGTTTACCCTTTCCCTCTCCCCCAAAGACAAACAAACCTGGCTCGATTGGGCACGATGGATGGCCAACAATTATCAACGCACCTCCTCTGCGGTGGAAGGGCGCAATGGCTATTTGACTCGACTCCACCATTCGGGACGGGGCTTTTCGGCTCTCGACTTATCGGTGCTCACCATTATTCATAATTTTCATCTGACTCGCCCCGATGGCACCATTGCAGCTCAACGCTTATTTGACCATGAGTTTCCCGATTTGTTTGAGTGGGTCGTTGAGCATATGGGGGAGCTTCCCTTAGCTCGGCAGTCTAAAAAAACACAACGCCCCAATTCCTTTCACCTAGAGGGTTTCCCGGCTTAAAACATACGCCGTCCACCCCACGCTCTAACAATTTGTAAGCAACCTTGCTAAATCGGCTGGTATCACTTTGAAGCAGCTTCACCATCCGCTCATCAGCCTGGGCTAACTGCATTTCAAAGGCGATCTCTATAGCTATGTGTCCTATATCAAATTCAGAATTTGAGAAAAATGGTTCTAGGGCGACCAGTAGCTTCTCAGGGGAAATGGGAAAAG
>JBCDEB010000311.1:0-2091 GCA_039180005.1 Cyanobacteria bacterium P01_G01_bin.54 | reverse complement strand
TTCCTCTGGAGTCATAAAATACTAAGCGTGAGGATGCTGGGTTGATGAGCGGGTGTTGATACCCAGCAATCCGTAGAGTGCGCAAGAACCAAACAGCGCTGTCAGGGCGGGTAGCAAGGCAAAAACCGCCAGGCCAATCCCTAATGTCGAGCCTTGATAAACGACTAAGCCCAAGTAGAGTAAGATGCCTGCGATCGCAACCCGGATCAGACGATCGAATAAACCCACATTGTTAAACATTTTGCTTTCTCCTTAAAATGTGAACCTTAAAATGTGAACTTCAAAACCATCAACTAGCCATTAGAGCTGGATTGGGGATGCCCAGCTGAGCCATCGCTTGCTGGAGACTTTGTCGAGCTTGCCGAGCCAACACCTCTGCCTGAGGATGATCGACGGGGGTAAACAGGATGACGGGATCAACGGCTGAGACTTCAACATTGCCGTCTGCATGGGCTTGAACCACGACGTTGCAAGGAAATAAGGCCCCTGCTTTGTTGTCAAGTTGGAGCATCTGATAAGCAATTTTGGGGTGACACGCCCCGAGAACTTTATAAGGGCGATACTCCAGGCCCAATTTATGCTTAAATGCCAGCTGGGCGTCAATTTCGGTGAGAATGCCAAAGCCTTGATTTTGCAACGCCTGAATCACCTGAGCTAGGGCCTCCTCAAATGAGATAGTCAACACTTTACTAATGTGGTACATAGCTTTCTTCTCTTGAGTTTGATAATGTTGCGCACTGTGTAGAGAAGCAACACTATTTAAATCATAATATAACCATGTAGTAATGTGTTGAATCGTCATTTTATGGGATCTATATAATTCATAGATTAATGTCGATACCACCTTACTCAAAGGTGCTGCAAGCGGGCTCCCTAGGGCGCTCATCTTGCCTGGATTCACCATTTTGTCCTTGATTGTCCGGATCGGTCTTGAAGATCGGACTTTGCAGGCTGAATTGATGGAATACCAGGTGTATATAGAGCTCGCGGCTGAGGCTCTGAAGCAGGGCCAAAAATGCGATCCGTAAACCGCACATACCAGGCAGCTGCCTGAACCTGGATAATGTAGGCCATGGCGATAATTAAGGCGATTTCTGACCCTTGCTCTTTACCAAAGGCAGTCATAGCAATCGCCAGGGCAATTGATAAATTACGCATAACGGTGCCGTAGACCAGTGCGATCGCATCCCCCCGATCAAAGCAAAGCTTACCCACTATTGTACTGAGCAGAAAATTGATCAGATACAAAATGGCTAACGGGAGTAAAAACGACAGCAGCACCCATGGATGGGCAACAATATCTTTGGCTTTGAGTGCCATCGCTACAAACACGATGCCTAAAACACCGACGGTCGAAAAGGCCGGAAACTTTTGCCTGAGATTTTTGTTGTACTTATCAATGCCAACTATCCGAATCAGAGAGAGTCGGGTCACAATCCCCAAAAGCATTGGCAGAAAGACGATGATGACAATTTGCTTGAAGATGCTAGCCAAGGGGATTTCTACGACAGTCCCCATCAGCCATTTTGCATAAAATGGGGTGGCTACTGAGCCCAGCACTAAACCGATCACCGTCATCTTGATCGCAGCACTAATGTTGCCCCTGGCAAAGCCCGTCCAGGAAATGGTCATACCGCTGGTGGGCAACAAAGACGCCAGCAAGAGACCCAGTGCAACCAGGGGGCGATCTGCGAAGAACAGTTTACCCATACCAAAGGCAAAAAAGGGAATCACACCAAAGTTAATCAGTTGGGTTAGCCATTGAACCCTGTAGTCCCCGCCCTTGAGGACCTTCTGGACTTGTAGGTTGATCATCATGGGATAAACCATGAGAAAAGTCAGTGGAATAATCAAAGTTTTGAGAGAAGCTGGATGGGTCACAGTACCTACGATCAGACCCGCCACCATAAACAGAGGAATAGACCAAACGAGATTTCTCTGAAAGAAACCGAACACTTTCCACACAACAATTTTCTCCTGATATATCAAATTTGAGAGCGGAGCCAGGAGTTCGTTTTACAGCTGGTACATGGCTGGAAGACAGCGTGACTCCGCCCTGCACTGAGAGTGGCAGCGCCAGCTGGGTATCTG
>JBCDEB010000310.1:0-2092 GCA_039180005.1 Cyanobacteria bacterium P01_G01_bin.54 | reverse complement strand
GGAAACCCGGTGCTATACCAAAGCATGTTTTGGTTTTACTCCCATCCGGCGGTGTATGTTTGGACCCTGCCCGCTTGGGGCGTCTTTTCGGAGGTGATTCCAGCCTTTACTCGTAACCCATTGTTTGGTTATCGAACCGTGGCGATCGCCGATCAGCTAGCTGAACTCGGGTAAGCATTCAGGGGGGGGGGAAGTTGTGAGAGGCCTCAAGAAGCAAAATTGCTGCTAGAGTAAGCCCATGCAAGATAAGGCTTTCTCCTCCATCCCTACGGTCAGCGAAGCAGACTGGGAAAAGACACCAGCCAGTGTTAAAGCGTTGGTTCTCAATCTGGTGTCAAGAGTTGAGGTATTGGAAACCCAGTTCGAAGAACTGCGCACAGAAAATGCTCAGCTACGAACCGAGAATGAATTGCTCAAAGAACAGCTACAGCGCAATAGCCAGAACTCATCTCAGCCGCCATCGCAGGACAAAGCAAAAGGAGTTAAGGCGAAGAAACCTCGCACTCGTCGCCCGCGAGGTGGACAAGTCGGTCATTCAGGCAAAGGTCCCAAGCTCTATGCTCCCGAGGCGTGTGAACGTATCGAGAACTACTATCCAATCCAATGTCATCACTGTGGCGAACGTCTGGTGGGAGAAGACCCCAGCCCCTATCGAGTGCAAAAAGTAGACCTACCAAAGATCGTGCCTGTGGTGGTGGAGCACCGTTTTCACCAGTTAGGGTGTGAGTGCTGTGGGGCATTGACCCGTGGCTGGGATGAGGAGGTGATCAATGCTCCCATGTATGGCGAACGGCTGACGGGATTAGTGGGCTGGCTCAGCAGTGTCGGGCATCAATCCCATCGGCAAGTCAAAGAGTTGCTGTTGGAAGTGTTTGATATCCAGATATCCACCGGGGGGATCAATCGATTGCGCATGGAGTTGTCTGAGTCATTGTCTGCCATTGTGGAGAGCGCGGGTGAGTATATTCAGAATCAAGTCCAGGTGAATATGGATGAGACGGGCTTTCGCCAAGGGAATGGGGATGGCCAGAATCCCGAGAACAGCAAAGGGTGGCTATGGGTTGTGGTGAGTCCGTTCGTGAGCTATTTCTGCGTGGTTCTGTCCCGCTCTCAGGAGGTTGCCAAAACGCTGTTGGGCGATACCTTTGGAGGTATTGTAGGCAGTGACCGATGCGGAGCCTACAGTTGGTTAAGTAATGAGCAGCGGCAAGTGTGTTGGGCCCATCTCAAACGAGACTTTACCAAAATTGCTGAACGAATAGGCCCCTCTGCTAAATTGGGAACGGCGTTGCTCAAGCAGCAAAAGCGATTGTTTAAGCTGTGGTATCAGGTCCGCGATGGAACTCTCAATCGGGACGATTTGATCGAGCAGGTCAAGCCGATTCGCCGTAAACTCAAGCGCTTGCTTGAAGACGGAGCCCATCATGAGATTGAGACCGGAGATAACACTCCGTTTGCAAAGACGGTTCGCACCTGTCGGAAAATGCTCACCGTGGAGCCTGCCTTCTGGACCTTTGTCGAGCATGACGGAGTGGAGCCAACCAACAATTCGGCAGAGCGAGCTCTGCGTCCTGCTGTCTTGTGGCGTAAACAGAGCTTGGGGGCCAACAGTCAGGATGGCAGTCAGTTTGTGGCGCGGATGATGACGACTGTCACTAGCTTAAAGGCTCAGCAACGTTCGGTATTTGACTTCCTGAGCGATGCCGTAAAGGCTTCTCGCCATCGTTCTCCTGCACCTTCATTGCTCCCTAAAGCAGACTAACCCCCTGAATCTTTACTTCAATTCAGTCGATCAAATGTCTAAAGATGATGAATGGTGACATCGCTCCACCGATCGGACAAATATTCAGCAACTAAGCGCCGATGACAGTGATGGGGAGTGGCTTCACTACAAAGTAAGCATGCTCCATCCAACTCTTCTGGGGTTAGGCTTTCCTCAATCCGTCGTTCAGCCATTAGCGCATTAAACTGACGGACGTATTGGTCCCAATCGCCCAGTTTTCTCCGTTTGCCATCGGGCTTTTTGTAGGCGTCTAAAATATCTTTGGTGGGTGCGAGATCCAGTTGGTGCGTGTAATTAATATTCCCCACT
>JBCDEB010000309.1:0-2202 GCA_039180005.1 Cyanobacteria bacterium P01_G01_bin.54 | reverse complement strand
TTAGGCACGAATGATATTGTCCACCCCAACAGCGTGGAAAGCACCCTGGATGAGCTAGATCAGGTCATCGACGTGCTGAGAGCCGACAATCCTAATGTGACGATTTTGTTGGCACAGCTCATCCCCAATAGTTACCCTGACGTCAATCAGCGCATCCAAGTCCTTAATACCCGGATGGTTGGGCTGGCTGCTAATAAGACTCAGCCAAATTCCCCCGTGCAGGTGGTTGATCATCACAGCGGTTTTGACTATACAACAGATACCTACGATGGCATACATCCCAATGAGGATGGGATTACCAAAATGGCGCAAGTTTGGGCTGAGGCGCTGTATCCTTTCCTCAATTAGCAGGTGAGTGCTGTGCTAAAACAGCCTGTAATCGGTATACAAAGCAATCTCTCTCAAATGAGTACTCAAGCAAAACTATATTTCTTGTGTGGCAAGATGGCGGCAGGCAAATCAACCCTGGCAAAGCAGCTAGCCAGGGATCATGACGCGATTTTGCTGATTGAAGATGATTTGCTAACGCACTTATATTCAAAGGAAATTACTGATATTCCAAGCTATGTTGAGTACTCGTCACGCCTCAAAGCTGCGATTTCAGATCACATTTGTTCTCTGCTATCAAAGGGAATTTCTGTTGTTCTGGATTTTCCAGGTAACACGAAAAGGCAACGTCAGTGGTTTCGGGGCCTTTTTGAGAGAGCCAATATTGCCCATGAGCTTCATTTTATAGATGTTTCAAACGATCTCTGTAAACGGCAACTAAAGGAAAGGAGCAAAGACAAACCAAACGGGACAGCTTTTACAAGTGATGCCGAGTTTGAGGCCATCACAAAATACTTTCAAGCGCCCACATACGAAGAAGGATTTAATATCATCAGGCATGAACGCGCCTGACTTTATCAGACTGGTTAGTCATGATTAGACGGTCCGAAATCAAGCAGTGGGTACCCGTGCTACTAGTGTTTGCGGCACTTGTGTATCTAAACAACGCCTCTTTTCTCGCAGCTCCGATTGGGTCTGAGCCAGTCTTTTTCCCAAGGATTCGACGACCCTGAATGCTTAAAGGAACTGCCCTCAGCCTCCTGAGTAGGCTGGGCAGAGTGGGGAATCCTTGTCTAACCTTGCTTTGATAAGGGCCTTGCTTTGATAAGGGCTCTATGCGATCGCACTCCCTGCTACCGCCTTGACCAAATCCTGATGGATTTCTTCAGAAGCCGCTACGATTAGCCCTGGCCACTGATAGTCTTGACAGGCAGAGAGGGGCGGCATCGGTGAGCCCTCGTGGGTAGTTAAGAGATACCCCATCTGCTGGGCCATAAAGGACAGGGCCGCTCCGTCGATAAATTTGCCTCGAGCTAGCACCGCACCGGAGAGTTCGCCTGTGAGCAGGCCATTGACGTTGGGGATGCGCTCTGTTTGAGAGTAATCGGTCTTGACGTCGATCACGCCATATTTAAGCTTGAGAGAGTCACCCAGGTAGCCCATATCCCAGCCGAGTAAAATGTTGTTCTTAGGCAGTTGAATCTGTAACGGTTCACAGGCATTCAAACTGTCGTCAAAAGTTCCCTTAAAAGTCCCCTGTTCGCGCAGGGTATAGTAGTACGTTTGGTGGGCAGGGCTCAGCGCCAACACTGCTTCGAAGCTATCGGCATTGAGGATGGTAAGAATAATCTGATAGTTTGGGTGACCATCCATATAAAAGCGGGTGCCGTCAATGGGGTCGAGGGTAATCAGATAGTCCCCCTGGGGGCCTAAATCAATGGCACGGAAATATTTGGTGTTGTAAGACTTTTCATATTCTTCGCCGTGGAAGCGAATATTGGGAAAATGCCCTAAAAGGGTAACCTCAACAAACGTCTGAATTGAGAGATCGGCATCGGTGAGGGCATTGGCAAAGAAGTTTTCAGAGTCGTACTTGTCGGGCTGGTTAGCGATACTGTGTTGAATCTGCTGAGCATAGGCTCCGGCAATTTTGAGCTGGGGCAGCAAGATTTCTAAAATCTGGCGAGGAGTGGGGATAGTTTGCATGGGGGGTAGGTATATTGTGTGCGATCGCATCTCCCCTACCATTACCAGACAACGACCCGCCCAAGATAGTAACGTGATCACCCCGATGCTCAGAAATTGGGCAATCATCCTAGCCCTGGGCTTGTGCAACTGCTAGAGCAAATTGGGAACATTGGAGAGGTCTCCGCC
>JBCDEB010000308.1:0-2290 GCA_039180005.1 Cyanobacteria bacterium P01_G01_bin.54 | reverse complement strand
CTTAACCGAAACTCAGGTTAACTTAACGTGAGTTTCGGTTAAGCCAAGAGCACTAAAACTCATAAAACTCAATGAAATCAACAATGCTGGCTCCGATATTGCCGGAGTCTGAGATGGCAATCTACCACCTTAGCGGGAAGTGTCGGGGGGCTGGCCCCTGACAACCGGGTTTAAAAATGAGACTTTGGTGTTTTGAGGAAGGCGATCGCTTCGCTTATCCAGAACTCAGGCTAACTCGCCAAAGGTTCCAACACCTCAAGCGTTTCTTCCTGCTGCGCCTTGGCCGCCAAAAAGGCCTCGACTTGGCTCTCGATCTCGTTGCGAACAATCTCGCGATATTCCAGGAAGTGACCAATCTGGGCAAAGGTTGCCAGTAAGCTAGTGATGCCGTTGGGATTGAGGCGGAACATTTTCCAAAGGTAACGCCAATACCAGAAGCGGGTTTTCTCGACGACGCCGAAACGCCAGGAGATCAACAGCAGCGCTCGCAAGATCGCTCGGTCGATGGGCTTCTTGACGACGTTAGGATTGGCTCGCTTCAGTTGTTGCCGCTCTCGACGATAGGGCGCACTTTCCACGAGTGTCGCTTGACGAAAAACGCGATGCAAAAACGTTAGAGGATCATAGAGCGTCCAGAAGCTTTCCACATATTCTCGGGCAATCTCTTCCACTGGGCGAGTGGGCACAAAGTTCATTAAGTTGGTCTGATTGCCTTCCGCACTCTTGGTCTCGGGTAACAGACGACCCTCCTTTTCCAGACGATGCCAGAGGGCAGTGTTGGGGAGCGCCTGGAGCATACTAAAGAAGGCCGTGGGAATGCTGGTACGCTCCACAAAATTAACAATTCGCTGTCCCGCTCCCGACTTCTCACCATCAAAACCAACAATAAAGCCCGCCATCACTCGAATCCCAGAAGCCATAATCCGTCGCACGGATTCACTGAGCGGATCACGGGTATTTTGGAATTTCTTCGTCACCGCCAAACTATCCTCATCGGGGGTCTCAATCCCTAAAAAGACCGCGCCAAAGCCCGCTTGCACCATCATGTCCATCAGCTCTTGATCTTTGGCCAGATCCACAGAGGCTTCGGTGGTGATGGCAAAGGGGTAGCCGTTGGCCTTCATCCAAGGGATCAGTGCTTGCAACAGCAATTTAACGTTGCGCTTATTGCCAATAAAGTTGTCATCCACCAAGAAAATATTGCGCCGCCAACCCAGCTCGTAGAGACGCTCGAGTTCGGCGATTAGCTGCTCGGGTGTCTTGGTGCGGGGCTTGCGACCATAGAGGACGATAATGTCGCAGAATTCGCATTGAAACGGACAACCCCGCGAAAACTGCACAGACATCTCGTTGTAGGCGTCAAACTCAAGGAGGTCAAAGCGGGGTACTGGCGTAATCGTCACATCGGGCTTTTCTTCAGCCCGGAAAACTCCCGAGGTTGCCCCCTGTTCGATCGCCTCGACAAACATTGGCAGGGTAATTTCCCCTTCATCGAGGATTAAAAAGTCTGCACCTGCGACTTCAAGGTCTTTGGGCAAAGAACTGGCGTACGGCCCGCCGACGGCAACTAGCTTATCCCGCCGTTTGGCTTCCTTGATTTGTTCGGCAAAGTCTTTTTGCTGAACAATCATGCCTGAGAGCAATACCAGTTCAGCCCAGTCCCAGTCCGTTTCAGTGATTTCGGCAACATTGCGATCCACGAGCCGATACTCCCAGTCCTGGGGCAAAATTGCCGCGACTGTCACCAGACCCAAGGGCGGGAGCATGGCGCGACGCCCGGCCAACTCTAGGGTTTTCTCAAACGACCAAAAGGTTTTGGGAAATAAAGGATAGATCAGTAAAACTCTCAAGGTTGCAAAGCTCCAGCTTTAAGGGTTTGTGATGGTGACTCTGACGGGACAGCACCCGAGTCAGTTGCTAAATTCTCTCTATACTACCCATTCACTGGCGATTGCAGGGCTGGAAGGAGAGATTGGCTGGACTGATGAAAAATCGGCGGAGGGGGCAGTCGCGGTTGGAAACGACTCGGGGCGGCTGTTTCTCTAGATGTCTGATCCGCCCCTTACTTAACCTGAGTTCTGGATAAGCGAAACGATCGCCTTCCTCAAAGCCTTGAAATCTCGATGTTCAACCCGGTTATCAGGGGATCCGCCCCCGACACCTCCCGCTGAGGGTAGGGCTGTTATCTGTTTACCAGAGAAAATCCCAATCGACTGTAGGGGCACGGAAACCGTGCCCGCGCAACCTTTAAAACCCTCCTGCCAATGTCATCGAGTGGGTTGCAGGGCGG
>JBCDEB010000307.1:0-2416 GCA_039180005.1 Cyanobacteria bacterium P01_G01_bin.54 | reverse complement strand
TAAACCTGCGATCGCCCTCTCCACTTCCACCAAGGCGATCGCCCCTCCCACATCTACCCAAGTGCGATCACCCTCCCCACATCCACCAAACTGCGTCGCCCTCGCCACATCAATCAAATGCGATCGCCTGCAGCACTCCACCAAAATGCGATCGTCCCTCTCCACATCCCAAAAACTGCGATCGCATTTCCAGATCTGCTAAGCTGCTATCGCCCTCCCTCATCTCCTAAAATGTGATCATTCCTTCCCATATTCACCAAAATGAGATCTTCCTTCCATACTGTCGTTTTAACAAATTGGTTAGAGTGCATGGTGATGCACAGTTAGCCCAAACTGTCCCAGGTCATTGCGAAGCCTGGGCAGGGGGGGAATGTAAGAAAACGCTGCAGTTTAAGCCACAGTTTGTTTAGAGTGTTTGGTCTTTTTTCGTTTGGATGCTCGTTTTTTGATACTGGGATACCGCGCTTTGGGCGTGCGAGGGTGACCGGGTGTCCATCCTGGTGATTTCCCTCGTGGTTTGGGCGCTTGGGCAGGGGTGCCAATCGCCGCCACAATAACGCCAAAAGCCTGAGCAACGCGACCCGGCGAGAGGGTTTCCTGTGCAGATTGCCAGGGCAAGGGCGTATCGGGACACTCATCCCGAGCGAGCCATAATTGCCAACTCATGAGCACCACGAGCAGACTCCAGGCATCAATAGCATGTTGGTTGGTGAGCTGGGGGAGTGTCCAATATAACCGCTGCTTACTCAATCGATACCAGTGTTCGAGCGCAAAGCGCCGCAGGTAGTGTACCCATAATTGGTCTAGGGTGGGACCACCTTCCCCCACCCAGGCCAGCCACAGGGGTTTGAATTGACGCCGACGCCCTTTAGGCACCATGACCTCAACTCGAATAATATCCATATGACGCTGGGGGGCACCCCGAAAATGATAGCCACACCATCGACTCACCCGCACCCGACCGACCTTGGGATCCTCTATTTCGATGATGGCACTGGCTATCGGCCAACTTTCAGGAGCATTGAACTTGAATTTGACTCCATGTTTGCGAGGAGCGCCCCGTCCTGAGTAAGGTGGGGGCGCTCCCCAGACACATCGGTTCCCCGGTAGCCGTATCAATAAATCTGCTGCTACTGTAGCCGTGGCCTTAACGAACGGAGCATTCCCATAGGCTCGGTCATAGGCCACCACCGGGCGTATGGATAACTCTCGACACACCTGCTTGAGTTGAAACGCCGCTCTACTCACAGGGGTCTCAAAACTCGTGACCCGCTCATGGCGCAATGGCAATGCCCAACTCCCCTCCATTTCTGGTACCCAGGCAATCGTACTGTAACTCTGACCCAGTTGAATACTGCCGCCTTTTCCTCTCTCAAACGTTCGTTCTTTGAGCGTGACCGCATCTGGGCGAGGCCATACCGTCGTATCTCCAGCCAACAGTACTGGCCTATCGATGGGAATCTGCTTGAGAACCTGCTTCATCAATTGAGCCCGAGGCAAGCGGCAGCACTTTAAGCCACTGTATACACTCGACCACTCACGACGAAACAACGGATTTTGGGAGGCTTGCACAAACGACGATAGGTGAGGGCTGGTCAAGACGGCATCCATCAGTTCAAACAGGCTGTCTTGACTACGCCCCATCAATGCATACACGCACTTGCGAAACTGCTTCAGTCGGTCAAAAATCATGCTAGGTCAACTCAATTTGTATTACCGAGATTGACCCTATGACAGTTCATGCGTTGTGTGGGCTATTTTTCTTGTTCCACCCAATTTGTTAAAAGTCCAGATCCTCATGGAGTCAATAGATTGCACCTTAGCTATTGCATCGTAGCCCATAGGCTGGTGAATACTCCGACGGACCAATCCTTATTTACACGCAGACGATAGAAAGTGTGATTTAAATTCCAGGTAAATTACCTGCCTAGAATCTTGTCGTTGTTTACATCAAATCTGATGGTCAAAAAAGATAGCATATTCATGTGCTTTTCGATACCCTTGGGTGACGGGCCTTGAGCAGAAGGTTCTCATGGGAGAAGCGGGTGTCTATCAAGAAAGTACATCGAATCGCTGTTGGGCTAGGCAAAGAGGAAAGGAATTATGGCTAACTATAATGTCGGCATTTTACAAACGAGTGTAAACGCACAGAATAACCACACACTGACATCAAGTGCTCCAACTGATGTGTTTAAGTTTGAGCTAAATCAAAGCGGCACGATTAATCTCAACTTGCATGACATCAGTAGTGGGGATGATGCGGACCTTTATCTCTATCGAGACAATGGCAACGGCTATTTGGATAGCGGGGATACAAGAATTACGTCCTCACGAAATGGCGGCAATTCTAATGACACGATTGCCCACTCCGCAACAGCAGGAACTTACTTCGCTGAGGTTGAACGTTACGCCAATG
>JBCDEB010000306.1:0-2476 GCA_039180005.1 Cyanobacteria bacterium P01_G01_bin.54 | reverse complement strand
GTCTGATGACCTTGCGGTACAATTGAGGCAACATTTTTCCAGGGTGGGTGGTTTTCCAATCTCCACCCTATTTCTTTGGGCGGGTTAATGTCTACATCCTTTGCCTAGTCTCGCTTCTAACCTGCTTGTCATCCCTAAAGTGTTAATACTCTTGCACCAAGTAAATGAAGCTAGCGAGATCCCCCCGGCTACGCCGACCCCCTTGGTAAGGGGGTTTTCATGGTTGGGGGTGACAGCTCGTCATGACTGATTGGTATTAAAGCAGTCAGGGCGATCGCGCTCTGCAAAAGGCAATCGCCTACTGAGCATCAGCAATTGACGGCGATTTATCCGGTTACGCCTCACAAGCCCAATTTCGCTCTAGTTGCTGAAGCTGCTCCGCCGTGAGGATTTGTTCAAGCGTTGCTTCATACTGCTCCTCCAATGCCTCAAGCTGCGCCGCCTGCTCAGCTGTTGGCTGGGGCTCTACTGCCTCAATCTCTGCATCGAGCTGTTCCTCTAGGGCTGCCAACTGTTGCCGCTGCTCAGGGGTCAAAATGGCCTGGAAGCGACGTTCATAGTCTTCATCCAAAGCATCAAGGCGGCGCTCTTGCTCAGCGGTCAGCGTCGGCTCAGCCTCGGTCTCTTGAGCAAACTCTGGGACAATTTTGATGCTTTCCTGAGCTGCCCATTCCGCCAATTGCTCCAGTTGTTGCAGTTGTTGGGGGGAGAGACGTTGTTCAAACCGAGACCAATAGCGCTCTTCAATCTGCTCGATCTGAGCTTCAAATTGTGGCGAGATCGGGAAGATGCGCTCAAACGCCTGGTCAAAGCGGGCGTCAAGTTGCTGGAGTTGCGATCGCTGGTTATTGCTAAGCTGAATCCCGGTAAACTCATCTTCAGGGCAGCTTTGCGCCTGTGCGGATGCTGATAGGAAGGGGAGGGGAGAAAGCACAGCGCCAAGGGCAATTACGCCCACCACGATCCGAGCCCAATGAGCCTGACGAATGTTCATAGTTGTTCTCTTGTTCAGGGGAGTTATGACTCCATCATAAGGACGCAAGATGCCACCCTACTGTGGCCATTCTACGAAGGGTAGATTGACTGGGATCACTGGGTTTTACACTGCGGTAGAGTATGTCAGCCACGTCGGTGAAGACAGCAGAGGGAATCTATGCGGGTGGAGGTAAATGGGCGGGTAAAAGGCTGAGGCAGGCAAGGGCAGTGTAGCTCAGGGCAAAATAGGTTTCAAAGCGGGCAATATACTCAAAGCGGCAGTTACAGTACCAGTCTCGCTGCCAAATGATCACGGCGAATTTTAGGAGCGCGATCGCAAACGTCAAGGCCGTCCATAATTTCAACCATCCTAAACCATAGAGCAGCGCGACAATCGCGATCGCCCCCCCATGGTAAATCAGTCCGCCTTTAAGAGAACTCGTTTTGGCCTTTCGTAATTTGATGGTGAAGATTGCACTGGAAAAAAACAATGTATTGAGCAGCCACAACCCCACCGCTTGACCGCCTAAATGTTCTGCTATCGTGCCGTAGGCAAACAGAGAAGATAAACAAATGGCGGCAAACATCGAAAATTCAGTGCTAATCATCTTTTGGCGACGTTGGTATACAGCCAACGCATTGATTAGCATGGCGAGCACACCGCCTAAACAAACCCAAATCAGGCTGGGGTGGTGGTGAGTGAGCCACAATGCAATTGCCAACGCCCCGCTACCGTAGAGTCCTGACCACAGCAAATAGCGGGGTTTAAAGCTACGCCGCTGCTTAATTTGCACAGTTAAAGGGTGCTCTGCTTGCAGCCCCAAGAAGCCGGCTAGACAAGCCAAAGAGGTTTGCCAAGTCCAGGCTTGTGCCAGCGAAGCTCCCGTTAGCAAAGAACCGAGTAATACCAGCAGCACACCATGTTCAGGCGAAAAAGTGGGTTGATACCAGCGTTTAGTGGGATGCCACTCAATGGGCAAATCCAGCCATAGGTTCGTTGCGGTGATCATGTTGCGCTCCTCATCAGTTGCTATATGCCCCAACTCATCAGGAACTACTCGCTGGCAGCAATGAACAGACTATTGAATATATTTCTCAATAGCCCTACTCGATAATACTGTACTTCCCGACAAATCAGAAATTTCCCTTAAGGAGCGAAGGAACTGAGCGTCGCTACCCATGCATCGCAGCGCCCCTGAAAAAACGAGTGACACTGAATCCGTAAAGCATAGGGAGAGATAAATTGCTGATTATTCCTCGGGCAGGCGGGACGCAGATTCGACAAGCTCACTGACCACCTGCGCTACGGGCTTCTGGGCTCAATATCCCGTAGCGCGGGCATCTTGCCCGCCACCAGGATCAGCTTTCGCTTTCTGTATTCATACAATCCGGATTTACTTTGAAAATAGACAATGTTAATACTCTTGCACCAAGTAAATGAAGCTAGCGAGATCCCCCCGGCTACGCCGACCCCCTTGGTAAGGGGGTTTTCATCGTTGGG
>JBCDEB010000305.1:0-2549 GCA_039180005.1 Cyanobacteria bacterium P01_G01_bin.54 | reverse complement strand
GTTTGAAACCACTGGTATGAACTTAAGCGCGAAACCCCCTGTATAAAAGGGCTTCAGGGGTATCAAGCACCCGACCCACCCCGGTCGTCGCTACGCGAGACCGCCCCTCCCGAGAGGGGATGGTCTGCTTTGAAATCTCCTCCTTGGAGGAGTACCCCGGAGGGGGGAGGTGGGTCGGCCCACTCAAACTCCCACCCGAAGATGAATACAGCGTTAAGTTTATGCCGATGGTTTGAAACCCTCCCCTACAGTGAATCTGGATCATTTTCAGTTTGACCCGCTTCCCAACCCACCAATGCTGCTTTCCGCGTTAGACCCCAACGATAGCCCCCCAATTCGCCGGAGCTGCGCAAGACCCGATGACAGGGGATCAGATAAGCGAGCGGATTTTGGCCCACGGCGTTGCCTACGGCGCGGGCGGCAGTGGGTCGCCCTAGTCTTTGGGCCAAGTCTTGATAGGTTGTTATGCCGCCGGGGGGAATTTGCAGCAGCGCCCGCCAGACTTGAATTTGAAAATTGGTGCCTTTGACATGCAACGATAAGGCTCTGGATGGGGAGGGATTGTCGAACGGGGCAAAGAGGCGATTGCTCACCGCTTGGGTCATCTGAGGTGCCAGGATTAGTTCTGCTTGGGGCCAGGCTTGGGCGAGCTGCGTTCGAACAATCTCTGAATGCGTTGCAGCCTCGGGCATATCCAGAAACTGAAGATTACAAATGCCCCGTTCGGTGGTGGCAATCAAACAACTACCAAAGGGGGTGTCATGGCTGCCGTAATGGATGCGCAGATGCTTTCCCCCCTGTTTGTATTCACCAGGCGACATTGCCACCAAATTAACAAAGAGGTCATGCAACCGCCCCGGACTCGATAAGCCCGCCTCCTGCGTCAATGCCAAAAGATTTTGAGTTTCCTGGATGCGGGTTTTGGCGTATTCCAGCGTCAGGTATTGCCCAAAGCGTTTGGGACTGATGCCAGCCCATTGGGTAAAGCACTTTTGCAGGTGGGAGGGGCTGAGGTGAACATGGGCGGCGATCGCCGCCAAGTCGGGTTGGTTCCGCTGGTGCTGGCGCATAAAGGCGATCGCCTGGGCCATCTGTTGGTAGGTCTCGGTTGAAGCAAGCGCTTGTTGGGTGGTGACGGTCATGGAGCAAGGGGCAAGGTGTTTCTTTTTAGCGTAGCGATCGCCCCGGATATTCCCCACCCGTTTCTGGTGATTGTATCGGCTGTTTGGAAATGGTAGACAGCAAATTCAATCTTTGTCTCTAAGGTCATTCTGACATCCTGCAATGAAATCCGTAGCGCAAGCGATCGATGGGCAGTCGTAGAAATGACGAACCAGCCTGAAACAGCTCAATTGCTGCTGCTTCCACCCAAAATAATGTCTTCATAGAGCAACTCAATGGGCAGTTCAAAATCAATGCTCCTGAGGGGAATGTGGTCTCCTACTTGATAGGCGGTGTAGAGCCAGAGACGTCCTTCCCCACGGCGGTAAATCTCAACGCTCATTTTTTGGGTGTCAATTAAGACGTATTCTAAGAGGCTGGGTAAGGTGCGATAGTCCCGAAATTTATCGCCACGATCGCTGGCTTCAGTCTCTGGAGAGAGGACTTCAACAATGAGGCTCGGGTAACGCAGGGCATCTAGGGCGGTTTTGTCGCGCTCGTCACAACTCACTGCTAGCTCAGGATACCGATACAGCGTTGGTGTGATGTTGACTTTGGCATCGGCCATGTTGATCCGGCAGCCTCGGCGACGAACGTGGGAACGCAGGGCAGCGAGGAGATTAATGGCAATGTCGTTGTGGGGCAGTGTGCCCCCAGTCATGGCCACCAGTTCCCCATGGACATATTCGTAGCGCAGCTCTTGACACGGTTCCCACGCTAGGTAGGCCTCAATACTCATCGGTTTGAGCGGGGTTGGGGGAAATTTTGGGTTAGCAATCATGGGGTTGACGTGTGGCGATCGGCTACGACAATGGCGAATTCTCAGTCTTTGTCTCTATGGTAATGGTAAGGTGGGTAAAACACCGACTCCAACATGGTAATTGATCTTCATAGAATTGTTTCCACCCTACACATCGCATCGATCAATTAGTATCAAGAAGAACAGGGTCAGGCTCGATCGCCTGAGTCATTGTCGATCGCCCCTGCAGATAATCCGTATTCAAAAATAAAAAGACTTGGTTAATTGTAAAAATATGATCGATAAAACCACTAAGTAGCGCAATCAAGATACTGGCAACCGAGAAAAGCGAATTGGGTTTAATGAAGTCGATCGCCCCCAAACCAAACTCAAAAAGATGTCCGATCACAAAAGACGTACATAACCAGACCAAGAGATAACTGGCTAATAACCGTACCGGAATGGTTGAGGAAATCTGTTTCCGGCTATAGTGCAGGGCTTGGCTGCTAGAGCAGTTGCGGAGGGCGATCGCAATGAGAATAAAAGAATATATTATTATTAAAAATAGGATGTAACAGACCAAACCTAGAAAGGTGATTGAAGCGGTGATCTGGAAAACGAAACTGGTCTCCTCAAGGAACAAGGAGAG
>JBCDEB010000304.1:0-2551 GCA_039180005.1 Cyanobacteria bacterium P01_G01_bin.54 | reverse complement strand
GCATGGCAAAGTCCAAATGGGCGTCGTTTCCAATTATTTTTTAGCCGAGTGGCCTGATAAATTTTTAACAGAATATGGGTTTCGCCCCTACTTTGACTTTGTGCTCGATAGTGCCGCCTGCGGCTGGCGCAAACCCGGCACGGAGATTTACCAGGCGGCTGTCAAACTGGCCAGTGTCAAAGATCTATCACGGGTTCTCTTTATCGGCGATCACCTGAGAAATGACGTCATGGCCCCCACCCAACTGGGTATGCAGGCAATTCACTTTGACCGGGCTGGCGAACGCCCCCACGCCACCCCTACGCCGTCCGAGATTCCCTCTATTACCCATTGGGATCAGTTCAGAGTGTAACAGAAATATAAAAGCTTCAAGATATGACTGGGGCAATGTAGTTTCTCGTGATCACGTTTTGGCAGGGGCAGAGGTGGCTTGACCCAGGTCTCAATTCGCCCACTCACTCATCGAAGCACTAGATTTTATTTCCAACCAAATAGCGTTGGGGGTTTCTCTTTAATGCGAGGACTTTTTGAGAGAGGTGAAAAAGACTTTAACCGAATTGCTAGAGCAATTCAGGTAGACCTGATAGCATTATGACAAATTCTTAAAGCGAGTTTGATGTGGTTTGGTCGCTTCGTCTTTAGGCAAAGCGCTTTTAGGAGGCTGGAAATCGCACCTGAAGCTGTCTTCTAATTGTTGCCGAAGTAACTGTTGTCGAAGCCCGTCTAATGTCATGTCATCTTCGCAGAAAGTATGGGCTTTTTGATGCGTTTGAGGGGGTGGTGTGTACTCCGGTGTAGTAGGGCTGATGGGGTTTCCATAGTAGCGACTGTCCAGCCATTGCCTGACCTCAGTTTCATTAGCAAACCCATAGGTTTGATTAGAATGGGGATCATAGATTTTCCAGGTGAGATTGCCGTTGCTGTCGCAGTGTTGACTAATCACGGGTTCCTGGGTGGGTGCTAGCAGCCTCAGCAAGTAGGCACCCACCTTAGCTAAACCAGATTTCAGTCTGCGCCAACTCGAAACTGACGTTTCAGGAGGGCTAGATACCCGCTCAATGCTAGATGCCATGACTTTAGCCTCCATTTGACATGGGTGATATATTGAAATACTTGATATGTTTGTGCTATGAGAAAACCTTAAACGTCTAGGAGAAAGAGTTCAAGGCAGTCTCTTCGATTCGAAATATTGATATTTTCGATGGGTAGCGTTGTATGGATATTGAACAGCTGATTGCATTTGAACGCGTGGTTAGGGAGGGGAGCTTCAGTAAAGCGGCCTGGTCATTGGGCATCGCTCAGCCCACGATCAGTGCTCGCATTCAAGGGTTAGAGAAAGAAGTCGGTGGAACGCTGTTTAAGCGGGGTCGTAAAATTGCCTTGACTGAGCTGGGCATCACTTTTTTGCCCTATGTTCGGCGCACCTTGGGTGCTCTACAAGATGGTCTTGAGGCAGCTCGACTTTTTCATCAGGGCGCTCGCGGTCGGTTGTCGGTCGGTATTTTGCGATCGCTAACCGGTAGTTTCATTAGCCCCGCCCTAGCCAAGTTTTATCAGCACTATCCTGATATGGAGTATTACGTTCAAGAGGGCGACCATTGGCATCTGGTCAAGCTTCTGTGTGACGGGGTGATCGAGCTAGCATTTATTTGCTGGCCTTGTCTGGATCCGATTATTGCGGATATGACGCCTGTTTTACATATTCAAGAACCGGTTGTCTTCGCGGTCCCAAACACCAGCCCATTAGCTAATCGAGATACGATTACCCAAGCCGAATTGCTGTCCCACGCTGACCCTTTTTTGTTGTTACAGTGGTGGCAAGTAATGCCTATGGCAATTACCCGCCTAGTGAGTCAGGCAAAAACAGTGGCCAATGTTCCGATGGGGACGGGTCGTTTTCTCTTAAAAAATGGTATTGGCATGGGCTTCTTTACTCAGGCTGCAATCTTGCCAGATATTGAAACGGATCAGGTACGCAGTGTAGCCGTGGCTGAGTTTCCGCCTACCTTTCGAGAGATTGCATTAGTTCACCTGACGCGTCAGAAGGCGCTGTCGACAGCGGCCAAAAACTTTATTCAGTTGATAGAACAACAGCTATAGGCCGCTAGCAAATACCAAAACGAGTATTCGCTGACCCAAAGCCTAAGCAAACCGATCGGGTTTGAAAGTTCATTCTGCACAATTTGCGCTCTAAAAGGCATTGAGCAGATTAAAGGGAAACTGATCTTTGCGCTCTACGCCACAGGACGATACAAACACAAAGCGCTTAAGGTTGGCTGGGGCTGCATTGACTAGATTCGCGACCCCTACGGCATCGACTACATTAGGGTTATTTTGCGATCGCAGCTCTCGATAGTCCGTATCTAAGAAAATCCGGCCCCAGCTGAGTGCTGCCTCAAACGGATTTGTCTCAGGCAGATCAAACTGCCACCGCTCAGAGGGAAAGGCCGTCGTTCCAGTACAGCAGATTATGGCATCCACGTCCTGGGTGGCCTCAATCAACGTATCAGGCTGGCGAATATCCCCCAACGCGATTTCGACGCGATCGCCG
>JBCDEB010000303.1:0-2649 GCA_039180005.1 Cyanobacteria bacterium P01_G01_bin.54 | reverse complement strand
TCACGTTCAAGCCTCGTTCAATGGCAGGAATGAGAGATCCATCCAAACTTGCTGTACGAAAGGGCAATGTTAAATAACTGGCGAGGCAAAAGCGACACATCTCAGGGCAACTTCGCACCACTTCCACCATGAAGATGTTTTCCCAAGCTGCATGTTCTGTGACGACCGTGGATGCAGAAAGGGTATTGCCTCGGTAGGTTTGCTTGGTTACCTGAGCCGGGATCGATGCATCGTTCGGTGTAATCGATTGCACCAAGCCATCAGGAGACTCATAGGTCACAGTATATTGGCTCGGAACGTACACGCCTGGAACGGTCGCTAGATGGCGTAACTGTTGAAGGCGATCGCCCGACCTAACCTGCTGATACGCATCAATAAACTCATCCAGTAGTGTCTCTCCGTCTCCCAGCAAAACAACATCAAAGAAATCGGCGAACGGCTCTGGATTTGCCGTGAGCACGGGACCGCCCCCAAAGATAAGGGGGTGATGGGTTGTGCGATCCGACGCTCGAATCGGAATATCCAAGGATTCCAACAACGTCAACACGTTGACATAGTCCAGTTCCCAAGACAGCGAAAAACCCATGAGTTCGGGATGATGAGGAAGTGGGTCACCTCCGTCCACAAACAGGCGGCTCACATTAAGATCAGGGCGTAGGGCTAAACTAGCCCAAACAACCTGATATCCCAAACTCGTAATACCAACCGTGTAAGTGTTGGGAAACGCGAAAATAACGGGGATCGCATCATCTCCAGAAGAGGCGGGAGAAAAGAGTAGTCGTTCTGATTCAAATGGGAGTCCCACAGTCTTGAGATGCTTGTTGGATAAATGTTCGGTTTAATTTCAAATGAATGCCGAGGATCGAAGCAAAATGCCGACTCGACAAGCTGCTTCAGCCTAGCATGCTGAAATTTTAATAGGAGTCGAAGGAAAGAGTCTCCACGGGCGTAGAAGGCACTTAGGGGAGGGGATGCATACTAACAAAAAAGGCGAGATAATAATCTCGCCCCATAATAATTCATGACTTTGATGATACTGTCACTCCCCCCCTTTATCTCGACCATCCGGACTGGTCATCACATTGGACGCGATTTCAGCAATCGTCCACATTAACGGCTTTAGTGTGTCATGGGTTGCAGTTGGGCCTTCTGTTTGCACGCATTGCGGTTGAATCTGAATTAAGCACTCGTGCTCAACAGCAAACAACCTGGCCGCTCTGTCCTCAGTGTGGCCGCCGATATCGTTCCAAAGGAATGGTCTCTCGCCGACTCAAGACCCTGATTGGACCGATTCAATGGTCTCGTCGCGTGGGTCGCTGTCCAGGGCATTGTCGAGGGGCTCAGTGTGTGCCTCTTGATACCGCTCTGGGTCTCTCGCCGCAGCAACGGGTGGGAGACGGCTTACAACGACTAGGATGCTTGCTGTGTGTGATGATGCCCTATGAGCCAGCCGCCTGGGTGCTGGCTCAATGGAGTGGCATCACGGTGAGTGCTAGCAGTCTCTGGCAGTGGGTGCAACACTATGGCCAGAGAGCCCTGAGCCAATTGGATGCGGAGGTTGCTGCTTACAGCGAACGGGGAGAAGTGGTGCCAGAAGCCCTATCGGAGACGGTGGCGCAACTGCGTCTGGCCATCAGTGCCGATGGGGTGATGGTGCCCTTTCGCCCTACCCCGAAGTTAGCCAAGGGCAAGACGGAATGGCGAGAGGTCAAAGTGGGGCTCTTCGTTCGATTAGAACCTCATCTCACTCGTACTGGAACGACGGTGAGCCGCTTAGTGCATCGCCGGGTGGTCGCCCATCTGGGAACGATTCAACGCTTTGGTGAGCATTTGCGCTGGCAAGCCGCCCGACAATCGATTGAAACGGCGAGTGAATGTCTCTGGTTGAGTGATGGCGGCACGGGATTCTGGGGGCTATTTTACCGATACTTTGCCCCGATGCAGGTGATTGGCATTCTCGACTTCTATCATGCCGCAGCTCATCTGTGGAAAGCGGCCAATGCGGTGTTTGGAGACTGTGCCACGACTACTCAGCATTGGTTTGAGCACTGGCGGCATCAGTTACGTCACGGCGACCATCAGGCAGTGCTCACGCAACTGACTCGCTTGATCAATCTGGATCATCTCTGGTCTCCCGCTGAGTTGGATGCGCTGATACAGGTGCAATCCTATCTGCAAGCCCACCATCGGCATATTCGCTATGCGTCGTTTGACGACCATGACTATCCCTTGGGCAGTGGGATGATTGAAAGCACCTGTAAATGGTTAATTCAGCAACGCTTCAAAGGCGTTGGCATGCGCTGGAGTGAAGCGGGTTTTAACCATTTGCTCCAACTGCGGGTACTGTGGGTCAATCAACGATTTGATCCGCTCTTCCCTGCGGTTACTGCGCTAGAACAATCGCCCTCCCCTAAGTGAGCTATACGCCCAGTCTCCACTGGTCTCGCTTCAGTAGCTAGCCATAATAAAACGTATCCTTCCAAATTCTGTGCCGCCTGCTGCGCGGGGGGCACAGAATTTAGGATTTTGGTTTTAATTACACCCAGATACTTACAACTCATCTGCTCTCAATTTGGATTGTCTTTTAAGCCGAAATTGCAGGGTGCTCAGCACCCCGCAATCCCGGCTTAAAATTTCCCGGTTTCCGTT
>JBCDEB010000302.1:0-2825 GCA_039180005.1 Cyanobacteria bacterium P01_G01_bin.54 | reverse complement strand
CCCCCACAACCCGCCCCCCCTGCCAATTCGCGATGCTTACATCAAACGCATTGTTGGTCTACCCGGTGAAACGGTGGAAGTCAAAGAGGGTACGGTCTATATTGACAGTGAACCCCTGGCCGAGAACTATCTGGAAGAGAGCCCCAAATATAGCTTTGGCCCTACAAATGTCCCCGAGGAGAGCTATCTGGTGCTCGGCGACAACCGCAATGAGTCCTGCGATTCTCATGTGTGGGGCACGGTGCCGGAGCAGCAGATCATCGGTCGAACCGTAGTTCGTTTTTTCCCCTTCAATCGTTTATCCGTGAGCTTTGAGTGAGCAGCAATGTGCTATGGAACCTGAGCTGCCCAATTCTGCTTCTGCCGAAGTCGTGATTCCCCCTCCGGTGCTGTCTCCAGAACTGTCTCCAGAGCTAAGGAGGGCGATCACAGCGGCAGTCACTCAAGCGGTTGCTCAAGCCCTCCAAACCCCTACGGATATTCTCCCTGAACCCGTTGTCCTTAGCTACCCCCGACATCCTCAGCTTGCCATTGCCCGCCAATGGTTGAGCCGCTGTGTCGGTCTGTTCTTTCCCTATGCCCTGGGGAATTGTTTTTGGCCCCTGCTGCCCCCGGAGCCCAAGATTTACCATTTTGGGCTGGCGCTGCTGGTAATTGCCAGCGGTTTAAGCCTAGTGATGTTGCTGGTGTCGGAATTGTTTCTGGGGGCGGGTGTGGATCAAGAGCTGCAATACCATCAGGGTGAGCATTGCATCAAGGACTATCAGTTTATCCCTTCTCTGAATCGCTTCCGAACCGTGTTGGCACTTCTAGCGCTGGGGTTTGTGACGATCATTCTCGGGTTTGCCAACCTTTACACCGAGCTGGTGCGCCAAGATCCGGCTAACTTTGGTGGTTTAGAAGCCGGATTTCTCGCTATTTACTTCTCCCTGGTCACCTTTTCCACCGTGGGTTATGGGGACATTTATCCCGTCTCGGTGGCGGCTCGCCTCACGGCGGTCTGTGAGATTTTTATCGCCATGTTTTTCAGCCTCGTGGCAATTTCCAGTACCCTCTCCTGGACAATCGCCCACAAGCGTCAACAGCAGGAACTGATGATCCAGCAACGCATTCAGGCGGCGAGGCAAAGTGAGAGTAATGAGTAAAAAGTAACGAGTTTCTAACCCCACTTTTTACTCTTTACTTTCTCCCCATACACGATTGTCACGCTGTACTTTACAAGCCGATCATGCTTCTACCCGAACAACGCACCAAACTCGATGAAGGGGATGACAGTTGGTTCTACGATTCTCCTCGCTTTGTCACCCATGTGGACGATAACTTTTTGGCGCAACTGACCGAGCTCTATCGGGAGCGGCTCCAGCCCCAAACGCGGATTCTCGACCTGATGAGTAGTTGGGTCTCCCATTTGCCAGAGGAGCTAGCGTTTGCCCATGTTGAGGGCCATGGCATGAATGCGGCGGAGCTGCAAAAGAACCCCTGCCTGGATCATTACTTTGTCCAGAACTTCAACCAAGAGCCGCTGCTGCCCCTACCGGACAATGACTTTGATGCGGTGCTCAACTGTGTTTCGGTGCAATATCTTCAGCAACCCGATCGCGTCTTTGCCGAAATGTGGCGAGTGCTCAAACCCGGAGGGGTGGCCATTGTGAGCTTCTCAAATCGGATGTTTTATCAAAAGGCGATCGCCGCTTGGCGGGAGGGCACCGAACTCGGGCGCGTCAAGCTGGTGCAACGCTACTTCCGCGCTATTCCAGGATTCAGCGAGCCGGAGGTGATTGCCCGGCGGCCACCAGTTCCCCTCATTGCCCAACTCCTCGGGATGGGCGGCGGCGATCCATTTTATTGTGTGATCGCAACTAAGGAATCGGCATGAAGGGAATCATTTCAAGTCAATGATGACTGTGCTTAATTCCCCAAGCAGCCGAGACGGCTGCGCTACGGTTATTCCTCGGTTTTAGTACCGATTGTTTGGAGGTCACTGATACCGATGATACGGATTAAGATCTGCTGCATTCGCACCCTGGAGGAAGCTCAACTGGCGATCCGTCTCGGTGCAGACGCCCTCGGCCTAGTGTCGGCGATGCCCAGTGGCCCAGGCGTGATTGCAGAGGAGAAAATTGCTCAAATCGCGGCGGCTGTCCCGCCACCTATCGCAACCTTTTTGCTCACCAGTCAAACCGACCCTGAGGCGATTATTACTCAGCAACGACGCTGTCAAGCCAATACCCTCCAACTCTGCGACAGCCTGACGGCTGAGGCCCATCAGCAGCTGCGCCACGCCCTACCGGGCATAAAACTGGTGCAGGTCGTCCATGTGCTGAACGAGCAGTCTATTGCTGAAGCCTTAGCGGTTGCCCCGCAGGTGGATGCCCTACTATTGGACTCGGGGAACCCCACCTTGCCCGTGAAGCAACTCGGGGGGACGGGCCGTGTGCATAACTGGGCCGTAAGTGCAGAGATTGTGCGGCGATCGCCCCGCCCGGTTTTTCTCGCAGGCGGCCTCAAACCAGAAAATGTGGGGGCAGCCATTCGCCAGGTACAACCCTTTGGCATCGATATTTGCACGGGCGTTCGCACCGATGGGCGCTTAGATGCCCAGAAGCTAACGCAACTGATCAGCCGTGTTCAAGAGGGAATCAGCTAAGCCAAGGCAAAACTCTTTTCAGCCCACAATTCTGGAGTCTTTAGGGATGACAAGGAAGCTGAAGAGTAGAGCGGACAAGGGAAAGAGCCATCAGACCACGGTCAAAAAAGAGACGTTTATGAGGCTTACAGGCCATGAGCCGAAAGGCGAGAGGCTGCCAGGTGAGCATGGAAAAATG
>JBCDEB010000301.1:0-2844 GCA_039180005.1 Cyanobacteria bacterium P01_G01_bin.54 | reverse complement strand
GTTGAAAATACAGGCATTTCTACAAAATTCATAACCGATCACCTACAACAGTCCGGGGCTGATAATGTGGTGATGATTTTGGATGCCTGCCGCAATCAGGGGCAGCGCAGTGGCATCGGTGTGGGGCGGGGAACAGAACAAGTGGCACGGCAGACAGGCATCATTACCCTATTCTCTTGTAGTCCTGAGCAGTATTCCTATGAGATTGATAGCTTAAAACAAGGGGTATTTACCACCGCTTTGCTGGAAGCGTTTGGGATGCAGGAACAATGTGCGACGGTGGAACAAGTCAGCGATTATTTGCAACAACGTGTTCCGGTTCTGACCCAGCAGTACATGAACCGCTCAAAGCAGATTCCCTACACGATTGCTGAGCCACTTTCCAAGTCTCACCTGATTTTGCTGCCGAAAAACGCCAAGTCTGCGGATATTGAAACCCTCAAAAAAGATGCTCTACAGGCAGAAGTCGCCCATGACTATGCCCTGGCTCGACAACTCTGGATTCGAGTGCTTTCAGCGTCCGGCGGACAAGATGCAGAGGCGATCGCAGCCATTGAACGCCTCTCCAGGATGTTCCGCAGTACTTTCCTCAAAAAATTTTTAGTTCCCGCAGGGGTTGGATTTATCGGAGTGAGTATCCTGGGTATTGTTCGCCAGCTTCGAACACCTCCACAAAAAATAGAAACCGTTCTCGCGGGTATCGAGCTAAAGCGGAAAATAAAAGTGCCCTGAATCGGGTATAAAGAATCACTCAACAAAAAACGCTCCATGATGAGCCATAGAGCGTTACGTTGGTTCCAGAAAAGAACATTGGGACCAATGACAATTAATATATTCCAACGTCGTCGTGCAGTAGCAGAACTTTCCACCCAAAAGGGCCATCAAACATTAAATCAAATCGCTCAAGCCCTTGACATTAGCCAAACCAGTGCGTGGCGACATCAAACGGCCAGACAATCGCTTGCCGATACTCCCGTGTCTGATTTTTGGTCGAGTGCCGCCGGGATGACGTACTTAATTCGAGTGGTGGTCGCCGTATTCTATTGCTTTGGGATTAAACACGGGGTGGGAGCCGAAAGCTTGGGTGAATTTTTCCGCATGATCGAACTAGAGCGTCATCTGGCGACATCGCCCAGTGCATTGCGCACCTTCAAAGCGCGGTTGATAGAGTCGATTGGTCAATATGGCAATGAGCAGCTAGCGACGCTCGATGGGCCAAAGGATAAGGAGATCATTGTGGGAGGCGATGAAACCTTCTTTGATTTGCCAATTCTGGTGTTCATGGAATTGGCGAGTGGCTATATCTTTTTTGAAATCGCCAAAGCCACTCGCAGTTTCGAGAGCTGGAGAGAGGAGTGCAATGGGATAGAGCTGCCTGAAGGATGGCGTATCAGGGGGATGGTGAGTGATGGGGCTAAAGCGTTGGTGAAACTAGCCGTTGACCACCTCCAATGTGTTCATTTACCGGATGTCTTTCATGTATTGCGCGATTTGAGCAAACCGTGGGTGAGCGCTTTAGGGCGTGAGCGCAGTCGCCTTGAACGAGCGGCCAAGGATTTGGCAAAGCGCAAGGACAAGCGACGCTCCGCCAAGCATCAAGCGGCCTATGACGCCCAAGTGCAACACCATCAAGAGCAATGTGAATCCCTCGCCAAGGCGCAGAATGACTATCAACAGGCCATCAATGCCATCACTACGGCCCTCCATCCGTTTAACCACAACACTGGAGAGTGGCAACTCTGGACTGACTGGGAAGCGCAATTGCACGAACCATTGAAACAGTTACAGGGATTGGCTAAACGCCTTAACCTCAGCAAGGGGGAAACTGAAATCGAGACCTTTCGCGCCCATCTACCCAGCATCGCCCAAGGGCTTAGCCTATGGTGGCAAAGTGTAGTGGATGCATTAGCCCAAACAAGCCAAGACCCACAGATGCAGGCATGGGTCGTCAGTGCCCTGTTGCCTTCGGTCTACTGGCATCAGCAAGCTCAAAAGACCCGTACACTATCGATTAAAACCATCTATCGAGAGGCCGCACAACAAGCGGATAACACCCTAAAAACCCATCCACTGTCTACTCAGCTCACTCCAGAGGTTTATCAAGACTGGCTGCGATGGGCACACCAACAATGCACTCGCTTTCAGCGCACCTCCTCTGCGATTGAGGGACGCAATGGACAACTCTCTCGCCTTTACCAGGCCACCCGTGGATTGTCCCCTGAGTTGCTCAATGCACTCACCATCATTCACAATTTTGATACTCGACGCGCCGATGGCTCCACCCCAGCAGAACGATTATTTGAGCAATCTTTTCCCTGCTTATTTGAGTCGTTAGTCGAACAGATTACGGAGCTACCTCTACCGCGAAAGTCAGAAAAATCACAGAAGCCACAACTCCTACCTATCCTTGATTTTCCGGCTTAAAGGGATACCCCCCAGGATAAATGATAGAAAGGCAACTCCGCTTCCGCCCAATGGCATCCATTGTATGAAGGAGGCGATCGCCCCTTTTACAAACCGCTGTTCTGAACTTGCTGAACTCAGGGATTCAGAAGATGGGGTATTTTGCTCGGAGTCAGTGCGATCGGTTGTGTCGGGGGATGGAGACGGGGACTGGTCAGACATGAATATTCCTTCACCAAATCATTAAGGGCATCCATTCTTCATAGAATACACGGTGCATTCAATGGAGTCCTGATTTTATAGGGATTTTTCAGGAGAGCATTGGGCTTATTTTCTCGTTCCCAGCGTCTCGCTGGGAATGCCATCCTGAGACTCTGGCTCAGGGCGAATTCAAGCGGTCAATCGGGCTCTCAAGACTAATTTACCCCCCTGGAGCCCTAC
>JBCDEB010000300.1:0-2898 GCA_039180005.1 Cyanobacteria bacterium P01_G01_bin.54 | reverse complement strand
GAAGAAGGCAAGCTGAGTCTGCTGCGCAATGCCTCTGCGCTCAACGCGAATCAAACCATGGCGCTGGTAGATCGACATGGCACGATTACCGCCCCAACGCTGATCCTTTGGGGGATGGATGACCCCTGGCAAAAGGCCGAAGATGGTAAACGGCTGGCGACAGAAATTCCGACTGCTAAATTTCAGCCGATTGAGAATGCCTCTCACTGGATACAGCAAGACGCCCCTGAAGAATTTGCGGCGGCTGTGCTCGATTTTTTGGCTAAGGAGCTGTGAAGAAACAATTCTGCTTATCCGAGCACGATTTTTCCGAATCTTTCAATTTTAAGTTACGCTATGCTCATCTATGGTTATGGCGCGATTATGGAGAAACGCCTGCACCTCCCCCCCTGTAAAGCCTCTGGACTGAACTCTCTGGACTGTGATGCTTGAGCCTATGTCTGACCTTGACCTGATTCGTCAACTCGGAGACCGCTTGGGTCGCCCGCTGGCAGAAATCTCTGAAGACCGGTTTGAGCAGCATGTCCAGGCAAAATATGCGCGGGGTAGGGCAAATCAGGGCCAGATTAACAGAGACGCCTATTCTCTTGCGGAGGACGGCACCGTCAGCGGGCTGTTTTTACAACCGGTGACCAGTCAGATATTGTTTGACTTTCCCTTAAACCAGCTCAGCCATGTCAGGCATTTACATCTGTACAAGATCAATTTACAGAGCTTTTCATTTTTAAGCGAGTTAAAAGGGCTCACTTCGCTTTATTTAAGTAGCAATCGCATCACCGATTGTTCATTTTTAAGCGAGTTAAAAGGGCTCACTTCGCTTGATTTGAGACGCAATGGCATCACCGATTGTTCATTTTTAAGCGAGTTAAAAGGGCTCACTTCGCTTGATTTAAGTGGCAATCGCATCAAAGAAATTCCTCAGTATTTGGCTACAGGTCGGCTGGTAGTCGAAGTAGATGAGGAGTATGCTTTTGACTGTATTAATCTCTACAACAATCCCATCGAAGACCCGCCCCTGGAGATTGTTCGCCAGGGCAACGCTGCTATCCTCAACTACTATGCCCAACTCGCCACCCAGGGCACCGATCATCTCTATGAGGCAAAGATGCTCATCGTCGGCGAAGGGGAAGCAGGCAAAACCACCCTAGCCCATAAAATCCCTGAGCCTGACTGTCCCTTGCCCCACGTTGATGATCGGACTCGGGGCATTAGCATTCAAACCCACATCTTTCCCTGTCGCAATCGAGATCGATTAGAGAGGTCGGTAGCACGCGACTTTCATCTCAATATCTGGGACTTTGGGGGCCAGGAAATTTACCATGCTACCCACCGTTTCTTTCTCTCCAAGCGATCGCTCTATGTCCTCGTCGCCAACAACCGCAAAGACGACACCGACTTTAACTACTGGCTCAACATCATCGAGCGCTTTGCGGGCAATAGTCCCCTGATCATCGTTCTCAATGAAAAAGACGACATTCAGAGCAGTCTCAATCGGGCCGAGCTGCTCAGCCGCTACCCCGACAGCATCAAAGAAATCGTCGCAGTTAATTTCAAAACCCAAGAAGAGACAGATCAAACCAAAGCCCAGCAACGCCTCAAAGTCATCCATAATCTGATTGGCCATATCGAGCACTGCGCCCAAAACCTGCCCCACATCGGCGAACCCGTCCCCGCCCGCTGGGTCGATGTGCGCCAGGCCATCGAAGACGACAGCCGCAACTATATCTATCGCGAACAGTTTGACGACATCTGTCACGCCCAAGATATTACGGCCAGTCAGGACATCGATACCCTGCTCAGCTACCTTCATGATCTGGGTATCCTCCTCCACTTTGTCGCCCCCCCCCTGCTGCGCAACCGAGTCATCCTCAAACCGGCCTGGGCCACCAACGCCGTCTATCGCATCTTTGACGACGACACATCAAAGCCAAAGCAGGTCGCTTTAGCCGTCAAGACTGCACCGATATCTGGCGCGACCCCCAATATCGCTACATGCAGGATGTCTTGATCGAGCTGATGAAAAATTTTCGTCTGGTTTACGAGATTGGCACCACCGGCGACCTGGTCGCCCCTCAGCTGCTGCCCCAAAATACCCCAGTCTATGACTGGGACGAGGCCCAAAATAGCCACATGCAACTCCGCTACGACGCCTTTATGCCCAAGGGCATCTTCTGGCATTTTGCCGTCACCCTATATCGCTATATCGATAACCACGATTGGGTCTGGCGCAATGGCATGGTGATCCGACGCGGTAACACCTGGGCTGAAGTGATTGAAGATCTCAACCTGCGCCGTATTTTCCTGCGTTTCTCTGGCCCGAGCATTGCAGAGTTTCGGGCCGTCATCGTCGATGAGTTGGATAAAATCAGCAAATCTTACCATCGACTGAAATATGAAAAGATGATTCCTTGCCAGTGCAGCGAATGCAAAGACAGCAACGAACCTTATTTCTTCGAATATTCCTTTCTGAAAAGACGTCAGGAGGGTGGAAAACGCTTGACTGCTGACTGCCGCATCAGCGATGAGGAACTTTCCCTCAGCCTACTGCTCGAAGGTTTTGAAACTCAGGAAATTGTTGAAAGTCTCCCTGACAAAAAAGGAGAAGAACCTACTCCACCCTCTTTACCGCAAACGGATAATCCACCTACATCCAAACCTCAACTCGCTATGCAAACTATCAAAATCTTTCTGGCTTCATCGTCAGAGTTGAAAGAAGATAGAGAACAGTTTGAGATCTTTATCAACCGTAAGAACAAGGAAACGGGTGTAATTAAAAGTGGGATGTTCCATCAAGCCTTGCTAGGAGGTAGATTTAACCAATAATCATCCCAATCTTGGTTAGCTCGCAACACTCTGAGGGCTAACATTGTTTCGGCTTTTTCAACAGACCACCAACTG
>JBCDEB010000299.1:0-2973 GCA_039180005.1 Cyanobacteria bacterium P01_G01_bin.54 | reverse complement strand
GATGCCCAACGAGGACCTCTAGCTGGCACAGCCCAGGCAGACACCCTCACACTGGCCGATGCTGAGGCCATTACCCAAGAAGTGTTGGCAGTCGGCGCGGTGGCCCCCCAAAAGAATACACGGTTGCGTATTACCCAAGGAGCTGCCGAGACTCAGGCTAACATCACGGGAACCACATCAGATTATCCGGTGGTTCGAGATATTCAGATGGCCCAAGGTCAGTTCTTGACCCCGATTGATGTGCACAATAATGCACGGGTGGCTGTTTTAGGTAGTGAAACTGCGCGCACCTTATTTGGCCGCCAAGATCCCGTGGGGCGCAAAATTCGCATTAGCAACCTGAGCTTTACCGTTAGCGGAGTTGTAGAAGAACGGGGCTCTTCGTTTGGCTCAAACCAGGACGAGCTGGTGTATATTCCGATCAGTGCGATGGTGAGTCAGTTAACGGGGCAGGAGACTGGCAAGATCAGTCCCACGGTGCAGATAATTTCAGTCTCTTTAGAAAGCCCAGACACCACTAATGCAGCAGTTTACCAAATCAGAAATCTGCTGCGTCTACGCCATAACATTTTGCAGGGGGACGACGATTTTGCAGTGCAAAGTCAGCAAGAATTGTTGGAGAAGTCTAGCAGTATTACGGATATTCTCGTTCTGGTGCTAGGGTTTACTGCCGGTATCTCTCTTTTAGTGGGGGGCATTGGCATTATGAATATTATGTTGGTGTCGGTGACGGAACGAACGGGAGAAATTGGCCTGCGGAAGGCAATTGGGGCTACTGGAGGAGATATTTTGGCCCAGTTTACGATTGAGGCCGTTATCCTAGCGGCAACAGGCGGCATCATTGGGATTGGTGTCGGTCTGGTTGGTGTAGTTTGTCTGGCCTTATTTAGCCCTTTGGAAGCGGTATTTAGCCTCAGTGCTGTGATGGTTTCGTTTACGGTGTCGGGCAGCATTGGCTTGATTTTTGGGATCGCCCCTGCTCAGAGAGCGGCGAATCTGGATCCGATTGTGGCATTGCGGAGTTAAGCGATCCTATGCGTCATCTCACGGTTCGCTAGAAAATATAGGAGAATAGCGAATAGCACAATAGCCCCCAAACCTGTATGCCAGCCAAGCAATGGCCGAATTGATTAGTAACGAACGGGTTGATGATATCCCCCTACTATTAAGCCAGATGCAAACGCTGGGTCTGAGTGAGCTAGTGGACGAGCACTTTGTGCCCCATGGAAACTGGCAAGGTCTGAGCCTAGGTAAGGTAGTGTCGGGTTGGCTCTCGTACATTCTCTCGCAAGGAGATCATCGTCTTAATCAAGTTGAAGACTGGGCAGAGAGTCTGAGCATCAGCTTAAAAGCCTGTCTGAGTGAGTCATTGCGGCCATTAGATTTTAGTGATGACCGGCTAGCAACGGTGCTAGACGAATTGAGTAACGACCTCGCGTGGGAGTACTTCGAGGGAGCGTTGACTAGTCAAACGGTGCGGGTGTATGACTTGAGCGTAGAGACCGTTCGGATAGATACGACGACGGCCAGCGGTCATCGAGAGCCGACACCGGACGGGTTATTTCAGTTTGGGCACAGCAAAGATTATCGACCCGATTTGCCGCAAGTGAAAATATCGCAGGCGGCCTTGGACCCATTAGGAATGCCAGTGAGTACGAGTGTGGTGAGTGGCAACCGGGCCGACGACCCGCTGTATATTCCCGAGATCAAGCAGGTTCAACGGTATCTGTCGAAGAGTGGATTGCTGTATGTCGGCGACAGTAAGATGTCGGCGATAGACACGCGTGGTTATCTGGCTAAGAGTGAGAACTGCTACCTATGTCCGTTGCCTGAGGTACAGGTGTCAAAAGCCGACTTAGCGGAGTTGCTCGCCCCGATGTTTCGTGGAGAGGAAGACCTCGACTCGATTGCGCCCCCTGACGTTAAGGTTACCGGCACGAGCCATGCAGAGACATCTGCCGAGACTGAAGCGATTGCTGAGGGATTTGCCATCACGATGCCGCAGTCGTTAGGAACCGGGGCAGAGCGGTTCACATGGACCGAGCAGTGGCTAGTGGTGCGCTCCTTCAAGCATCAGCAACGACAACAAAGCGGGTTAGACCAACGCCTTGAAAAAGCCACTGAGGCACTCGCTAACTTGAATGTCAGAGGTCGCGGCCACAAACGGTTGTCGCTTGAAGAAACCATAGTGGCTGCCGAAAAAATCCTCAAACGCTATCGGGTCACATCCTTGTTGCAGGTGGACTACGAAACCATAACCCAATCGATCCATAAACGCGCCTATCGTGATAAGCCCGCCCGCACCCTCACAGAAACCACAGTCGATGTCAAAGCCACGCTTAATTCAGATGCCTACGAACAAGCACAACGGCTGCTCGGATGGCGGGTCTATGTCTCCAACGACCTGGAGCTGTCGCTCTCAGACGCCGTCTATGGCTATCGCAATGAGTATCTGATTGAGCGATGCTTTGGCCGATACAAGGGGAAAGCACTCGGCTTAACACCCTTGTTTTTAGCCTCTGACCAGCGGGTCAAAGGCTTGATTCGACTACTGAGTATCGGGTTGCGTATTCTCTGTTTACTCGAATTTTCAGTCCGCTCTACACTCGATTCAACCCAGCAGGAACTGGCCGGACTCTATGCGGGCAATCCTAAACGCGCGACCGCCAAACCCACTGCTGAATTACTATTACGAGCGTTTCGTGGCATCACGCTCACCGTCATTAAGATTAATGGGACGCTCCAATATTTTCTCTCCGCTTTATCTGATCGGCAACAACGCATTTTACAGTTGTTGAGGGCTTCGGATGATATCTATCTCTCACTGACTGGCTAATTTAGTCAACCCCTCCTAAATTTAAGCGAACCGTAAGTAACAAGCTCAATAAAAAACAAAGGGCAAAAGGCTTGCTGGATATCAAATTCATAGCGTATGTCTTTGGCTACCTGACTAAAAGATGGTGATAGCTACAG
>JBCDEB010000298.1:0-2990 GCA_039180005.1 Cyanobacteria bacterium P01_G01_bin.54 | reverse complement strand
TTTGAAAATAGACAATGTTAATACTCTTGCACCAAGTAAATGAAGCTAGCGAGATCCCCCCGGCTACGCCGACCCCCTTGGTAAGGGGGTTTTCATCGTTGGGGGTGATAACCCGTCAGACTCGTTGGTATGACAACCGGGTTTGACATCGAGATTTTAGTGTTTTGAAGAATGCGATCGTTTCGCTTATCCAGAACTCAGGTTAGATTGAAAACGATATTGACTGCCCCCTCCTCAACCATCATGACCACCCCCCAATCCGAGTCGATCGCCACCTCGCTCTTTTGGAGTAGCCTGGGCCTCACCCTCGGGGTCTATCTGCTACGCGGCCTGGGAATCTTGCTCTTTTTGCCCGGTGGTGTGATTTGGCTGCTGGTGCTGCTTTCCCTGGGCACAGGCGTCTTTTATGGCATTGAGAAGACGCGACGGTTTTGAATGTTGCTGCTGTGCCCTAAAAAATATCTGCTGGATCGGCCGCACTGAGCTTGCGCACGGCGATCGCCCCCGACCCTAGACACATCAGTAGAGTGAGAATGCCCACAGTGAGCGCTTTGCCCACGGTCATAGCCATCGGCAGGCTGGCAGCATTGCGCGTCAACACATACAAAAAACTGGAGATACCAAAGCCGGGAGCATAACCAATGACAGCGAGGATCAGCGCTTCTTGGAAGACGACCATAAGCAGATATCGATTGCTGTAGCCCATGGCCTTGAGCGTGGCATATTCCGGCAGATGATCCGCCACATCGGTATAAAGAATCTGATAGACAATCACCACCCCCACCACAAAACCCATCGCTGCCCCGAGGGTGAAAATAAAGCCGATCGCCGTACCGTTTTGCCAATATTCTTTCTCAAAATCAATGAACTCTTGCTTAGAGAGCACAATCACATCATCAGACAGTTTGTCTCTCAGGGTTTGGAGCACCGCCTCTAGATTAGCCGTAGGCTCCAGTTCAATCACACCGACCTCAATCAAACCGCGATCGCGTCCCGGAAAAATCTCACGGAAGGTAACATCGCTGACGATAATATTGCCGTCTGCCCCAAAGGATGCCCCCATCTCAAACAGCCCACCCACCGTTAAGCGCCGCCCTGCCGCCTCGGTTTGGACGAGATCTTGGCTGGCAAACAGCTCGGCGATTGGGCCAAACTCCGGGCGGGAGGCCGTATCAAAGAGCACCACATCCTGACGTTTAATCACATCCGCATTGGCCGCCACCCCAGGAAAATCCAAAAAATCATCCACCGGATTGATACCGATGACCATAATGCCTCGTGTTGCCTTGGTTTCCGGGTTTTTCCAGAGGGCAAAATCCAGATACATCGGATAGATGTCACGCACACCCGCCACACCAAGCGCCTGATACAACCGCCGCTGAGAAAAGGTATCCATGGCAATCAGGGCCGTGGATTCCGGACTGAGCAAAAAGATATCGCCCTCCACCTTCTGGTGCAGCACCACCGAACTTTCAAACAGGGCATCCCGAAAGCCAAACTGCATGAACATCAGCAGATTCGCAAAACTAATCCCTGCCATTGCCGTCACGAGGCGCATCCGTTCATGGGTGAGTTGCAACCAAGCCAGGGGCGTTTTCATATCCAGTTCGACGGGTGTGAAGAGCTGACGCTATGATATCGAGATTTAAGCTACATCAGGGCAGGCATCATATTAGGGCAATGGAGGCTAAGCATTATGCAACCCACTCGAACCTGGGTCACCGAGGCTCAAGGGGATTATCTGGAGCTCAGCTACAAGATCAAGGCGGTCTTGTTTTCCGAGCAAAGCCCCTTTCAAAAGGTGGAAATCGTCGATACGGATTTTTTTGGCAAGATCTTGCTCAATGATGATTTGGTGATGCTTACCGAAAAAGACGAGTTCATTTACCACGAGATGCTGGCCCATGTGCCGCTATTTGTCCATCCCGACCCCAAACGGGTGCTGATTATTGGCGGTGGGGATGGGGGAACCGCCCGTGAAGTGTTACGTCACACAGGCGTGGCGACCTGCCGGGTGGTGGAAATTGATCCGGTAGTGGTTCGAGCCTGTCGTCAGCATTTGCCCGGACTGGCCAGTAGTTTCGACCAGCCCCGACTCGCGCTGCAGATCGAAGATGGCGTGAAATTCATGGCGGATACTGCTCAGACATTCGATGTTATTTTGATCGACTCGACCGATCCAGTGGGCCCAGCAACCCCCCTGTTTGGCTTGGATTTTTATCAGCAGGTGGCCCGGTGTCTGGCTCCCAATGGCATTGTGGTGTCCCAGGCAGAATCACCGTTTATGTTTGCCGCAATGCAGCGCAAGCTGCTGGAAATCTTGTGTCAATGTTTTGAGGTAGTGAGTTGCTACAACTACAGCAACATGAGCTACCCTGGGGGGTTATGGTCGTTTGCCTTTGCCTCCCCCCAACTTCATCCGCTTCAGGATTTTGAGAGCGATCGCCCTGCTGCCTCAGATTTAAGCTTTCGCTATTACAGCAGCGCGATGCACCAAGCCGCTTTTACCCTGCCCCCCTTTATGCGCGATCGCCTCGCACCCTTTCTGACAATTTGACCGGAGAACAAAGGATTTCTGAGGAAAACGCTGCAATGCCCCAAGACAGATTCAAGCCACTGTTCCCAAGGCACATTATCAATATAATCATCGAGATCATTCCAGAAAAGCCTTGAAACACCAGCGATAACGCAGTCAACCGAGCACAATCGGCCCGGAACGCTCAACATTAGCGTTGAACCAACTTCGTGAATTTAATAGCTCAGAGATCCAAACTAACCAAAGTCGAAAATACACAGTATCCTGGAAACAGGTCTGCTGACGATTGACATCTGACCCCACAGCAATTACCGAACTCATGCCCAAGACTCGAGAACAGTTCGATATTGAGATCAACATCCAGCAGTTGCTGCTGATTCTCAAGCGACGCTGGCTTTTGATTGTTGCGGGAGGCTTGGCTGGTTCACTCCTCGGCGGTGTGCCGCCCCTGTTC
>JBCDEB010000297.1:0-3039 GCA_039180005.1 Cyanobacteria bacterium P01_G01_bin.54 | reverse complement strand
GTAAGCCTCATAAACGTCTCTTTTTTGACCGTGGTCTGATGGCTCTTTCCCTTGTCCGCTCTACTCTTCAGCTTCCTTGTCATCCCTAAAGCGCCTTGAAATCTCGTTGTCAAACCCGGTTGTCAGGGGACCCGCCCCCCGACACCTCCCGCTGAGGGGGAGAGGGCTCCCGATCAACTCCGGCAATACCGGAGCCAGTATTGTTGATTCTGCTAAGTTGCAATGTCTTGCGCGATGTCTGCTTATCCAGAACTCACGTTACTTAGGAAGACTTTCTGGAACCTGTTCGATGCTGTACATCATGGGAGTAAAACGAACTAGTTTTCCGCTGGTGGCAGCACCTGCTGCTTTTCTAGCTTGTCTTGATAATTTTTGACCTCTTTTTCCAGGTCTTTAATTCGTCGATCGCGCGACTTGACCAATTGATAATCCTGAAACGCCGACATCTGCTGCTGAAGCTGCGCCCACAGACTAAACAACCAAGCCAGTACCGCCCCCAGCCCCAAAGTGATGAGCAACTCCACCGCCAGCGGCGACTCAACCTGATACCCCGGAATCAGTTGAATCATCACCGGGTCTGTATTTTGCAGACAAAAGAGCGCGATCGCCAGACAAACGATAAAGATCAAAACAAAGTTGAGTTGTCGCATGGTGGGGATTTAGAATTCGGAATTCGGAATTCGGAATTCCGAACTCACCCCGTGATCCTAGTCCGAGTTGGTGCACTGGAATCTTGAGATTTCTTGAAAAGCGAGCGTTAGGGTAGGGCAAGCATAGTAGGAGTTTGAGACGTTTCTCTTATTTTCCCTTGCCCATGAAGCGTCCAATTGCCGACCTGCGTCACAACTATACCCAAGGCGGCCTGACCGAAGACCAGGCTAGTGATGATCCCTTTGCACAATTTGCCCAATGGTTCGAGGCGGCGATCGCCGCCGAACTGCCCGATCCCAACGCCATGACCCTAGCCACCGCCACCCCTGACGGTCGTCCTAGCGCCCGGATTGTGCTGCTCAAAGGGTTTAGCCCCGAAGGGTTTACCTTCTTCACCAACTACGAGAGCCGCAAGGGTCAACAACTCCAAGCCAATGCCCAAGCTGCCCTCGTTTTGGTGTGGCTCGAATTGGAACGGCAAATTCGCATCGAGGGCCGGGTGGAGAAACTTAGCGCCACTGAGTCGGATGCCTATTTCCAGCACCGGCCGCGGGGATCACAGCTAGGAGCTTTGGCGTCTGACCAGAGCCAGGAGATTGCCAGCCGAATTGTGTTGGAGCAGCGTCTGGCTGAGCTCGAAGCACAATATCCTGCCGAGCAGATGATTCCCCGCCCCCCCCATTGGGGCGGTTTTCGGGTGGTGCCAAGCTGGATTGAGTTTTGGCAGGGACGCCCCGACCGATTGAACGATCGCCTCTGTTATGAGCGTTCTGGCCCTGGGCAACCCTGGCGACGCTATCGCCTTGCACCCTAGTTCAGGGGTTCAAAGTTTAGAGTTCAAAGTTTAAAGTTGTTGCAACCGTCTGAACTTTGAACTTTTAACCTTTAACTTTGAACTCCGATTAGTGGGAAGATGAGGAGGATTTGCACGGTATCAAGATAGTTTTTTAAATCAACCATGATAGGTTCACGTTCTCGCGGGTGGCAGCTCCGTCAGTGGCTACGCTGTTCTTTATTGCGCTACGCTCTGATGGCAATTGTGCTGCTGGGGGCGATCGTGACGCTGGGGGTTGCCCCGGCTCAGGCGGGTCTCGCCCAAGGCAATGCGATTACCGATCCCAATGCGATTCTGCGTTATGCCCTGCCGATCGATAATGATGAAGTCCGCGACTTGCAAGGGAGTCTAGAAAATCTGTCTGTCGGCCTCCGCATCAAACGCTGGAGCCTGATCAACAAAAACCTCAAGTCTGCCCGTCGTAGCCTTGTGTATGGGGATGCAGACATCCTCGCTAGCATTCCTCCGGAACGGCAACCCCAGGCCGAGCAATTCCTTGCGGAACTCACCGCCGGCTTGGAGCAGATGTTCACAGCGGCTGAAGCGAAGGATCTCTCAGCAATCTGGACATTACGGGGTCAGTTGCTCGGCCAAGTCGGCGAGCTGGAGCAGCTGATGGTGGTGGACTATCCTTTCACGGTTCCAGCTGACTATGCTGATCTACCCCAGCTCAAGGGACGGGCAACGGTTGAGCTGAAAACCAACAAAGGGACGATGGCGATCGTGGTGGATGGTTATAATGCCCCGGTGAATGCAGGCAACTTTGTGGACTTGGTGCAACGGGGTTTTTATGATGGGCTGACCTTTTTCCAGAATCAGGACTACATCATCCAAACGGGCGATCCACCAGGGCCGGATGTGGGCTTTAATGACCCCAAAACCGCTGAGTATCGAGCCATTCCCCTGGAAGTCCGGGTGCAAGAAGAGGTGGAGCCGATCTATGAATTTACCCTTGAAGATGTGGGCTATTATCTACCCAATTTAGCGCTCCCCTTCAATGCCTACGGGGCTGTGGCCCTGGCACGACCGGGGGATGACCCGAATGGCGGCTCGTCACAGTTTTTCTTTTTCTTGTTTGACAGCGAGCTGACACCACCCGGTTTTAATGTGCTCGATGGTCGCTATAGTGTGCTTGGCTATCTGGTAGAGGGCAAAGCGGTTCTGGAGAGCCTGGAAGGGGGTGATAAGATTCTCTCGGCTACGGTGGTTGATGGGTTAGAAAATCTGGTAGAGCCGGCTTAAGCGGTGGCCCTACCCGTCAATTTAAGTCAAAGACCCGGTTTAGAAAGACCAGGGGGGCGATCGCCCCCCTGGTCTAAACGTTTTTAACGTGAGTTCTGGATAAGCAGACATCGCGCCAGACCCTGAAACTTCAACAGAATCAACCCGGAAATTTGGACCAATCACGGCGCACTGACAGGTCTTGTAAACAACGCCGCAGGGAATTTCATCTCGCGCACAGAAGATCTCTCAATTCGTGGGTTTGACGCGATCGCAAATATCGTGTTTCGCGGGACCTTCTACATGACCCACAATATCGGCAAGCGCTGGAT
>JBCDEB010000296.1:0-3159 GCA_039180005.1 Cyanobacteria bacterium P01_G01_bin.54 | reverse complement strand
GCTGGGGACGCTACGCGAACGACAAGCCCTGGACTGAGCTTGTCGAAGTCTCAGCCCTCATCCCGGTTTTATTTGGGGTTTACCTAGCGGATTTGGTATTATCCGGCTCACTCTTCCTGGCTCGATTCGGGCTCAATTCCTTTTTAGCGTCTGGGGTTGTATCAAGAAAAGGGTCTTGTACTATGATCAGGCGATATCACAGCCTCGCTGCTGAGTTAACGTTGAATTCCTTTTAATCTAGACGCCTAGATCGATGCAAATTCCGGTTTTTAATAGCTCTCCAGCCGCAACTCAATCACCCCGACCCCCTGACTCAATTCGGTCTATTCCTCGCCAAGCGATCGCCGACATGGGTTTGCCAGGCTTTTTTGAGAAGTACAAACAGCCGGGGTTGCCCGTGGTGATTACCGATGCACTAACGCATGCACCAACCTGGAACTTGGCGTATCTGCGCGAGCAAATCGGTGATTTAACCTTTCTGATTCGGCAATTTGGACGCGATCGCTATCAACAGGACAAACGCCAGTGGACCAGCATGGGTAGTGGTGTAGAGTCTGCCAGCATGACCTTCAATGACTATGCGGCGCTGGTTGAGAGCGGTCAGGCTTACACGGAAGATCTCTATTTGGCCAAGTTTCCGATCACCCCAACGCCCCTAGCGCAAGACCCGGTATTGCAACAGCTTCCTGAAACCTTATCTTTGCCGCAATCGATTACCGCCTGGAACCTCTGGGTGGGCCCGGCGGGGCATACCACTTGTCTGCATTACGACCCCTTTGATGGCACATTGGTGCAGCTCCATGGCTCGAAGCGGCTGATCCTCTTCCCGCCGGATCAGCTCTACAACCTCTATCCGTTCCCGATCTTGAACCATTTGCTTCATGGGGCAAAGTTGCGATCGGGTTACAGCCAAATCTATCCCGATGCGATCGACTTTGCGGCCTTCCCGAAAGCCGCCCAAGCTCAGGAAAATCGCTATGAAGTGATTCTTAATCCGGGTGAGCTGATCTTTATTCCTGCGGGCTGGTGGCATGAAATCTCTACAGTCGGTGAGGGCATGGTCTGCTCGGTGAATCGCTTCTGGCAGATCCGCCCCCGTGCCCGCGCCTTGCGCTCCTGGAGCAAGTGGCGGGTGCATTTGGCCAGTGTGCTAGCTGTGCCCCATGTGGCGGTGAGTTTGGCACTGGCGATCGCCAGCCGTGATCAGTCTTTGAAATTGGGGCAAATTTTGCAGCGGCTTTAGAACACGGCTTTAGGACTTAGAGATTCGCCAAAAAACTAGCAACCGTCGATCGCCACCGCTCACGATTCACACTCAAAAGCTGATGATGTCCGGCGTCAGGAAAAATAACGAGTTGCTTCGGTCCCGCGAAATTATCCACGATCGCCGTCACCTCTTCCACGGTAATCCATTGGTCTTGTGCTCCCTGCAACACTAAAGTCGGACAGTTAACCGCCCGAGCGAACGTAACGGGATTATGCCCAAACCCGTTTACACCACGTTGTACAAATGCCCAAAATAAGAGTAACTCGGCGATCGGAAACGTCGGAACCTTGCGGTAGCGCAAGCGGCTTTTAACGCTATCAAGCAAACGAGCAAAAGGCAGCTCCAGAATAATGGCATCCGGTTGGATTTGATATTGGAAAATCGCTCTTAAAATTGCTGCTGTGCCCATGGAAATGCCATAGAGAATCACAGGCGAAGTGGGATGATCTTGGCTAAACTTTTGGGCTTTGAGGTGATTAAAAACGGCGACCACATCCTTTGCTTCGCTGATGCCTGCGGTGGTGATCTTACCCGTCGAGCCGCCAACGCTGCGAAAATCCGTCAGCACCACATCAAAACCCAAATTTACAAACTGCTCTGCTTGAGCCAGGAGCTTGCTTTTGGTGCTGAGATTGCCAGGGAAAAGTAATACTGTGCCCCGAGGTTGCGTGGTGGTTTTGATTTCCCAGCTCTCTAGCTCAATATTACGTTCCGATCGCAACCGATGCGTCACGTAGACGAGACCGCGATCGCTCGGATTAGTATCATTTTCTGGTCGGGGTCTGCCGAGGATCAGTTGGCCGGGCGATCGCACTTGGGTGACGTAATGGGCAACGAGATAGGGGGGGAGATTCACAACCAGGAGCACTACGACCAAAGCCAAACTTAAAACGGAACGGGGACGCTGCCGCCAGCGATCGCCTCTGGTACGCGCGCCAGCGCGACTGCGCCATGGCCACGCCCCAGCCAGAGCCAAACTCGCAAAGCTGCCGAAAATACAAAAGGCACTCACTGGAATGAGCGGAAATTGCCACGCGTTGATCCAACCCAGCCAGTGCAAGAGGATTAAAATAGCGATGAGCACGATGGGGGCGAGTAGTAAACCAACGCTGAGTTTGTAGAGATGCGTCGAGGTGCGCTTCATGGGCTTGGCTCAATTCAAGTTGGTTGCCACTCCAAGACCCAGTACCCAGATTCCAGTCGTAGTAGCAGATTCATACATGATCCCCCTCAAATTCCAAGACGTCCAAACCTGCGATCGCCTCATTCAAAAAACAAACCACACCTATTAACCGATCCAGGTTGCAGGTGACAAGACAATATAACTATAGATAAACCTAGACCCAGAAGAGCCAATCAACCAGATCTAAGGCTGTACTTAAAGCTACCGCAATGCTCAAAACTGAAGCCAACAAACAAATTATTAAGGAAAGACCATAATTCACTCTTCCACTTGTCAAGACTCGCATCAACTGATTGTTACTAAAACCCAATCCAAAGCCAGATAAAGTCCCCAGAAAAGCACAGAAAAACACATCTTCAAAAGGAACATCACCACGTGATGAATCATTGAAAGCAGGTTCCAAAATGCCTGCTTGAGCTAAAGCCGAACCGATGATCAAGCCCAAGGATAGAGAAATAAAGGCAAAAAATAGAGTGACCTGAACCTTTTTTATTCTAACAAGGGCAAAAAAACGACTTATCCTGGTAAGAGCAAACACAGAGATATATTCAAAACAGAGAGCCATATAATAGCTAAATGCACATACCAATGGAATACTATGTCCTCCTGTCAAGCCAACACCTATCCTGAAGAATAAAGAAGCGATTGGAAGCCCTAATATAAACAGTATACTCAACCAAGTCATAGTATTTTTTTAAAGTGGGCATTT
>JBCDEB010000295.1:0-3315 GCA_039180005.1 Cyanobacteria bacterium P01_G01_bin.54 | reverse complement strand
TTTTCCATGCTCACCTGGCAGCCTCTCGCCTTTCGGCTCATGGCCTGTAAGCCTCATAAACGTCTCTTTTTTGACCGTGGTCTGATGGCTCTTTCCCTTGTCCGCTCTACTCTTCAGCTTCCTTGTCATCCCTAAAGGTTTTTAATATCTCAGCCAACAATTTAGCAATCCAAGATCTCACCATTCAAAATGGTTCATCGAACGGTGTAGGGGGTGCCATTCTTCACCTCCAGCCAGGAACTCTAACCTTTGTTGAAGCAACGATTACTAGCAATATATCGGATTCCTTGGGTGGGGGAATCTATAGTCAAGGATCGATTGAGTTGATCGACTCTAACGTGACTTACAATAGCTCGAATAGCTTGGGCGGGGGGATCTATAGCCAAGGCTCGATTGAGTTGACCGGCACGAACGTGACCAACAATACCGCGACGAGTTTTGGCGGGGGGATTCATACCAGAAAAGGGATCAATGGGACTAACGTAAACGTCTTAGACAATAGGAGCCTCAATAGGGGGGGCGGTGGACTCTCCAGTAATGGCCCTATCTCGCTCACCCATGCAACGATTTCAGGCAACTCAAGTTTGACCGGTGGGGGAGGGATTTCTAGTGGTGATGATCTAACACTTGCCAATTCGACGGTTTCAAACAATCGGACAGCGGGGGATGGGGGGGGTCTCTCAGTGGGTGGAGATACACTTACCCTAGACTCAACGGTCATATCCAATAATTCTGCTACGTCGTCAGGCGGTGGTTTCTCAATGGCAGGCATTGTGATTCTCGAACAATCAACGGTCAAAAACAATATCTCCGACGATGATGGTGGTGGTTTTGCAAGTGGGCGAGATGTCTTTGTTATCGAATCAACAATTTCAGGAAATACAGCCAGCAATCGAGGCGGCAGTTTTACGATTGGTGTCGGTGAAGCGATTGTTGTGGACAGCCTACTCCAAAATAATCAAGCGATCGCTGATCCCCAAAGTAATGATGTTCTGTCTGAATATGCCGATATTAATTTTTTCAGGACGGGTGACTTGGACTTTGAGGCTTCAGTTCGCTTTAATAATGGTGATTCAGAGCTATTCTTAGTTGGGGATGATGTCCATATTCTCAACAATTTGGCGTTGTCCGGTGTTGACCTCAGGATTCATGCCAATAACAGTGTTAATGCGCTGCAGCTTGATAGTTCCGTTTCTACCGCAGGGCAAAACGGGGGAAATATCCGTATTTTTGCCCAAGGTGATATCAATATTCGCAACTTAATTACCTCGGCAACAAATGGTAGCGCTGGTAATATTGATGTGGAGAGCTCAGGTGGCGTCATTAAGAATACAAATGGTGCCAGTTTCGGCTTAGTGGATGCAAGCGCCAATGGGGGGAATGCTGGCAATGTAACCCTGCGATCGCACCACGAAATGACCATTGGTAAAATCTTTGCAGAATCGACTGGGGGTTGGGGCGGACAAGTCGAGCTGGCGTCCGATCGTTTTATTCGTTTGGTCGGAGCGGGCCCGAGCATATTTGGCGGCCCGTCTGCCAGCATTTCCACCGCAGGTAGCACGGGAGGCGGTTCGATCATCCTCCGACATGGGGGTGGGGGTCTGGTTCCGTTTATTGTCGGTGACGCCAGTCTCAATGGTTCCGCCGCTCGATTGACCACGGGCAACAGTTCGATTGAGCAAAGCATTTTTGCACGCCAGGAATTTCTCTACAACTATGTCCAAGGGGCAATCCAAATCCTTTCGACCGATTCCCCTCAACTGACCCTGCCTCCGGCGGGCTCTAATCCACCGCTACTGACCTTCTATAACCAGACCCCCAGCCAACTGTTTTTCCAATTGATTGCTGAACGACTAGGAGCAATGAGAGAGATCGACTATGAACAGGGCGAGATGCTGTTATATATCCCAGGGGAAAGCGACCCTATCATTATTCCTATAAATAATCTCCCTTCCGTTGACATTGGCTATATTGATGAGCAGATGGAAGCAGAATATGAAGCCTATTTTCGAGAAGATTTTGATGCAGAAATCGAAGGGGTTTCGCTCGCCAGTATTCGAGACATGCTCACCACGATTGAGCAGCAAACTGGCACACAACCCGTGGTTATTTATGCCCTCTCTCACCCTGAATCTTCCTGGCTCGAACTGTTGCTGATTACCCCTCGTGTCGATCGTGTTATTCGCAAACAAATTCCTACAGCCAACCCGGTTCTGCTCCAGCGCCAGGTTCATCACCTGAATCGGAGCCTCCGCGAAACCCGTGACGATCGCTATTTAGCAGCTAGCCAACAGCTCTACGACTGGCTCATTCGGCCGATCGCCCCAGAACTGCAAGAATACGAAGTGGATACCCTGCTTTTTATCATGAGTGCGGGGCTGCGTACGGTTCCCCTCGCTGCGCTCCACGATGGCCAAGAATTTCTGATTGAGCAGTACAGTTTGGGTCTCATGCCCAGTGTCAGCCTCACCGACAGTCGGTATCAACCGCTGGATCAGGCTACAACGCTAGCCATGGGCATTGATGACTTTGCCAATGCTCCCGACTTGAAAGACTTGCCGGCTGTGCCTGAAGAACTGGCGGCGATCGCCAACCATTACCCCAACACGCAGCAATACCGCAACGAAGCCTTCACCTTTGAGGTCTTGCAGCAGCAACGCCAGCGACAGATTGAGATTGTACATCTGGCAACCCATGCGCAATTTCAGCCCACCTATATCCAGTTTTGGGAAGATAAAGTCAGTCTTGATGACTTGCGCAGCTTGGGTTGGTACAACGACCCGCAAGTGGAGTTACTGGTCTTGAGTGCCTGTGAAACCGCACTCGGCGACCTGGAGGCAGAATTGGGCTTTGCGGGGCTAGCGGTCAAACTGGGGGTTAAGTCTGCCGTGGCCAGCCTCTGGCCGGTTTCAGACCGGGGCACCCTCACCCTGATGGATGGGTTTTATGGTCAGCTCGCCAATCCCCGGGTCACCATCAAGGCGGAAGCCTTGCGCCAAGCGCAGTTGAGTTTGCTGGGCGATGATACCTATCGTCATCCTTACTATTGGAGTGGTTTTACGGTGGTGGGAAGTCCTTGGTGAGGGGAGGCTGGGTCACCCACGACGATTCAGAATCTCTGTTCTCTCAATAGGGCCAAAAATCTGTTCTGATACCAAATCCTGACTATATAGAGCCATAAAGAGAGTGAAGACTGAGCTTGTCGAACGTCTGAACGGCCGGGCTCTCCCTCCGGGACGCTACGCGAACGACAAGCTCAGCCCTCATCCTTGTCTATTTTCAAAGTAAATCCGAAAAGTAAAGGCAAAATAGGCA
>JBCDEB010000294.1:0-3365 GCA_039180005.1 Cyanobacteria bacterium P01_G01_bin.54 | reverse complement strand
TATTTTCTTTCTCTTAAATTGAATATTGTTGCAAGTTATGGAGTGGGTGCAACAATACTCAAATTATATATGCCTGAACAGTAATATAGCTGATCATCATTTTATGAGATTTGTGCAAATCATTGATTGATTTCAATGCAGCTAGGCCCAGATTATCGCCCCCAACCAGCCCCTAGCGAGGGCTATGTTGCAAATGTGAAATCTCATGTTGAGGGAGAGGTGCGGGGCCAAAAATGCGATCTGTAAACCGCACATACCAGGCAGCTGCCTGAACCTGGATAATGTAGGCCATGGCAATAATTAAGGCAATTTCTGAGCCCTGTTCTTTACCAAAGGCGGTCATGGCAATCGCTAGGGCAATCGATAGATTACGCATGACAGTGCCATAGACCAGTGCGATCGCATCTCCCCGATCAAAGCAAAGCTTACCCACTAAAGTACTGAGAAAGAAGTTAATCAGATACAAGATTGCCAGCGGAATTAAAAACGAAAGCAGTACCAATGGATTAGCTACGATATCTTTGGCTTTGAGTGCCATTGCTACAAACACGATACCTAAAACGCCCACGGTCGAAAAGGCCGGGAACTTTCGACTGAGGTTTTTATTGTATTGATCAACACCAACAATCCGGATGAGAGAGAGGCGGGTCACAAACCCCAGGAGCATCGGTAGAAAAACGATCATGACAATTTGTTTGAAGATACTGGCTAAGGGGATTTCTACGACAGTTCCCATTAGCCACTTAGCATAAAACGGTGTGGCTACCGAGCCCAGCACTAAACCGATCACCGTCATCTTGATCGCAGCGCTAATGTTGCCCCTCGCAAAACCCGTCCAGGAAATGGTCATACCGCTGGTGGGCAACAAAGACGCCAGCAAGAGACCCAGTGCAACCAGGGGACGATCTGCGAAGAACAGTTTCCCCATACCAAAGGCAAAAAAGGGAATCACACCAAAGTTAATCAGCTGCGTTAGCAGTTGAACCCTGTAGTCCCCGCCCTTAAGCACCTTCTGCACTTGTAGGTTGATCATCATGGGATAAACCATGAGAAAAGTTAAAGGAATAATCAAAGTTTTGAGAGGAGCTGGATGGGTCACAGTACCTACGATTAGACCCGCCACCATGAAGATTGGAATAGACCAGACGAGATTTCTCTGAAAGAAACCGAACACTTTCCACACGACAATTTTCTCCTTGAATATTAAATTTGAGAGCGGAGCCATGAGTTCGTTTTACAGCTTGTACATGGCTGGAAGACAGCTTGACTCCGCCCTGCACTGAGAGTGGCAGCGCCAGCTTGGTATCAGATCTGAGTTCGTCAGAACGGCCCGTCAAAGTGATCTATCCAATAATCGCGGGGGCTCAGATAATTGGACAAATTCCTCTGGAGAGACATCAATCACTTTTGGCTTGATTGATTTTGGCTTATTTGAGGAGATCGGTATCCTGTCAAACCTCTTCTATAGCACCATCGGCAGTCAACAACGCAGGGAAGTTGTGAGCATTGGGTGCATGCATGGCCTGAAGCCCTAAGGTAGCTCGATTGAACAAATCAGCATAGCTTGGAATCACCCGACCCTGGCTGTCTAAGATAGACTGATTGAAGTTAAAGCCATTCAAGTTAAAGGCCATAACGCCAATCCCCAAGGCGGCGAACCAAATGCCGATAGTGGGCAAGGCCGCTAGCAAGAAATGAATCGAACGACTATTACCCATAGCGGTGGTCGGAATGAGCAGCCGTCCCAGAAAGCCAACATGACCTGCTAGGAGGTTGTAAGTCGCTTCTTGTTGCCCAAAGCGATAGCCTGCGTTAGTGGACTCCAACTCAGAGGTTTCTCGCACTAAGCTGGCGGTGACTAGAGAACCGTGCAAAGCACTGAGGAGCGCGCCGCCAAAAATACCGGCAACCCCTAGCATATGGAAAGGATGCATCAGCACATTATGCTGAGCTTGCAGCGCTAGCATGAAGTGAAACGTACCGGCGACACCTAAGGGCATGCCTTCTGAGAAACTCCCCTGACCGATGGGATAAACCAACAGCACAGCAGTTGCGGCGGCGACGGGGGCAGAAAATGCAACTGCAATCCAGGGGCGCATTCCCAGGCGATAGCTCAGCTCCCACTGGCGACCGAGATAGCTCCAGATGCCGATTAAAAAGTGAAACACAATCAACTGGTAAGGACCGCCGTTATAGAGCCATTCTGCCACTGAGCTGGCCTGCCATAGGGGATAAAAATGGAGCCCAATGGCAGCTGAGGTGGGGACAACTGCTGCGGTAATGGGGTTGTTGCCACTGAGAATGGATCCAAAAACAGGTTCACGAATCCCGTCCAGGTCAACGGGAGGGGCGGCGATGATTGCGATCGCAAAAACGGTCGTCGCCACCATCAGTGTGGGTATCATGAGCAGACCAAACCAGCCGATATAGATGCGGTTCTGGGTACTGATGATCCACTCAGAAAATAGGTTCCATAGGTCAAATAGCCCCCCTTCAGGGAGTCTCTTATGTCGTATTAACGTATCCATCAGTTAAACCTCCGAGATACATAATGATGTATGTGAGATTTCTTGTGATACTGGCTAAAATAGATGGAGCGGATAGCCAGTATAATCAGTCAATCTTTGTCTACTCTATAACCAGGCAGTGATTAAGTCAATAGCTCTTTTTTGATCTGGCCGCTTTGATCTGGCCGCTTTGATCTGGCCCCATCCTCTGATCTGGCCCCATTCTCCGGATGGGATCGCGTTCACGCTCTGGGTATTTGGGGCTTAAGGCTCGACGGGCATACCTGTTTGTGGGTGATGCATATTTGCATCCGGATGTTCATTTTTTCCATATCATCAAACAATCTATCGAGGTCTACGATGTGGCCCATCATCCAGAGGCCTGCTTTGCGAATCGAACCGTCAAGATATTGTTTCAAGCAGGCAATCACTGGAATTACCGTAAACTCATAGGCACTGTCGTGCTCAGCAATAATCTCGACACTTTGGGGTTGCCCATCCTTTTCGCCTTCGGTCTTCAGCAGAAAAACAACACCTGCTTCAGTGCCAGAAAATGTATTAATTCCAAAGGTCAGCAGCTTAGCCCAGACATGTCGAAGGAACCCTTTTTTGATTTTTTGCGAAAGTACTATCAACGGAAAGATCAGATAGTCGGTAAACCAATTAAATCCCGTCGTATAAATGCCCGTTTCCTGTAAACCCAGCTTCTCTGGCAAAGATTTGATTTCTACCATATCGATGGGCATACTGCTCCGAACCCCAAACCGATGCCCGTAGTCAATCTTGACGGCGTCTTGGTAGGTACCCATTCGCCATTGCCCATGTTGATAAATCTCAGGTTGGTAATCGGCAACCATA
>JBCDEB010000293.1:0-3393 GCA_039180005.1 Cyanobacteria bacterium P01_G01_bin.54 | reverse complement strand
GGGCTTGTTAACATCAGCCTCAATATCATCCAGCTCCATGAGCGCGTCGTCTTTTTGCTCAGCGGGAAAGGACTGGGCCAGCTCGCGTAGGGATGTGATCAGTTGGGTGATGTCGTCGAGCTTGGCACCGTAGTTATTGATGGTGCCGCCGATTTGATCGCCTTGGACAGTCTCGGCAAAGCCTCCAGCAAATTGGGCGTTGCTGAGGTCGTATTTTGGGGCATTAGAACCTTGTTCAGACACGGTGGTATTTCCTTGGTTTTGATAGGTGTTGATGTGGGTGCCAGAGCGATTAATGGCTGTCCCGACTATTCCGGCTAGCATCTGGGACTTCTCTTCTTTTTCCATCAGGAGGGCGATCAGGGCTTGGGGTGACAGGGTCAACAAATGCTCGTATCGGTCAAAGTATTCGTGATGGAGTTGAGAGCGATCGGCTTGAGGGCTAGTTCGCACTCGAAGATTGAATTTATCTAGATTAGGGCCTCGTTTTTCCATGGAGACAATCTCAAGATCCGCATCAGGATTTTGCTTTCGTAGGTCGCTGAAGGCAATAGCAACTGCTCGGGGGTCAACCGTCTGATTGTGATAGAGATCCAGGGTCTCAACCATCGGCGTGATGAAGTCTACAAACTCGCCATCTGCAAAGGTCTTGCTCCAATCGTCGGGCTTTCGATGAGGATTAGGATCAGAACATCCTTCCCGAGGAAAACGCATGAAAACATAATCACACTGAATGCCATGGAGATTAGTCGTCGTGGTAATGCCCCAATCTTCAATATAGGCACCGGTTAGAATAGCCCCTGTAAAATCAGCCTGATTAAGCTGGGTCTGGATTAATTTGGAATCGGTAAGGTCAGCATCCTGAAGATTGACATAGTTGAGATTTGCATTCTTAAAGTGAGCACCAACTAAATTAGCTCCTTGGAACGTTCCATACTTCAAGACTGAGCCCGAAAAATCGGCAGCTGCTAAATTAGCTCCTTGTAAATTGATGCCTTTGAGATTGAAATAGTGATCATAGGACTGCCCCTGACCATTACCAGTGCGAACAAGGTCACAAATTTTAGGTTTATGAAGATAAGTCTCTCCCGGACGCACACGGTCTAGCTTTTTAACACCCCTCCAACGAGTACGGAGTAATGATGATCGTCTGAAGTCAGTACTTTTGAGGCATGCCTGAGAGAAATTAGCATCCGTTAATGTAGCGCCCCGGAAGCTTGTACCACCGATCGCAGCAAAGGCAACCGCAGCAGACCGAATCCAGGCATCTTTGGGATCGCCTTTCCATACCCGCCAACCGATGTAAGCACTCAGCAACGTAATTGCAAATGCGAACGCGAATGCAAATACAAATGCAAATGCATTCGCGAATGTGAAGCTGCCTGTGCTGGCAACTGTGCTGGCTATTGCGACTGTACTAGCAACTGTGCTGACGGATATGACCGCTACCGCGATTGCCAATTTGAATACGAATGCAAATGCAAATGCGAATGCAACCTCACCGGCGAATGCACCTACGAATGCAAATGTTACCGCAGCTGCGACTTCGCCTGCGCCAGTGGATGCCACTGCAACTGCGATTGCCACTGCAACTGCAACTGCGAACGACACCGCAACTGCAACTGCAACAACGCCTTTGCGAATAGTGATAATGAAAAATGCTACTAAAACTGCGATAGCAGCACAACCAGTCGCCTGATTTTCAAAGCTCCCCGAATCAAATATTATGGCCACAAAATAACCGACAAAAGCAGACAATACTCCTGAGAGTGCTGATAACAGCAACGAGGCAAACAGTAACCCAATGGCCCAACGTCGTTGTAATCCAGCTTTAGCTTGGGTAAAGTTTGCCTCGGTCAAATTGGTGTTGGTGAAGTTCGTACTGCGGATGTCAACCCTGCTGAAGTCTGCACCAGATAAATCCTCGCCCGTAAAGTTCTGCCCCCTGAGACTTTCACCGCTAAAGTCTCGCCGACCAGCTTCATAGAGTCGCAACAGCTCAACCGCTTTCATGTTTGAGTTTCCTGCACCACTGACACCCCTTCCTTCAACTGTCCTACAGGCAATTCCTGCTTAAAACATCAAGTTAAGTTGATGCTACCCCTGATAACATCCTTTTTTTCTGGCCTGAAGAAATTCCAGCACCTTGGACACCGGCTGCCGTTCATCGACCATCCGCTTCACTGTAGGCAAGATCGCAACCGGCACATAAACCGACCCGCGATCATCCGGCTCATCCCAGCGGTAGTAATAGCTCACGGTCGGATGCACGCGCTTACGATTGCCGACACGTTCCTCAATCCACCTACAGGCCGACCCCTTGGGCGTTGCCGCCTGCGTTTCCTGCGTCCCTCTCCCCCAGAACCTCCCTCATCAACCGCTCGATCACCCTCACCCCTCGGCACCGGATCAAACCCCTGTTCTGGGGGAGATAAGAGCTTCCCTCCTTTGGGGGACTCCCCCTGCAACGGCAACGAGAAGGGGGCTATACGTCCCGATAGCAGCGATAACTGCAATCCTTCGGCAAAATGGGTCATCGATGCGCTGCTGGTCGTAAAATTCGGCAATAAGGCGTTTCTGCTTTGCTCTGAATCGTGAGTCATATCGAAGATGACAAATGGTACAAAGCGCTTTTAGGTTGGCGCGATCGCAATTTTGCGGGTTCTGGTCCAGGTGGGCCACCGTTAGAACATATTGCCCGCGCTTGTGATTGGGGTCAAACGCATTCCAGCCCATCCGCTCACAATATTGGGTCTAGGACTCATCGGTGCGACGGCAGGGAAGCCCGCAACCCTGGCAGGTCCAGTTAGCCTCGGTGCGAATGCTTAGCGAGATGTCATTCCAGTTATCGGGATAGCGAGATTTCTCAAAGGCCATGAACTAAATGACCTCCGCATCAACGGGATCAGTGTCGAGCACTTTAAATCCATCCCAGGCCAAAACTACGTGTCAAAATCTACCACATCTCGCTCTATCCCCTCGCTAATCAGGGATTTAAGGGAAATTGGCACGCATCTCTGCCCATGGTCAATTGCATTCAGGACTATCGGGCGCTTTAATGCCCTGCCAACACTCCCAACGATTGGCCTTCTCCAGTAGCCAGCTAACCCGCTGCCCCTGCACCCGCTGCTCACTTCCTAACTGCGACTGCCCCGCTATTATCCAGCCCATCCCGCCCAATAGCAGCAACGCCAGGGGCACGTTAATACCCAATATCAAAGTCCTGAACTGGGTTTGCTGGTGCTCTATCCGGTTCAGGCGAGTGAGCAGGGCCTGGTTGTCCGAGACCGTCTGCCTGGAGAGTTCGCTTAAGCCCCTCAATATCGGCCCCAATTCCTTTAAGCCCTGCCGCCAATCTTGCGTTGTTCTGTGCAAGTAGCTGGTTAAGCTGGT
>JBCDEB010000292.1:0-3417 GCA_039180005.1 Cyanobacteria bacterium P01_G01_bin.54 | reverse complement strand
CTTAAGCCTGTCCTGCTTAGAGTATTCCTAGTAAAAAAGTGTTCCAGAAATGAGCGTTGTTAGTGGCGGGCAAGATGCCCGCGCTATGGATATTAAGGAGAATAAACCGTAGCGCAGGCGTCCCGCCTGCCTCAGAATGATTATTTCCAAGGAATACTCTTAAACCGAAACGGTGGCAACCCCCATCATGGCTTCAGGGGTGATCAGCTGGGCTAAGTCGGCTTCACTCATCCCCTCTGTCCCCTCAGGACGCATGGGGAGAACCCACCAACGAACCTGCCCACTGGTATCCCACACTCGGATCTCCACCGAGTCATCCAGTTCGACCCCAAACTCCTTCAAGACTTGACGGGGCTCACGGGCCGTGCGGGCCCGGAAGGTCGGGTCTTTGTACCAGTAGGGCGGTAACCCTAAGGTGGGCCAGGGATAACAAGAACAGAGGGTGCAGACAATGACGTTGTGAACGTCGGGGGTATTTTCGGCAATCCGCATATGCTCACCCTCTGCCCCAGACATGCCGGGGGGGAATCCCATCTCCTCACAAGCCGCATTACAATCGGCAATGAGTCGCGCTTTAAAGTCAGGGTCAATCCAGGCACGGGCAACCAACTTAGCACCATTAAAGGGGCCCATCTGTGTGTCGAAGAAACTCAAAATGTTATCAACTGTCTTGCCCGTAATAATGCCCTTTTCAATGAGTAAGGATTCTAGGGCTTTGACCTTGGCCGCACTGTAGCGTTCGCGGTCTGGATCGTAGTTAAACCCTTCATAAAGACTTGGCATGGTTTCCTCCGTTAAGCGGCTTCAATGTAGATTTCAAAGATGTCGTTGTAATAGATGGCTTTAGCATCCAAGAGGGACTCGTTCCAGAGCGCATCGGGTTGGAAGCAAAGGCTGTAGATGGGCATGGGCACCCCAATGCCATCATCTGTCGGGAAGAAGTAAGTGTAGACATTGTCATAAACTAAATCGACAGTGCCGATCCGATTGCGCAGATGACCCGGTAGCCGGGTATGGTCACTGGGGGGAACATCTTTGATCCGCACTGTGTCGCCCACCTTAAACTTGGGTTCAACTGTTGGCGATCGCATCGGCGAATCGCCTTCTCGCAAATATTTCTCCACCTGCGCATCAACGGCTTCTTCTCCCCCACTGGGCAAAGATGCTTCTGCTTTCGCCGGGTCATCAAGAATCTCAGCAATGCGAGTATCCAATTCTGCTTGGGTAATGTAGCCTTCACTGACGAAAAATCCCGAGATTCCGCCCAACCACTTTTCGTAGTACCGCAACCGGAAATACTCAAAGGGGTGCATGGCTTCAGCGCCCATACGTAGATGCCCCCATGTCCAGAAGCTTTTGAATTGGGTAGGCACGTTCTCGATCTCGTAATCGGGCAGCGACTGACTCAAGTGATTGCTCAGCGCCATCATCGCTGTATGGATGCCGAAGATTCGGGTCTCCCAGGCCTCCACAAACACTCTTTTTTCAAAGTTAATGGGGCCGAGTCCTTGCAACCCCCCAAGATTATGTTGTAGTTTCATTGCGCTTATATCTCCTTATATAAAATCGAAATGTAAAACCGAATGGGTCTAGGCGGCAGAGGTCGAAGTGGTCATTGCTTTGCCCCAAAGTTCTGAGAGATAACCAAAGATCGCCCCCAAAACCATGGCGGCGATCGCAATGACCACTGGATTATCGAGAAAAGCCGCCGTAACGGGTTGACCCGTCACCGCCGTGGTTCCGACGGTCTGTGAAAAGCCCCAAACAATCGCGGGCGTGATGCCAGTGAACGGGAGCTTGGTCGCCTGCACCATACCGGCACTGCCAATGCCAACACAAATTGCGGCCACGAGCGGGCTAGGGCCAATCAGATCAATGGCCAGCAGAGACAGTCCAGCAATAATGATGCCCGTAATATTGCAAGACACCGATTTAATTAAGCCGCTGACGCCACCCCCCACAATGAAAAAAGAGGCCCAGGCGGTGAAAGTGACCCAAACAGGAACCGGAATGATCGTGGCCGTTAGGAAGACGTCTACGCCACCTAAAACGCCAATACTAATGCTTAATGCTTCAGCTTGTTTCACGTGCGCTTCTCCATATTTGTGATTAATGAGCGATTGTGATTAATGAACGGCTGATTCAATGAGACAGGATTCAAAGCCAGCACGTAAGAGGGGTTCATCCAAATTACGACCAATAAAGATTAGCTCGTTGCGTCGAACTTCATCGGCTTGCCACGGTTTGCCGGGACGGCCATCCAACGTCATATGAACCCCCTGAAACACGAAGCGACGTTCAGTGTTGTCAACATTTAAGATGCCTTTCATCCGAAAGAGATCGGGGCCCCGTGCTTGAACCAGTTGATAGAGCCAGCGATTGAGTTTGTCACTATCGACCGTCCCTGACGCCTTAATGCCGACCGAATACACCGATTCATCATGCTCATGGGCCGACTCATCTAGAAATTCAGGGTCGATCGCCAGGGCATTTTTGAGGTCAAAGGCTTGAACCCCCAACACCGTGTCTAGGGGGAGATTGCAATGATTTGTCGTATGGATCTTGGCGATCGCATTGATCCCCCGCACCTTTTGCTCTAACATTTGCAGCGCTTCAGAGGAGACCAAATCAACTTTATTGAGCAAGATAACATCGGCAAAAGCAATCTGTTCCTGGGCTTCTTCGCTCTCCCAATGTTGCAGAATATGTTTAGCATCAATAACCGTCACAACAGCATCTAATTGAGTCTGACGCAGCATCACTTCATCGGTGAAAAATGACTGAATAACGGGAGCCGGATCCGCCAAACCCGTCGTTTCCAGCAGTAGGTGATCAAAGCGATCGCGTCGATCCATTAAATTACCAATAATGCGAATAAGATCACCCCGAACCGTACAGCAAATACAGCCATTGTTCATTTCTAGGATTTCTTCATCCGAATTGAGAACCAACTGGCTATCAATACCAATCTCCCCAAATTCATTAACAATGACGGCAACGCGCTGATGATGCTCCTCAATTAAAATTCTGTTTAATAACGTCGTCTTCCCTGCCCCTAAATATCCTGTTAGCACCGTTACGGGAACACGTTGATTGATAATCATCGGCTTTGTTTCACCCTTTATAACCTGCAACAACTTGAATCCTGGCAACCCTATCCCAAAACGGGCATACTTCCAGACACAGGATAAAGCGAAATCAAAAAATATTTTTGTAGCAGAGAATACGGTTTATGTTTTCTTGGCGTCTTACTACACGTAAGCGATTCCATAAATTGCATCGATATTTTCATAAACACACAACAAACTGTCGTGATTTCTTGAGTTTTTTTAGGTAGAAAGGGAAGAAATCGTTCACCTCAGTACAGGACAAAAGTTATAAGTTGTAGGTTGGGTTGACGGAGGAAACCCAACACCG
>JBCDEB010000291.1:0-3421 GCA_039180005.1 Cyanobacteria bacterium P01_G01_bin.54 | reverse complement strand
TCGAAGCTCAGACCCCCGAACAGATTCTGGCTGCGTTTGGGAAAGAGGGCTCGGTCAGGCAACCTGCTGTTTGACTGGTTGGTAGTAGAGCAGCATCAGGTTTCCAGCATCTAAGGTTTCTAACGCGTAGGTGCGCCCTTGTAAGTCGCTAAATTCCACTTCAAAGACATTGGGCTCATATTCTTCCACAATGGTCCCCACCTGCCCCCTCAATAGCTTGAGTTCTGGCATATCTTTGAGAAGCGCTACGACATCCAGGAGCTTGATTGGATCTGGCATGGTCTTTCTCCCTTTCTAGAGAATGTAACAGGTGACTAATCGCGGGAAGTTTTCATCATCTCGAACAATCCAAATGCTACGAATCATGGTTTCTTTGTCGAGACGAGTCATAAGGAAATCAACGATATACTTTTGACCATAGCGATTGCGCTTATCAGGAATAGCTTCACAGGTTTGAACTGCCCCCAGCAAAGCAGATCTTAGATCGTCAGAATTCTCCTGATTTAAGCCTAACGCCGATTGAAATACCCGTGCCTTATGTCTCCCATCTGAATGGAAAGGATTTAGACAGTAACCGGACAGCTTTTCGTCATCTACGATGGCCGATTCAGGATTGGGCAACTTCATAATTTTATATCAACAAAAATCAGAAGGCATCCTCAGCCACGAGCCGCCCATCAACGCGCTCATACTCATCTTCTGAGAGCCAAAGCTCGGCTTCCTCGTAATTAGCGCTGCTAAAAACGGTTTTGATGACCTGGGCTACCCGATTCATCATGGCTTCATCTAGAAAAAAACATGCGCTGCCTGCCCCTTTCGCAGAAGCCTTTGCATTTGACGGTTATTGGGTAAGCGTTTGGGCACATGACGCGGAGCGGGCGTACTGTCACGATGAATACCCCTCATTGAGGAAAGTAGCTGAGACTGGATGCATTATCCCCAAACCCTGTCCCTGCGTCCCCCCTTGCCGCGTCTCCCTCCCCCATTCTCCCCACCTCCTCCATATGACAATTACCCGTTACCCACGACCCACTAACTTCACCGCTCCGCCACTGCCAACCTTAGCCCCAACAAAATCAAAACCGCTCCCGTCAACCGCTCTAACCAATGGGAAACTGCCGTTAGCGTCTGCCGAATCCACCGTTGCGAAACCAATAGGGCTAGTAGCGCAAACCATACCAGAGACAGCAGTACCACTGTTCCCCCATAGGTCGCCTGTGCAATAAGCGGTGTCCCCGGTTGAATAATCTGGGTAAATAGCGCCAGGAAAAACAGCGTGGCTTTGGGATTGAGCAAGTTGCCAAACAGCCCGATCCGAAAAGCTACCAACCGCCCGACCGATGGCTGGGGGGCTTGGGTTTGAACGGTCTGAACCTTGACCGGCTTGGCCCTGAGCGACTTGATGCCGATATAAATCAGATAGCCTGCCCCAATTAGCTTAATCAAGTTAAACAGCACGATCGATTGAGAAATCAGTGCCCCGATGCCCACCAGCGAGTAGGTAGCATGGATGGTATTGCCCAAGCCAATGCCAAAGGCCGTATACACCCCAGCCCGTCGAGAGTAGGCCAAACTATTCCGCAACGTTAGCGCAAAGTCTGGTCCAGGGGTCACAACTGCGATCAGCCCCACCATGAAAACCGTTAGCCAGCCCGTCAAAAAACTCATCTTGTTGACTCCCTAAAGGATTCTGTGATGCAAAAGCTCGTTAAATTTATTCTAAAGAGTTTGCCTTGTCCAGCTGCTTGAGCCCGTCCCTAGTCGTTCAATATTCGGGTTTGTTAGTGTCCCGATTTATTCGCCAGGGCTGGGCGGTCATGTTTGGCATGTTCTAGCTGTTTGACCAGGAAGAAAAGAGCTAGACAGCTTTGTTCATTTGGGAAGGCACCGACTTCATCAGCTTTGGCCCGAAATTCGCGGAAGAAGCGCTCGAGCGGATTGGTGGTGCGGATAAAGCGATGCCAAGATTCATCGAGTTGATAAAAGGTAAAGGTTCGCTTGAGTCCCCACTCAAAGGCATGGATGGCATCGGGTTCAAGGTCTTTCCACTTGTCGACAAACGTCTGCTTACGTTGCTGAGCTTCTTCATAGGTGGCTGCATCATAGATGTCATAGGCCTCGTTGAACAGGGCGGATTTACGCTGTTGCTTAGCGGTTTTAGGGTCAAGGGGTTGGCCTTGCTCATCGGTGGTGGGCAGCTGCTTGTATTTCAAATAGGGATCCATACCCCGCACCTTATGAGTGATGCAGCGTTGCTGTTTTGTCTGGGGAAGGGTTTGGGCCATGGCAGCGAGTAACCCTCTAGCGCCGTCACTGACCACGACTTCAACCGAGTGGGGATCTAACCCACGGGCAATCAAGTGCTCAAATAAGCTTTGCCAAGCCGTGGTTTCCTCTTGCTGGGCAATTTCGTAATGCAGCATTTCATGCGTGCCATCAGGCCACACCGCCATCACAGCCAAAATCACCCGGTCTTGGGCATGACGGACCTGACGCTGATGCCCCGAACGGTCAAGTTTGACCTCCCCGGTGGTGTATTGAATCTCCACCCATACCCCATCGACGATGAGCACACTGGGGGTCTGCTCAATCCGAGATTGACGCTCTGATTCTATGCGTTCCTGAACCCTTAAGGTCACTTGATTGATGGCATTGCAAGACAACACCTCACCCAACTGCCAGTATAAAAGTACCTGGAGATCTCGTATCGAAAGCCCCAGCACATATAGGTAGCACACCCAATCAAGAAATCCCTGAATCCCTCTTTGATAGCGTTCCAGGATTTGCCAATCCCGTTCTCGATTGCGCTCTCGCAGTTTCGGTACTCGCAGCTGATTAATGCGACCATACTGAGTGTCTACCACTCGAGGGTAATAGCCGGAACGACGCGGTCTGGCCTCTCCAAAGTCCTCTAACTGAAGCTTCAATTCCTCCACTAAGGCTGATTCCAAAACCGTCTTCACCGTCTTGACCACATTACTGCGCAGTTCAGCTGCTAGCGTCTCGTTCAGCGATTGCTGAAACGTTTTACGTTGAATGCGTTGGATTTCATCGGTACGTTCGGCGATAGTAGGCATGGTAGATTATCTTTTCTCAGCGGTAATCTACTTTTACAGCCTCTTTAAATCGCTATCGCTTGTGGCGAATAACCAAGGACACTAACCGGGTTTGATGTGTGGGTACGCTGCGCTGGTGATTAGTGAAAACCTACTCACCTACTCACCTACTCACCTCGCCTAATCGAAATTTTAAGCTTGACAGACTACTGCCTACGCAAAGCTGTTCAAATGAGCTGACAACAGCCCAAAACATATTGACCTGGCGTCACCCCCACAAAGCGTTTGAAGTGGCGGGTGAGGTGGCTTTGGTCGGCGAAGCCGGTATCGTCGGCTACCTCGATAATGGGCCGACCCTGGGCGAG
>JBCDEB010000290.1:0-3456 GCA_039180005.1 Cyanobacteria bacterium P01_G01_bin.54 | reverse complement strand
GGAGTGATTTAAAACCCCTACAGGATTAGCCCGCTGAGGGGGAGATTGCCCTCTCAGACTCCGGCAATACCGGAGCCAGTATTGGTAATTTCGTTGAGTTTTATCGGCTTTCGTGTCATTTGCTTATCCAGAACTCAGGTTTAATGGGTGCATTAAAAAATCCCTGTAGGGGCAATCCCCCCGTGGTTGCCCTGGTGTGTTGCGTGACAGAAGGTTGATCGGTGGGCGGCCAAGACCGGGGTAGAAGGGCGCTACCCCTACCGAAATCCACAGCAAAATTCTATCGCGCTATTTTAACTGTGCCATGGCACTACGATAGAACCCCCTTAGTAAGGGGATCGGCGCAGCCGGGGGGATCTCGCTGCACATGCATCTATTTTCAGTGTCAATTGTCACACTAGAGAATTTGTAGTATTTTGTAGTATATTGCTGGGACGACCGATCGCAATCACCATATTGCTTCCAAATCTATCGTCTCAGCCATTGTCTATCGCCTGAAACCAGGACACAGATCTATGACCCATACTACATTCACCGTCACCAAACCCCATGTCAACATTGGCACGATCGGTCACGTTGACCACGGCAAGACCACCCTAACGGCCGCGATCACAATGGTGCTCGCTGCTTTGGGGCAAGCCGAAGCCAAGCAATATGACCAAATCGACAATGCTCAGGAAGAGCAGCAGCGGGGCATCACGATCAAGACCAGCCATGTGGAATTTGAAACCGAGCAGCGGCATTATGCCCATGTGGACTGTCCGGGCCATGCTGATTATGTGAAAAACATGATCACGGGCGCGGCGCAGATGGATGGGGCAATCTTGGTGACGGCGGCAACGGATGGGTCGATGCCTCAAACACGGGAGCATCTCCTCCTCGCCCGGCAGGTCGGTGTCTCCCATATTGTGGTTTTTCTGAATAAGAAAGACATGGTCGATGATCCCGAGTTGTTGGAGCTGGTGGAGTTGGAGATCCGTGAGTTGCTCAGTGCTTACGGTTTTCCGGGGGATGAGGTTCCGGTAGTCGCGGGCTCTGCCCTCAAAGCGGCTGAGGCTATGGCAGCCAATCCCCAACTCAAGCGTGGGGAAAACGCCTGGGTGGATGGCATCTATGCATTGATGGATGCCGTGGATGGGTCTATTCCCACCCCCGATCGCGCCCTGGATGAGCCCTTTTTGATGTCTGTTGAAGGGGTACTCTCAATTACGGGGCGGGGCACGGTGGCCACGGGCAAGATCGAGCGCGGTCAGGTGCAGCTCAACGATAAGGTGGAGCTAGTCGGTCTCAAGCCGACGCAGGACTCGACCGTGACGGGGATTGAGATGTTCCAGAAGTCGCTCAAGACGGCGATCGCCGGCTACAACGTTGGGCTGCTGCTGCGAGGCATCAACACCACCGAGATCGAACGCGGTATGGTGATTGCCATCCCCGGCTCGATCACCCCCCAAACTCGCTTTGAGTCGGAAGTCTATGTCCTCACTCAGGACGAAGGCGGTCGCCATAAGCCCTTCTTCCCCGGCTACACCCCCCAGTTTTTTGTCCGGACAACGGATGTAACGGGAGCCATTCGCTCGATTACCACGGATGAGGGGGAGCAGGCGGATATGGTGATGCCGGGCGATCGGGTGAAGATGACCGTGGAGCTGGTTCAGGCGATCGCCATCGAACCGGGTCTACAGTTTGCCATCCGCGAAGGCGGCCGTACGATCGGTGCAGGGGTGGTTTCTAAGGTGCTCGATCCCGCGCCGAGCTAAATCGGATCGCTAACGCCACCCATCAAACAATAGAAACGGACGGGACTCTCTTAAGAATTCCGTCCGTTTGTTTGTGTGGTTAAGAAGCTCACTTTCTCCGCCTGGACTTGGGCTTCATGGGTCGCCAAATCAGCCCCAAACTCACCAGCCAGAGGCTCAAGGCCACCAGCTCCCAGCGGCCCCCCACCGCCATGCCCACCCGTTGCGGTAGCATTGTCGCCAGCCAGGTGATGAAGGGAAACGAGGGCAATTCAGATAGCGCCAGCAGGCTGGAGCGCAGCACATTCTCGGTCATCGTTCCTTGCTGTGCGCCAATCAGATTAAAGCCAAAGCCAAGCCCAAACAGCCAAAGCGTTCCCCCGTTCAACGGTTGGGGACAATAGACCGCCACAACCATACAGAGCAAGGGGAGCAGGGGCAGGAGTTGCTGGGGACCAAAGGCGCTGACAAGGGTATCGGCAGGAATCACCGTCAGCAGTGCCAGATAGACCAAGCTAGTACTGGCAATAAACTGCTTCTCGATCGCCTGGAGCCGACGCGATCGCACCCAAAAAAGCACGAGATAGGCCACCACCAAGACCAGGTAGGGCTGATAAATCAGCAGACCCCGACACGGTGAGAAGAGATAGACTCCCAGAGCCGAGACCTTGAAGCCCTGCTGCCCAACCTGCCCAGCCCAACTGCTCTGGTGGGTCTGGGCGAGCCAGAGCCCTAGAGCCGTGCTCAAGGGATGACCAAAACAGACGGCTTGGTAATAGAGCAAGAGGGTCAGGGGAGGGATTGCGCCTAGCATCACGCCAAACAACTCCTGCAACCGATCGCGATACTGCACGACCAAAAAGCCCGCTGTTACAGCGACCATGGGTAGCATCGTGATATCAATCAGTAGCCCCGCCCCCAGCAAGAAACCGATCGCCGCTGCGCGATAGCGATGATTGCCAAGCCCCAGCAATTCAGGGGTGAATAAGGTGATATACAGGCCCAAAACAATAGCGGCGATCGCTCCATGGGGGTTGAGATGGGTGGCAAAAAAACAAGCAACGCTGCCTCCGCCGTAGAGCAAGGCGGCCAGAACCCCCCGCCAACACATTTGGGTTTTGTGGTAGACCAGTTGGGCCAGACCGCAGGCAGTAATGGCGGTCAGCAGACTCGTGGTCATGCCGACGGCAATGCCATGGCTTAAGACGTAATGCAGATCGGGTTGCCGCCAAAGGCTGGTCTCGGGCAAAAGGAGATAGACTTGGCTTACCAGCCACCAGAAGGGAGCCGCCAGGAGGGCCAGCCCTGGGTTGAGGTCACTGTAGAGATGACCCTGGACGACCACCCCTTGGCCCGGTGGCAAGAGCACCGTGTAATTATCCAAGGCAAACGTGCCCTGCTCAGCGATCGCCTGCACTAAAAAGACGAGGCGATCGCTCCCCAGACCCCAAGGTTGAAAATGCCATAGATACGTGATCCAGAGCGAAAAAAACAAACGCAGGAGCACAGCAAAGGGCATGGAAAGTCAAAAATATAAGATAACGTGCCAATTCACTAATGCAGCGTCAACTCTAAATTGTAGGTTGGTGTTGAGCCTAGCGAAACCCAACCTTTAGGGATGACAAGGAAGCTGAAGAGTAGAGCGGACAAGGGAAAGAGCCATCAGACCACGGTCAAAAAAGAGACGTTTATGAGGCTTACAGGCCATGAGCCGAAAGGC
>JBCDEB010000289.1:0-3613 GCA_039180005.1 Cyanobacteria bacterium P01_G01_bin.54 | reverse complement strand
GATTATTCCTCGGGCAGGCGGGACGCAGATTCGACAAGCTCACTGACCACCTGCGCTACGGGCTTCTGGGCTCAATATCCTGTAGCGCGGGTGGTTGCTGAGCGCTTGTCCTGAAAGGAGTCAAAGGGGAGTCGAAGTACATCTTGCCCGCCACCCGGATCAGCTTTCTCTTTCTGTGTTCATACAATCCGGATTCAGTATGAAATCCATAATACTGGCTCCGGTATTGCCGGAGTCTGAGGGGGCAATCTCCCCCTCAGCGGGCGCTGTGGTCACGCTGGCCCTCTGACAACCGGGTTTGACATTGAGGTTTCCAGGTGTTGAGGAAGGCAATCGCTTCGCCATAACCGAAACTCACGTTAGATCGCGGGACTTACGCCTCTGCCTCCGTAAGAATCGCCCGATAGGCCCGGTAATCAATCTCGGGGAAGATATTGTCGATCTGTTCCACCTTTTGGAGCCAACCGCTGTCGATGCTTCTGGCGCAGAGGTCTTCATAGAGTTTCGTAAAGCGTTGGAGGTGCGATCGTGTCCGTCGCTCCGCATAGGGAACCATTGTGCCCGTACGCATAATAAACGCCCAATCGGACGATTGGGCCAGCAACAACTCCCGAGCCGCTTGATTGAGCGCCCGGGCTTGCAAGTCATCCGCCGCCTCAAACCCACTCAGCTCGATCATCCGCTCTGTTGCTTTGTGCAAATGGGGATAAATCCAGGCATTCGTCTGATTAAGCCAAAACTCATGGAAGCCCTGAAACCCCCAACTGGACTGGGCGGGCATACAGACCTGCTGGGTCGGTTCCTGCTGCAAATAATCACTCAGATGCACCGTCTTGTAGGTCTGCTGATCCGACCAGCTTTTGCGAAAGACCTGATCCAAAAACCAGGGTCCCTCATACCACCAATGGCCAAACAGCTCGGCATCATAGGGCGAGACGATCACGGGTGGGCGCTGCATAATCTCATAGAGATGCTGGACTTGTTGATCCCGGTTAAAGACAAAGTTTCCCGCGTGCTCAGCAGCCTTGTCTTTGGCCCAATAGGGGTCGTAGAGAGCTTTCTCACTCAAGCTGGCTGCCCGATTGGTGATTTTGTGATACTTGATGCCCACATTTTTGCGCTCACCATTGGGCATAATGTAGGGCTTGATATATTCGTATTCGGCCTCCCAGCCGAGATCTTTATAAAATTCTCGGTATTCGGGATCGCCCGGATAGCCTACTTCCGAGGACCAGACTTGCTGTGAGGATTCCTGATCCCGGCCAAAGACGGCAACTCCGGTTTCCGTAAAGATTGGTGCATAGGTACCGAATCGGGGACGGGGACGGGCGTAGACGACCCCATGACCATCGGTCAAGAAGTAGCGCAACCCCGCATCGGCGAGTAATCGCTCTACACCGTTGTAGTAAGCACATTCCGGCAGCCAAATTCCCTTGGGGGGCGCACCAAAAATACTTTCGTAATGTTCACAGGCGACCTTGATCTGCGCCCAAACCGCCTGGGGATACATCTTCATCAGGGGGAAGTAGCCATGGGTTGCGCCACAGGTGATGATATCCAGATTGCCGCGATCGCGAAATTGCTTAAACGCCGTCACCAGATTGCCTTGATACCGTTCCCAGGTCTGGCGCACGGCTTGGAATTCCTGCACATAATGCTCCGCCAGATAATGCACATGGCCATGGTGTTGATTCCGCTCCACTTCTTGAGCCGCCAGGGTCTGGAGTTGCCGCAGATGGTGGTCATATCGCTCTTGCAGCAGCGGGTCGAGCAGCATCGAGAGCAGGGGCGGCGTGAGTGTCAGGGTCAGGGCAAAGTCAATCCCATCCCGTTTGAGTCCTTCAAAGATATGAATCAGGGGAATGTAGGTCTCGGTGATTGCTTCAAACAGCCATTCCTCTTCTAGGACATAGTTACTCTCGGGATGACGAACAAAGGGCAGGTGCGCATGGAGAACAAGGGCAAGATAGCCAAAAGCCATAGGAATTTTCCCAGCAGAATCAACAGGCGTGGAGCAGTCTGGAGAGCACCGCAAAGACCATCTTTTACAGGCGCGTAAAAGCGATGCGTCTTGAGGATTTTCCGTACCCCGAGGAGAATAAAGCAAACTTCTCTGCAAAGACTTTACAATATCTTTAGATTTTCTGCGTAGTGATTCTAAATCTCTGGTGGTCAAGTTTAATTCCAAGCAGCAGCCGACCTCCTCACGACAGGAGCAGCCCTTGTGTCTGCGCCTGCTGCTGTTTGTGGATGAACGCTCGGGACCCCAGCGCCATACTCAGCAGATTTTGGATTATCTCAACTACCTCAGCACGGACTATACCTTTGACTTAGAGGTGCTAGAGGTGGGAGAGCACCCTGACCTCGCCGAGCATTTTCGCCTCATTGCCACCCCCTCTCTGGTGCGGATTTATCCCCAACCCAAGCAAGTGCTGGCGGGCGGTGATCTGGTGGCCCAGCTCAAGCGGCTTTGGCCCCAATGGCAGCAGGAGACGGCGATCGCCATTCAAGTCGCCCATGAATTAGACCCCCCAACCGTGGCCGAGATGTCAGACTATCCGCTCGAGCAAATTCAGCTGACCGAAGAGATTTTCCGTCTCAAGCGTGAGAATGGCGAACTCCAAGAACAACTGCGTTTTAAGAATCAAATCCTGGAGATGTTTGTCCATGACCTCCGCAATCCGCTGACCGCCGCCTCGATCGCCGTCGAAACCCTCAAGATTGCCTATGAGCAGCCCAATCCCGAAAAGTTTCACAACCTCTTTCCCAAGCTCCACCGCCAAGCTCGGGCTCAGTTTCAGCTCATGAACCGGATGATTAGCGATATCTTACAGGCGACGAAACGACAGTCCGGTACGTTGCAGCTACAACTCCAGGCGGTCGCGCTATCGCCCCTCTGCCAAGAGCTGCTCCAACAATTTGCCGAGCGGATTCAGGGTCAAGGTCTGAACCTGATTGAAGATATTCCCCAAGATCTTCCCAAGGTCTATGCCGATGCGGAACTCATCCGGCAGGTGCTGACCAATCTGCTCGACAATGCGATCAAATACACCCCATCCGGGGGCACCATTACGGTTTCCTTGCTCCATCGCACCAGTCAGAAAGTCCAGGTCAGCATTGCCGATACGGGTTTAGGTATTCCGCCCGAGAAGCAAAGTAATATTTTTGAAGGGCATTTTCGCCTCAAGCGGGATGTGGAAATTGAGGGCTATGGCATTGGTCTATCCCTCTGCCGCCAGGTGATTAATGCCCATTACGGTCGCATTTGGGTTGATAGTGTGCCCCAGAAGGGCAGTTGTTTTCACTTTACACTGCCGGTTTGTCGGTAGGGCGAAGTCTCGCGTAACGTGAGTTTCGGTTAAGCGAAGCTATTGTATTCCTCAAAGCCCTGAAATCTCGATGCCAAACCCGGTTGTCAGGGGTCCAGCCCCCCGACACCTCCCGCTGAGGGGGAGATTGCCCCCTCAGACTCCGGCAATACCGGAGCCAGTATGGTTGATTCTGCTAAGTTTCAGCGTCTTGCGCAATGTCTGCTTATCCAGAACTCAGGTTTGACAGGCTCAGTCTTCGCTAGTATCCTGCACTTTTTTTGGGTATAGAACCTGGATTTACT
>JBCDEB010000288.1:0-3622 GCA_039180005.1 Cyanobacteria bacterium P01_G01_bin.54 | reverse complement strand
TATGGAGAACATGGTGTTTTAGAAATGTTTTTCTACGATCCAGAATCCAATGATTTTTGGGGATTGGTGCGCAGTCATCAGGAACAACCCTTTGCGCCCATTACATCCCTCAACTTCCCATGGATTTCACCGATCTTAAATATCCGATTTGAGATATTTAAGGAGGGTCTAGCTGTTTTTCATCCCAATGGAGAGCCGTTTAAAGAGCCTGGGGAATATATTGAGGAACGGGACCAGGCTCAGCAGGAACGGGACCAGGCTCAGCAGGAGCGCGATCGCGCGTTTGCTAAGCTGCGTGAGCTAGGGATTGACCCGAGTCAGCTTTGACGCATTATCTTTGTGATCGGTGATGGGCATTCCCGAAAGGACAACCATAAGGGATTGCCCCTACCATGCCTGGGACCGGGATAGCATGACCGCATTGATGAATTTCTATGGACGACGGTTATTCCGGTAGGGGGTGCCCCTTGTGGGTACCCGGCAGGACCTGGCGCGATTGTCCGATCACTCAGAAGGGGGTACGTTCCATCAAGGCGATTATTTGGAGATATTCCCTGCCAAGGAACGCACCCTACGATTGCTTTGACGGGGAAGGCCGTACTCATGAACATTGTCCCTGTCAGGCTAGCAGGGGTCTCTCCATCAAGAAAAGCAAACCCTCCAAGCGCGGCAGGGTTTGCTTGTATCAAGAAACGTCTACCTTGTAAGCACAGCAGGAAACCCAGCAACAGGTTTTGTTGATGGTAGAAATCGAACACGCTTCAGCAGCATTCCAATCCTAAGTGATCTAGAATCTCCCCAGGTCACTCTCACTTTTACCTGGAAATCTTATCAAAAACTTACTATGTCAGCATCTTTGCTTGTACTCAAGACAATCGGCCCACCCCTGGCACAAGGGTTACTGGATGCGTTTGGGATTAAATCTAAGCTAACGAATGCCGTGGCCCCAAAAAACCTGGCGACCCTAGCCAGGGATTGGCTAGAATCCACCACCAATAGCGCTCAGGCATCACCGCAGGTAGAGACCATTGCCAGGCAGATGGTGGATGATATTCGTCCCCTATTTGAGGGGGCCAACCGACAGATGGCTAACCGGGATGCGATTGTGTGGGGGCTGGCCCAGACGCTCATCAAGGCCGGACCGACGCCCGCAAACCTGGCAGACATCAATTTTGAGGCAGAGGCGTTAGCACAGCATTTGCTCAAGGCCAATCCGGGGGTTGATCGCGATTTTTCGACGGCTGAGCAAGCCCTGTACCAGCAAGCCCTGGAAATGCTCAGTCAGCGGCTCATTGAGGCTGCACCTGCGGTGGCAGGGTACGAGCAGGCAAAAACCACTGAAGTTTTGCAGCGATTAGAGGCGATCGCAACCCAGCTCGGGGTAGAGCGCGATCTAGCCATCCAGGCGGCGGATGCCTTTGTAGAGCGCTATCGCAGGGTGGTGCAAGATGAGCTAGACCGCCTGGAGGTGTTTGGCCTGCCCCGAATGGACCGGCTGACCAGCCAGCAAAGTCTGAGTATGGCCTACATTACGCTGTCGGCCAGTGGCGTCGTAGATGAGGACGATGACGACCCCACTGCCGCCGCCTTGAGGATGGTCCACCATGACAGGGATGACGCATGGTACGACAAGGGCCCGAGACGTATTTTGGGCCAGGTAGATGAGGCCATGTGTGACTGTCGTCGGCTGGTAATTCGTGGCGGGGCTGGGGCAGGCAAAAGTACGCTGATGCAGTGGCTGGCAGTGCGGGCCGCGAGCCGCAGTTTTGAAGGCAAGCTGGCGGCCTGGAATACCAAAATTCCATTTTTTATCCGTCTGCGTAGTTTAGTGGGTGAAGCGTTTCCGACCCCCGAGCAGTTCCCGGCCCTGATCGCCCGCAATATCGCCGCCCGGATGCCAGATTTGTGGGTACACAAATATTTAAATCGTGGACAGGCTCTGGTGCTGATTGATGGCGTAGATGAGCTACCCAGACAAGCCCGAGAAGACTTTTTTGAAGCTTTAAAGGATTTGGTGCGAGACTTTCCCCAGGCGACCTATATTGTTACCTCTCGACCATCTGGACTAAAGATTGCTGAGGGCGATGTTTGGCAAGGCTGGAAAGATTGGGTCAGCGCCCAAGACTTTAAAGAATTGACGTTGGAGCCAATGACGACGGTCAATGTCGAAGCCTTTGTGACCCGCTGGCACGCCGCACTGCCACCCGCGCAGCCGGGGGACCCGCACCCAGATCCTGAGCAAACGGCCCAAAACCTGAACCGTCAGCTACAGCAGCGGCCAGAGCTCATGCGGCTAGCGGCGACCCCGTTGCTCTGTGCGATGATTTGCGCCCTCCATCGAGAGCGGTTAGAAACCTTGCCAAGTGCACGGTTAGAGCTCTATCGCGAGTGCATTGACATGTTACTTAATCGGCGAGACAAGGGGCGCAAAATTCCTTTAGATGAGTCTTATCCGGTTGGGCTGAATGAATCTCAAAAGATTGAGCTGCTTCAGAGTTTGGCTCTAAAGTTCATGCGGGCCAATCTATCCAGCCTGGAAACAGACAGAGTAGATAGACATTTTGATCTTGAACTGAAGAAAACAAATCTGCCAGAAACCGTCACTGGGGACCAGATTCGCGCCCTCTTTGTAGACAGAGCCGCACTGCTGCGCGAACCAATTGTGGGGCAGGTTGACTTTGCCCACCGCACCTTTCAAGAATATTTAGCAGCCCAAGCCGTTTTAGCCGAAGACAGCCTCGAAGAACTGCTGCAAAAAGCCGCAGACGATCAGTGGCGAGAGGCGATCATCGCCGCCGCTGGCTTGGCCAGACCGGCAGAACGGGGTCGATTACTACGCTGGCTGACCGATCGGGGGACTGGCAATGTGGCCACCAAGGCCCGCGCCCGGTTAATGTCGTGGCTGGGCAGCGGAGACCTGGTTAGCGAGGCTAAAAACCAAACCTACCTGCACTTGCTGGCGGTCGCCTGCTTAGAAACTGCAACCACCCTTGAGCCAGACATTCGCAATTATGTCTTGAGCTGTGCCAAAGTGCTGATGCCCCCTAAAGATGAGGATGAGGTGGCGATGGTGATGAGGGCCGGCAATGAAGTGGTACCACTCTTAACCTACGAGCCTGGCTATTCTGCCAAGGATGCCAGCAGATGTATAGACGCCCTGGTGGGTGTGGGGACGAGGGCAGCCATGGCGACCTTAGTAGACTATGCTAAAGCACCGTTCCAGTCAGAGGAATTCTCAGGGCGACTCAAAAAAATATATTGGATTCTCGGATATTATGAGAACTTCTCAAAGCCACTCAAAGTATATCGGGCCCTCGGACGGGGTTGGGATATTTTTGATCACGACGCCTATTTAGCCCAGGTGTTATGCCATACCAATATCTTGTCTTTATCCCAAACGCAGGTGAGTGATGTGTCGCCCTTGAGCACCCTCACACAGCTAAAGAACTTGTATTTAGACCAAACGCAGGTGAGTGATGTGTTGCCCTTGAGCGCCCTCACACAGCTAGAGATCTTGTCTTTATCCCAAACGCAGGTGAGTGATGTATCGCCCTTGAGCGCCCTCACACAGCTAGAGATCTTGTCTTTATCCCAAACGCAGGTGAGTGATGTGTCGCCCTTG
>JBCDEB010000287.1:0-3733 GCA_039180005.1 Cyanobacteria bacterium P01_G01_bin.54 | reverse complement strand
GGTTAAACCGACTTCGCTCCAAAGGCAAAATGATCGTTGGGATTCACATTCGACGGGGCGATTACATGACAGAACCGAGGCTTGGGTTCACATTGGCGTTTCCTACGAAATGGTATTGCGAATGGCTTGACCAGACGTGGGGCGAGTTAGAAGATCCCATCCTTTTTCTATGCAGTGACGATTTAGACAGTATTGTCCATGACTTTGATAAGTTTTCTCCTGTAACCTCAAAGGACTTAGCAATACAGCTTCCAGAGAGATTAAAAAATTTAGAGATAGAGTTTTACATTGACTTCTTTATGTTGAGCAACTGCGACGTAGTTGTTACCAGCAATAGCAACTTCAGCTTCGTCGCTTGTCTGTTAAACCAGAGAGCCAAGCTATTTGTTCGTCCATACTGGGATTTTTCTTCGAAGTTCGAGGTCTTTGACCCTTGGGACAGTGACCCGCTTTTGTGGTTAGAGAATAAGCAGCCCAAATTTTTCAAAAGTTTGTCTGATACTTTATATGTTACCTATACAACTCAAGGACTCTGGGCAATGCTCAAAAGCTTATTTATCTACTTCCCGCAGAGCTGTATCAAAGAGTGGGCAATTCGAGCATACCTGGGCTATCAAATCAATGGCATTTTTGGTGTGATTAAAAGCTTGTTGTACACATTCGGTTGTCGCGATGTATAGAAGAGAGACTGGTGACTAGCTAGAACAGCCAACGGCTATATTCGCTTGTAAATTCCGAATGCATATTTCTTTCTGATTGACAACCCCAGTCTTAAACGGCAGAACTGAGGCTGGGTAAAAGGCTACAAATTAAATATAGTTTGATTGTAAGAGTCATCGCTGGTCTCATGCGATCTCACGGAGTTCATACAAGGATGTGCTGATGTCGCTAGCTTCTTTTTAGCAGGTAAACAAGGAATCATCAGGCATCGGCAAAGAGGGTACAACAGGATACGCTTCCTTATCGCAACTGTGGTGATCTGCCCCAGTCCTTTAATTTGAGATAATAACCTATGGCCATAGACTTAAAAGAGATCACAGATGTGTATGTTTTAGGTGATAGCCTCTCTGATACCGGGAATCTATTCACCCTAACAATGGAACAAACCCCAGTTTTTCCCTATGATAGGGGTCGTTTCTCTAACGGCTTAGTTGCTGTAGAATACCTGGCTGACAGACTCCAATCGGATTCCGATCAAACTTTCGACTTGACGCCGTCACTACTAGGAGGAAACAACTTTGCCGTAGGGGGTGCAACAACAGGTCGAGACAATCTCGGCGAGGATGATTCAGGCATTGATTTGCCAGGTTTGCTCGATCAGGTAGAAGTACTTACCCAACAATTAGAGACAACGAATGTAGAATCAGCCGAAAAACTGGCCGACCCTAACGCACTGTACATCGCTTGGGCCGGTGCAAATAACGCTTTGGCTTATCTCACCGGCAATAATCCAGAAGATCCTGCCCTGCTATTAGAACAGGGAGTTAATGATTATGTTGACTCGATCACCCAGCTAATCGACCTAGGCGCACGCAATATTGTCATCCCCAATCTACCAAACCTGGGTAGATTACCCAACAGTGGGGCCTTCCGAACAGATGCGAGTGTCCTTACCCGAATTTTTAATGGAGATTTAGCGCTAGCACTTGGAAACTTAGACTTTGAATTAGACCCTCCGGACTTTACAGTTCTAGAGGTGGATCTGTTTGCTCGTAGTGAGGAAATAGTGGCTGATCCTCAAAGTTTTGACATTACTAATACAACAGATCCTTTGCTTCCCTTGGTCGTCGGTGGTCAGCTGCCGACCGATGCCTCCGGATTTTTCTTTTGGGACGAGGTTCATCCCACCACTCAGGGTCATGCGCTCTTTGCTGACACTATCTTTAACACCCTGACCAGCAGCGTGCCGCAACCATCCTTTAACGATATATTAGGAACGCCCGATAGTGATTTCTTATTGGGCACTCGGCAAGCAGACAACATTGACGGATTTGCCGGTGATGACAAGATCCTGGGTCTGGCGGGCGCAGACCGCATCGAAGGGTGGCAGGGCGATGATTGGCTATTTGGCAACGGCGATGACGACATCTTAAACGGCGGAGTCGGCGACGATATCCTGTTTGGGGGAGCCGGTGCCGATTTGATCTTGGGTAAGTCGGGACATGACTGGCAGTATGGTGGCCAAGGAGACGATGTGATGGTCGGCGGGGGCGATCGCGATCGGATCTGGGGGGGAGCCGGTGAAGATTTTATCCTTGGCGGAGCGGGCCATGATAGCCTGTGGGGCAATCAAAGCGACGACACCTTGATTGGCGGAGCGGGCCATGATATCGCAAAATATCTTCATTCATCTAACGATTATATTTTTAAGGGGCATCCAGATGACATCATGGTCATTGGTCCAGACGGCAGAGACAGCCTCAACAGTATTGAAGCGCTTGAATTTTCCGATGGGTTGATTGATGTTGAAGAGCTAACATTTTTACCCGCTCCCTTATTTAACCAGGTGCAGACATTAGAGACCGAACTTCCTGATAGTGGCGATGCGGTTGATATTTATTATCCTGTTGTCAACCCGTTAGCAGATGGCCCAGAAGAAGAGTTAGTCGAGGAGGTGGGTTCTCTCCCTGTTGCCTTATTTCTCCAAGGCGCAAATGTAGATAAATCTAACTATGCTGAGTTTGCCAGTGTCGTGGCAAGCTATGGTTTTGTCGTCCTTGTTCCCAATAATTTAAGAACTCTTGACTCGCCTCCACCAGTACCATCAGAGACCGGGTTTTTCCCTGAGTTACCGCAGGTGTCTGAAGTCTTGGATACTATCCAGAATTCAGAGCTTTCGTCGATTGCGGATTTGGTTGACCCAGAGAAGCTGGTACTGTTGGGGCACTCCTTTGGGGGAGCAGTGGGGTTATCGGCCCTACAGGAGGGCTGTCCTGCTAATTTTCCCGTGTGTCCTCTGGGTGACTTTGAACGGTCGAACGAATTGGCTGGAGCTGCCTTTTTTGGAACCAGTCTCAGACCACCTGTTGCTATCGGCGGCGGGGAAATTCTACCCATTGATAATGGGGATATTCCAACGGCCCTAATCTTTGGCGACAACGATGGCATCACTAGCCCTGAGGACAACATAGCAACCTATGATGCGCTATTGAATCCGCCCAAAGCGCTGGTGGAGGTCATGGGGACCAATCACTATGGGATTACCGATAGCAATTTTCCTACGAATCCGCCAGAAGTGCCTGATGCCATCAGCCCACCCATTGAGAATAATGCTCAACGACTTAACCAAACGGTTGCAATTGACACGATCGCAACTTGGAGTGCTCAGTTTTTAAGATCAACGGTGCTAGAGGATCCAATCGCTTTTGACTTTGTATTTGGCGGTATTGGTGACTCGATTGACAACAATGTTGAGGTGGTGACACAGCGCCCTGGAGATCTATTAGCACCCGACTCCCAGTTTTTACCATCAGCGGATATAGCCCCGCCTCTGGCGCTTTGAACCATATCCACGAAAATTTTGCTATTTGCCAGCATTTCACAGATTGATTCATATCGGTGAATTGGCTCTTAAACTCAAGCTCATGCGTAAGCCGTGCTTAGGCCGAAGCGTAATCGAGGCAAACGGCTCAACCGTCTGGCCAGGCGCTAAGCAAAGCTGATACTGCTGTGCCAGCGTCGCTAAGATTAAGGTTGCTTCCATTTGGGCAAAGCCCTTGCCAATGCATATCCG
>JBCDEB010000286.1:0-3798 GCA_039180005.1 Cyanobacteria bacterium P01_G01_bin.54 | reverse complement strand
TTTCAACTTCCTATAACTACGGCAAGACACCTCAAAACTATCCCCAGTCATACTGTGTGGTGTTCAACAGACGTTGCTCAGCCAGGGATGTTTTAGCAGTGGATGTCATTGTGGAATAAGCCTTCCTAATTTGCAATGCAGGGTTAAAGTGTCAAGCCGTTCAGAAAATTTTCCACTTCACGATGTCAAGCGAGCCCAGCGTCAATTTTCGTTACTTTGCGTAACATAAATCAGTTATCCAAATCACCTCAATCAGGGAAGCGTTTTCCACAGCCATACCCTAGATGCAATCTGCTACGTACCCAACCTGTGGAATACCTGTGGAATGCCTGTGGAAAAGAGTAGCCCTTTTTTAAGCTTTGTTAAGTTGCAAAATTGTAGGCTTGTTCTGTCGTCTGCCGATTCATTTAGGTCTCAATTTGGGGGCTTTCCATGACTTGGACCTAAAATGGGGGGCTCTCTCTGGGGCTTGTGTCCCGTCGCACGTTACAGCGGTGATCGCACTTGCTGACGTTCACCCTCACTGTCCATACGATGAAATCATTCGAACTTAATATATGAAACCGAAGCCCTGACCGTTTTATAAAACCCCGAAGCCCCGACCCTGTTTGGTTGGGGTTTCTTATTGGAAAAACATGCTGCCCACTAAAGCATGATCAGGGTCGAATCAGGACCGGCAAATGCTCAGCCGGGAGCAGCACACGTCCAGATCCGGGATGTGAACCTGGCACCACTCGGCCAGGCCAGCCTCTGCCACTGATAACGCCTCGTCCAAGGTTCCGAAGCAATCCTCACTCTCCCAGATCAGGCCCCCTTCATCCAGCACCCGAATGAACGATGTACTGTCTCCGTAGCCCAAATTACCAATCTCTAAACTACCATCCCCGACCCAGGCAGACAGGTGTGGATACTTCTGATCAAACGTATTCATGGGCTAACGCGCACTGGCGGAAATACAACTTCAGTCTACTTTCTCGATCATCTTGATTTCATGAATCGCTAGCTGCGCACTGCTATCCCCATCCACGCGGGTACGACCTATCCACTCCAATAAGCGCTCCGGCGTCAAGGTCGTCAACCAATCACTGAAGGTAGACTCCAATCGGTCACTATCCTCACGATTTAGGATCACCCGGTTCATGCTCTCCCAGAGCTGAGTCGGACCTTCGTCTCGGTCGTAAAGCCAGATATAGAATAGGCTACTCTTCAAAAATCGCTGCCATGAGTCATAGTGGCTAAGCATGGACCCAGCTACGTCTACGGCTGAGTTGGCTTCGACCACCCGGAAGGAGCTGTCATACACCCCTTCATCGATCACACAGGTCACCAAAAACAAGGCCATGATCTATTGCTCTTCATACTGACATCTTTGGACACATCGAACCCGAAGCTTGGTTAATTTTCAATACCGTCAAGGCTCTACGAATATTGCCCTTGAGTTTTTCGCCCACAGGTCGCTACCCTAACAACAGAGACTTAATACCACATGGCTAATCAGGACTATCACCCCCCTGTCAACGGACTCCTCAACTATGGCGAGGGCGCTGCCACTTCTAAACAATGGCCTAATTATGTCCAGAAACTGGGGCTACAGGAAACCCATATCCCTGAGCTGATCCGCATGGCCACCGATGAGGCGCTCGACCAAGCGGATTCCGAGAGTCTTGAGGTCTGGGCTCCCACTCATGCCTGGCGGGCATTGGGGCAACTCAAGGCGAAAGCTGCCGCTACTCCCTTATTAGCGCTGTTAGATAACGTCTATGACGACTGGGCTCATCAAGAAATTCCCACCGTCCTGAGTCTGATCGGTCCCGAGGTCATTCCTGATATCCATCGCTACTTGGCCGATCCAAAGCGCGATCACTATGGACGGATTACGGCAGTGACTTGTCTTAGGCGATTGCAGGAGTATCATCCTCAGGCGCGCGAGCGCTGCATCGATATTCTGCTTAAACAGCTTGCCCTATTTGAGGAGAATGAGCCCGACTTGAATGGATTTCTGATTGCGGGTCTCTGCGATCTCGAGGCTGTCAAACACGCTTCGGAGATAGAACACGCCTTCGCTGCCAAACGGGTCGATTTATCAATTATGGGCGACTGGGATGAAGCCCAAGTCCAGTTGGGCTTAAAAACGCGGCAAGAGGTTCCCCTCAGGGGATTTACACCGACCAAGGCACTAGGGCCCCTATCCCCAGAGGTATTAGCACTGCTCTCAAAGGAGCTTGATCCACTCACCGCCTTTGGACCCTCAAAACAACGGCCCCAACCTCAAGGGTTTGGCACTAGCATCAAGCAGACAAAAGACAAAAAGACGAAGAAAAAGCGACGTTAGCAAGAGTCATGGAGATAACTGCTATCTGATACCCACAATGACCAGTCGTTTCAGAATCTTAGCCACCCGCAACAAGTTATTGTTTTCATCCGAGAGCAATGTGAAATTATGGGATAGGGCATAGCGCGGGCTATCGCCCTGCTCCAGCTTCAAAAACAGATAATCGTAGCCATTGGTCACCAACCCAAACACAACCCTCTCTGAGTAAGGGTTCGCCATCATATAGGCCAATGCCTGAGGTAACGCCTGGAGCACACTAAACCCGCCACGCTTGCCTTCTACCACCACTAGCCACATATTGTCCTGCAAGGTCAGCGCATCAATCCGACCTTCTAAGACAGTAGGACCTTCATCCGTATCGGTCTCCAACGCCAGCTGCACCCAGTGTTCACCTCGAATTCGGTAGGGCGGATCGCACAGCCCTAGTGAATCCAGCAGCGGGGACAGCATGATAATGTTTGCCGTTCCCTCACTGATTTCACCATCCTCCATGTAATAGAGATATCGATCTTTCAAATGCTCTAAATCGGACACCTCAGCTGCCGTTAGTTCTGGCAATGGGTCACACCATTCTGTAAAAAACTGCGTATCTGATGTTTGGCTAAGGTTTAAACGCTCATTGGCTTCCCTCAGGGTGGTTACAGCTTTCGTGACGGCAATTGTGGTTACCATACTCCCTCCTTCCTTCCTATACCCTAGCGAATGAATGTCTATTGAGCGCAAACGGGATCACTCAATCCAATTTCGGCTTGTGATATGCCATAGCGCCCGGCGATCGCAATCGCCTGCTCAACCTGCCCCTGCGACACCTTAAACCGGGCTAGCCCCAGCATTGAATCACGCTGTGCTTCGGCAGACCAATCCGATGGAGTAGGATTAACAACTTGAGTCGCATTGCTCCGAACATTAGGCAGCACTGTGCCTCGCTCACGCATAGCTCTGGCCTCCTCACAGCGCAGCTCCAGATTGGCCCAATCCCCTTGCTTGAGCAGATTATTCAGGTAGGTTTTGGCATCCCCTGGCTCGGCTGGCTGCTCCAGCTTGCGTTTACGCACCTGACACGCTTTGATGAGCCAAGGGTCAAAATCATTGCGCCCCGGACCAACCCACCATTGCCCAAAACCATGGGCGACCATGTCTAATCGCTTATGCTGAGGAGCCATAAACCGTAACTTTGATTTGGCCATACCTGGATTATTGGCCCACAGGTCGGATAAATCAATCTTCTCAGGGAGTTGAGTATATTTCACTACACCAATTTGGATCGTCTTGGGGCGAGGACTAACTTCAGCGCCTAGTTGTGAAACAGGTAAACCAAAATTCTCTTCTCTAAAAGCTTCTTTTTCAAGATCTTGAAGTTTCTTCTTTAAAGCTCGGTCATTTGACCGACGATGCTCCGGTTGTTTGACCGACGGGTCTTCGGTTATTTGACCAGTGGGTTGTCGGTTATTTGACCGATAAGGGGG
>JBCDEB010000285.1:0-3848 GCA_039180005.1 Cyanobacteria bacterium P01_G01_bin.54 | reverse complement strand
ATTTAGATTTCAAGCTCTGAGAGTGACTGGCTTACAGCCCCTTTTCTTGTTTTTTGGGTCGGGCGCTCTATCCCTTGTCCCATCCAGCTTCTGAGGTTAATTGATGACACGCCCTAACCAGGCTGACGATACTGGCTCCGGTATTGCCGGAGTCTGAGGGGGCAATTTCCCCCTCAGCGGGAGGTGTCGGGGGGCTGGACCCCTGACAACCGGGTTTGACAATGAGACTGTACTGCTTTGAGGAATGCGATCGCTTCGCTTATCCAAAACTCACGTTAAACAGTCAATATCGGGGTCTGAGTTGCTCCCGACGGATAATCAGCCCAATGTTCGTTTAGGTTGGCGAGGCACCATAAGATTCGGGGGCAGCGATCGATGAGTTCCTTGAGGCGCAGTTCCGAGAGGGTGAGCAGACAACAGTCGGTTTGGGCTATTGCACTGTATTGCTGGTCAGGGGCGATCGCCCCGGGCTGCCAGATCGCTGTGCCCAAGAGGGTTAACTGGCCAAAGACATCGCCGCTGGTTAGGGTCAGATTGAGGGGTTTGAGCCTGACCTGGCCCTGCACCATCAGATACAACTGAGGGGCTCCCGGTTGAGGTGCGCTATTTTGAAATGCTTTGTTTTGAACGGGGCCATCTGGGAATGAGCCGTTTGGGGGTGAGCCGTTTAGGGGTGAGAAAATCGTCTCTCCCTGACGATAATCCTGTTGGTTGAGCAAAGGATTAATCATCTCCAACTCTTCAAACGAGAGTATACCGAGGGGGGTTGCCTGCTTTAAGAAAAAGAGTTGGTTGAGGAACCAATCGTTTTCGGGTAGATCTTCCTGCTGACCGGATTGGAGAGCGCTAGCCAAGCGCTGTACCAGGGGGTTGGGATCGGTGCAAAGCTCAGCGGGAATGGGGTGGCCGTGATTGGCCAGCCAGAGTAATGCCCCAAGACGCAGCCAGCGATCGTCAGAGCAACCCAATTGTTGGATCAGGTCAAGTCGGCCAGGCGGCGCATCGAGGGGCTGGGTGGCGGGGGTCGCCTGGGGGTTCAGCAAGGGCAGGAGGGGCAGGACAAACCGCCGCCAGCGTCCGGATGCCAAGCGCTCCACCGCGCTGGCTCGCAGCCGGACATCACCATTGTGCAAAAAAGGTTCGAGTTCTTGCAGCAGGCGGGAGTTACCCTCTAGGACTTTGAGCACCAGCCACACGCGTTCCACAATGCGCTCCTGAGCATCGGCCAGCAGTTGATGCAGACGGATTTCGTCGGCATCCGCATGGGGGGGCTGGGGCAGCGCCTGGTGCCAAATTTGGATCTGCTTGAGGCGACGATAGTCGGGGGTGAGAAAGTTAAAGAGGGTCTCGATCGCTGCCTTGCTCTGGAGACGACCCAAAGCGGCGATCGCCGCGCTGACCACCTCTGGACGCGAGGCGTAGAGATAGGTCTTGGCAAAGCGTAGGCTTTTATTGCCGTAATTGGCCAGGGCTTGAGCGGACCAGAGCCGCACCGAGAGCTTGCGATGTTCTAGACCGACGGCCACATCCAGCAAGAACTGGGGACTCTGTAAGCGCCCTAGCAGTTGCATATTCAGGGCCCGGATCAGCGGGTCAAAGGTCGAGAGTTCGCGCTGGGCCAGGGCGGTGATCGACGGCTCTCCCGGTGCAGCCAGCACAGCCAGGGTTTCCAGTCCGGCCCGCATTACTGCTAGGGTTTGGTCTTCAATCAGGCATTGCACCAGGGGGATCAGACGGCGATCGCCCGTGGCCCGAATCACCCGCAGCACCGTCAGACGACTGGCCAAGGGCAACTGTTCACAGACGGTGGAATCTTGGGCGGCGTCCCAGTCCTCCCCGGCCCAGCGCTCAGCGGCCAGATAACTCAACCCCCGCACCGTGGGGTCTACGCTGGTGAGCAGTTCGGCGAGCTGGGGACGGGCAATCGCTTCATTGCGACGGATCAAGGCTTCGAGGGCGAGTTGCTGTTGGGGGACGGTTGCCGTCATCAGTTTGTCGCGCAGATATTGCGCCACCGCTGGATGGGTATGCTCCCAAAAGAAGCGCCCCAGGCGACGGGTCAGGGTGGAGTGGGCTGGGGCGATCGCCACCAATGCCCAGAGATCGGGCAGACAATGCTGGGGCTGACGTAAGCGACTGGCCAGCGTGATCCCGAGGTGCTGGGCTTGGTGGTCATCACTGTGCAGTAACTCATCGACCTGGAGAGAATATTGTTGGGGTAATTGGCTAAAGGAGGCGCTTGCCTGTTCCCAATCCAGTCGTTGGGCCCGCAGGAGTTGCAGCAGCGAGCGCAGGTAGCTCCGCCCCATGCTGTAGCGGAGCCCCAGAAACAGCAAACTTGCGCCGACCCCCACCGCAGCCACTTGTAGTTGCGTTAAGGGGGAGCCTGTGAAGGACTGTTGTAGCAGGGCGAGGCTACTACCTGCGAGCATCAAGCCCACGCTGTACATGAGTCCATGGCAGAGGGCGCGCACCCGTCCGACCCAGTGATAGGGCACCGCGTTGTAGTTGAGAATGGCGATTGGTTGATTGAGGCTGTCTTCGAGCCCATCATTATTGAGGTTGCTCAACAGGGCGATCGCCAGATTCGGCGAGATGGCCAAACCGAGAAAGGCTGCCAATGTGGTCAGGGGGTACGCCAGATTCATCCAAACCACGCCAAACCGATGTAGGAGCGGTTGGGTCAGCCCATACAAGACCAGCAGGGGAATGACATTATTCACGATGCGGATCTGGGCTAGAAACTGGGCTAAATGGGTGGCATTGGGCAAGGCCGTTGCATAGATCCCCAGGTAAAGATACTCACCGAGGCAATACAGTACCACGGTCAAGAAGGTGCTGGCCGCCAGCAAGGGAATGATAGGGTAGTCGGCGATCGCCTGCCGGGTAAAGGGATGGGGGTCGTCGCGGGTTGGCTCAGCGGCGGACAGGGGTTCTAGGGTTTGGGCAAGCTGAGCCACAAGGGCGATCGTCCCCAGGGCAATCAGCATGAGCAGCCAAAGCAACTGGGCTGGCGACCACCAACGAACCAACAGAGCCACCAGCGCGCCCCCCAACAAGCCCCCCAGGGCGATCGCAATCCGGAGACGACTGGCACAGCGCTGCCAATCTAGCGCCGTGAAGTAGTCCGTGACAAAGCTGGGAAAGAGCACCTCCAATAACAGGATCCAGAGGCTGTAGAGGCAGACATCGCTAGCGATATAAACCCAGGACGCATCGGGCCAGCGGGCCATACTCATCAGCATCAGGGCGATCGCCGCGATCGCCCCCACCAAGCTCCCCTGTAACAATCGGGGCCGAGCAATGCGATCGACCACCTGGGCAAGCCCCAAATACAACGGCAGCGACACCATCCCCAGGCAACCATACACCCAGGGCAACCCACCGGTTCCCACTCGAGCCAACAAGAGTGCACTGCCGAGCACCAAGCCCATGATGCAAAAGCTGCCCAGCAGCAAGCCCAAGAGCAGAATGCCCCTCAATTTGCCATCCAGTAACAGACTGCCAACCCACCTACTGCCCCGGCTCGGTTGCCAACGCTGCCCGATCCAACGGACAATCTGCCTCATGCCGATTCGCTACATCCTCCATTTGCCTTCCCTAGCATAGAGCGAAGCGGCAGCAGGTTTTGGGATGCCCAGCAAAGTTCTATCAAACTTAATCCGTGGAGAATGTCTAAAACGCAAAAGTCCTGCTGATAGCAAATCCTGGCTATATAGAGCTAGAAAGAGAGTGAAGACTGAGCTTGTCGAACGTCTGAACGGCCGGGCTCTCCCTCCGGGACGCTACGCGAACGACAAGCTCAGCCCTCATCCCCGCTTATTCTGCCTTTACTTTTCGGATTTACT
>JBCDEB010000284.1:0-3876 GCA_039180005.1 Cyanobacteria bacterium P01_G01_bin.54 | reverse complement strand
TTTATGTGAGATGACCTCACAAAACCCTTTCTTAGATGAGGATTTAAGATAAAGTTGATGAGTTTTTATTAAAAGTGATATACTCACTTGGTATACCAAGCTCACAGTAAAACTAGGCTGATGTTGGATTCTTCTCAACCATGCCGTGAAGGGCTCTTCCCCTCTCATAGCAGGTGCAAGGGCTATCTTTCCCTAACCAATGGGCACAAGCCAACCAACCGGAATGCGCTCAATGCCCGATCGCCCCCTGTCGCAGCTTGTCTTTACTACCGTGAGCAGAGGCTCTTCGCACATAAGAAAACCGCCTGGTTTGGTCACACCAAGCCCAGGCAGTAGTTAGTTCACCGATAATTCTATGGCCACAACACACCAACGGGTCAATCGACCGCAAGTTTTTCTTCCCCATCGCCAGATCGTATTGATAAGGCTCAGAAACCCCACACGATCGCCCAAAGCTTTGACAGTATTAGGTTTCCTGCGTCAACCCAACCCACAGTTCTCAACGTTTGTCCTGTAATGAGGTCAGATCCACTTGGCTTGGTTAGTGCAAATGAGTATATCGAATACTCTAAATGAGGAATTGTGAGACTTTTTTTTGCTGGATTTCTAGGTTGTTTATCTTAAATCCACACAATTTCATCCCTGCAAAAATAAATTATTCTCACTTCTAATACCCAGAGTTTGCCTCATTAATATCCCCCAAAAATAAAACTTTTAGAAATCGAATAAGAGGGTTATTATGAGTGGAATGGGTGCTTTGTATGCAAACCTCGCACAAAATAAGATTGATAATGGATTCTACCCGATCGCCCTGTGAGTTGCTCTTCGGAGCATTCCAGGGTCATCTCGTCCTCGCCAATGGGCACAACCCAACAAGTGGGCATGTTTTTACTGGGCGATCGCCCCCACCCTAGACTTTCTCCATCTCCGCAAGCAATGCTAATTTCTCGATAATTGTGTATTTACAGAGAATCATGTGGTCTCGGCAATCAATTGACATTGAGACTTCATCATCAGCAAGGCGATTTGCGTAAGTTCTGTTCTCTATTGCTCTTCTACCCCAGATAAGGATGATGTTTGATGATAACCAGCAACAATTAATTAGTAATGTCCACCAGCCTATCGATAAACCCATCGATATTTCTCCGCCAATGGTTGACAATACTTCGCCAGAGGTTGAGACCTTGAAAGATAAGGTCAGGGATCTGGAAGAAAACCTGGATGCAATGCAGGAGTATGTAAGGCGTGTTAATGCGCTTCAGCTTTATACTGCCCAGCGATCGCCCAATTTCCTAAGCTCACGACGGCCCTATAGTGCAATCATGCGGATTGGCTTTCTGTTCGCCGGGGTCTATTTTGGTACAGTGGTTGGGTTTCTCTTACTCTGCACCATCGCTTTGACGATCGAGCCAGACCTGATCGATCGAGTGTTGTTGCCCTTCGCTGGAATTGTTGTCTCACCACTCACTGCCATAACCTTCGGGGTGATCTTTGTTGTTGTTTTTGCTGAGGCGTTTCGCTCCCATCGTTAACTCAATGTATTTAAACCATCGATCTTGTGGTGTCATACCCGCTCTGAGTTGTGTACCTCAAAAACAAAAAAACAAAATAGGGGCTGGTTTTAAACCAGCCCCTATTTTGCCACTAGGGCCTCAGGCGATCGTCCAGGTCAGTTCCTGACCTGCGCCTAAAGGCACAAGACCAGACTCAAGAAAAGGCAGTTCATCCGGAATTCGCCAGGGGGTTTTGGTTAAGGTGATTTGGTCGCGATTGCGAGGCAATTGATAAAAATCTGCGCCATAGAAACTGGCAAAGGCTTCGAGCCGATCGAGGGCATCGGCCTGGTCGAACACTTCGGCATACAACGCCATGGCATGGAGCGCCGAATAACATCCCGCACAGCCACAGGCTGCTTCCTTGGTGTTGCGTGCATGGGGGGCGCTATCGGTGCCCAGGAAAAACTTGGGGTTGCCCGAGAGAGCAGCTTTCAGCAAGGCTTGACGATGGATCTCTCGCTTGAGAACTGGCAGACAATAAAAGTGGGGACGCAGGCCCCCTTTAAAGAGGCTATTGCGGTTAAACAAAAGATGCTGGGGCGTGAGGGTTGCGGCAGTATTAACGTGGGCCAAGACAAACTGCACGGCATCTTGGGTAGTAATGTGCTCTAGCACGATTCGTAGCTGGGGAAACCGTTGTCTGAGGGGGATAAGATGCTGCTCGATAAAGACCTTTTCCCGATCGAAGACATCAACATGCTGATCCGTTACTTCCCCATGGAGCAACAGGGGCAGATCGACCTGCTGCATTACCTCAAAAACACGATCGCACTTACGAATATCCGTCACCCCGGAGTCGGAATTGGTGGTTGCCCCAGCGGGGTAATATTTAACGGCTTTAACAAATGAGGTGGTTTTGGCGGCAATGATTTCGTCCGGTGGGGTGTTGTCGGTGAGGTAGAGCGTCATTAAGGGCTCAAACGACAGATCATCCGGTAGGGCGGCCAGGATGCGATCGCGGTAGGCAGACGCCTCAGCCACAGAGCGCACCGGGGGCTTGAGGTTGGGCATGATGATGGCACGGGCAAACTGACGCGCCGTGTCCGGGAGCACCGCTTTGAGGGCTGCGCCATCCCGGAGGTGGAGATGCCAATCGTCGGGTCGGGTGAGGGTAAGCTGCTGCATCATCCCTCCATCATAGAGCGGCGCTTCCGCTCAACTCATCGCCAACATCCGCTGAATCGGTTTGAGGGCCCGCTGGCGGATGGTTTCCTCCATGGTGATTTCTGGGCGGCGATCGCGCATGGCCAGATAAATTTTCTCCAGCGTATTCAGGCGCATATGGGGGCATTCATTGCAGGCGCAGTTATTCACGGGGGGCGCAGGGATGAACTCGGTTTCAGGGCAAGCCTTTTGCATCTGGTGCAAAATTCCCGGTTCGGTGGCCACGATGTAAGCCTTCGCGCCGCATTGCTGTACATAATTCAGTAATGCCGTGGTGGAGCCAATAAACTCCGCATGACGGAGCACCTGGGGCTCACATTCTGGGTGGGCAATGATATGGGCTTGGGGGTGACGCACCTGGAGCTGCACGAGTTTTTGCTCCGAGAAGGTTTCATGGACAATGCAACTGCCCTGCCAGAGCACCAGGTCGCGGCCCGTTTGCTCCATAACATAGCGGCCGAGGTTGCGATCGGGGGCGAAGATAATGGGTTGATCCGCCGGGATTTGGTGAATGATCTTGACCGCGTTGGAGCTGGTGCAGATGATGTCACTCATCGCTTTGATCGCCGCCGTGCAGTTGATGTAGGAGACTACCAAGTGGTCGGGGTGTTGGGCTTTGAACTGGGCAAAGGCCTCGGGTGGGCAACTGTCGGCTAGGGAACAGCCCGCATCGAGATCCGGCAGCAACACCTGCTTGTGGGGGTTGAGGATCTTGGCTGTTTCCGCCATAAAGTGAACCCCGGCGAAGACAATCACATCGGCATCCGTGGTTGCTGCCTGGCGAGAGAGGCCCAAGGAATCCCCGAGGTAGTCGGCCACATCTTGAATATCGTTGTCTTGGTAGTAATGGGCCAGGATGACGGCGTTCAGGTCACGCTTGAGGTCGGCGATCGCCGCGACCAGATCGCGGGGAAAAGCTTGAGCAGGGGGACGAGCAGCAACGGTAGTGAACACAGGCAGTTAGAGAGGACGCGGTAGGGTAGCAAGGTTAAGATACATGAGTTCTGGATAAGCAAACGGCACGAAAGCCTATGAAACTCAACGAAATCATCAATACTGGCTCCGGTATTGCCGGAGTCTGAGGGGGCAATCTCCCCCTCAGCGGGAGGTGTCGGGGGGCTGGACCCCTGACAACCGGGTTTGACAACGAGATTTC
>JBCDEB010000283.1:0-4009 GCA_039180005.1 Cyanobacteria bacterium P01_G01_bin.54 | reverse complement strand
TTATTTGTTTTTGAGGTGAAGCGCACCTGCGGCGATCGCCGCAGCGACCAGGCAAATGGCAGTCGTGTTGCTGACGAATGGATACGCAAGGCTCATGACACTGAACCAAAGAGAAAAAAGCAAGATAGCAAATAGAACGCGTGACATGAGAGAGTAAAGGTAGCAGTACTCCGGGCGGGCGAGACGCAGTTCGATAGGCTCACTGAACGCCCGCGCTACGGGAATTAAGATTAGAACAACCGTAGCGCAGGGGGTCGCTGAGCGCTTGTCCTGAGCGGAGTCGTTGGCACAGCCTCCCGGAGGGATAGTCATTCTGCCTGCCAGCGACCCATCATTGCTCTGGAGCATTTTTTTCTGGGATTCCGCTTATGCTACCTTCGCCCGCTTAAAGGCTTCATCCAAGACTTCTGAAAGCGTGGGATGGGTGTGAACATTAAAGGCCAGGTTTTGCACCACTTCTCGACGGGCGATCGCATTGGCCGCCTCTTGGATCAGATCCGAGGCATGGAGCCCAATAATATGCACCCCGAGCAACTCACCCGTATCTTGACGATAGACAACTTTCGCCAAGCCGTCGGTTTCACCCTCGGCGAGGGCCTTGGAGTTACCCTTGAAATAGGTCTTAGCAGAGCCCACAGCAAAGCCCTCGCTCTCACCCAGCTCTTTGGCTTGGGGTTCGGTTAAGCCCACATAGCTGATTTCGGGATGGGTAAAGGCGGCGGCCGGAATGCTGCGATAGTCGATGGTTTTATCGTTGCCACACATGTTTTCCACCGCAATAATGCCCTGGGCTGAGGCGGCATGGGCCAGCATCATCTTGCCCGTGGCATCGCCGATTGCATACAAATTCGGCACCGGTTTGCCATCCACAATCACTTCTAACTTGTCATTAACGGCAATAAAGCCCCGGCGATCGGTTTGTACCCCCACCGTTTCCAAACCCAGATTTTTGGTAGCGGGGATGCGCCCGGTGGCAACCAGGCAGGCATCCACTTCGAGCGTGTCGATCGCCTCCTTGGTCTTGGCGTCAGCCAGTTCAATCACGACTGGGGAACCGGGGGTGACTTTCTTGGCGAGCACGCCGCTGTAGGTCTCAATGTCGCGGGGCTTAATCAGTACCCGCTCGGCAATCTTGGCGATTTCGGGATCAAAACCGGGCATCAGTACATCCAGCGCCTCGATCATGGTGATTTCGCAACCCAGAGCCGAATAGACATCGGAAAACTCCAAGCCAATGTAGCCGCTGCCAATAATCGCCACCCAATCGGGCAGGTCAGCGAGCTTCACCGCATCATCGCTGGTGTAGACGGTCTGACCGTCAATTTCAATGCCCGGAGGCACAAAGGGCACTGAGCCGGAGGAAATGAGAATCTCACGAGCCGTGAGGGTTTTCTCACTGCCATCCCCACTCACCGTGACCTTTTGGGGCCCGGCAACTTTGCCCCAACCTTGGATGATATCGACCTTGAGACGCTTGAGACTATTGGTTAGGTCGCCCCGGATTTTACTTACCAGGTTGCCTGCGTGGTCGGCAATGGTCTGGCGATCGAAGCCGACCGGGCCCACTTGCAGACCCAAGGCTTGTAAATGCTGCTGGTCGCGTAGCTCGCGCACTCGACCCGAGGCGGCCAGGAGGGCCTTGGAGGGAATGCAGCCCCGGTTCACACAGGTTCCGCCCATGTCGGCCGCTTCAATGATGGCCGTCTTGAGACCCAGCTCCACGGCATGGAGTGCTGCGCCATGGCCACCGACCCCTGCGCCAATAATGACGAGATCGTAATCAAAACTCATTGTGCCTATGTCCGCTTTTCGCTGTTCGACTCTTGCAAGGCTCCCATTATCCCCTACGGTGGGCCTTCTGTTGCGTTATCTTCGCAGTGTCTCAATCCGCCTAGGGCAAACGGAAAGGTGGAAGAAACTTACTCCAAGAAGCGAAATGGGCCGACCCACCTCCCCCCTTCGGAGTACTCCTCCCAGGAGGAGATTTTAAAGTGGAACATCCCCTCTCGGGAGGGGCGGTCGCGCGTAGCGCTGACCGGGGTGGGTTCGGGGTTGTTGGCCACCCGTGTATTGTTGCGAGGATTCGGATCAGGCCACAAAGTCGATGTAATTGATCCGCGCATAGGGCTCTAGGGCCGTAAAGATCGCGCGGCCATAGCTGCGATGGTTGACGCGATTGTCGAGTAATGCCACCACGCCTTGGCGATCGCGCACGGGCAATACAGCCCGCTGGAGCCGTTGCAGGGCGATCGGCAGTAGATAGCCTTGGAACCAATCCTGGCGCTGACGTTTGAGCTGTTGCACCTGGGCGGCCACCAAGGGGTTTTCCATGGAGGGGAGGGGTAATGTGGCAATGATCAACAGCTGAGGCGGCGGCAGATGGTCTTGCTGGAACTGCCAAAAGTCCCAGCCACAGACCAGAATGCTCTTGGGGGTCAGCGCTGGGGTTTCGAGCTGGACGCAGGAGCCAAACTCAGCGGCGAGGGTCGTGCTGACCTGAGTTCGCAACGGAGTATCTTCGACGACGAGCACCACCGGCCGCTTGAGGGGGCTAATCCATTCCGGGGGATGCTGGCGACCGTGGCGCTGGCCGAGCATCCCGCCCCGACAGAGGCGCAAAATTTGATTCAAGAGTTGGTCTCGAAACGCGGGATGATTGGGAAAGGCTAAACGTTCCGGCACGTAGAGCTGGATCAGCTCCGGTTGGCGTTGGGGAGCAAACTTGACTGTGGTGACATCTCCCAGGCCGAGGCGATCGCGCCAAAATCGGCCGTCCTGACGCTCTAGCCCCAAAAACCGCCCCATAAAAACCGTGGGTTGCTGCTGCCAGAGGGACGCAAGCTGGGGGGCGAGCTGCATTGGGGCCACATGAAACCGGACTCCCGCTGTGGGGGATGCCGCCGGAGCGATCCTCTCTGCTGACCCCTCTACGGTTGCCCAACGCAGTTGGCCGATGGGCTGATGCCATTGCTGCAAAAACGTTTGCCAGCGGGGGGGCAGCAGGGGATTCAGATGATGCTTCAAGTCTTGACTGAGCTGGTCGATCGCAGCTTGTTGCTCGGGCTCCAGCGGATAGCAATCGTAGGGGTTTCGGGGGCGATCGCAAAAGGCTTGGCCCAGTTGCCTAGCGATTTGAATAATTTGCTGGGCATCCTCCGGCAGCGCTTGGGCCAGTTCCTGCCAATCGCTGGGGAGCAGCGTTCGGGTCAGAGCTGCCCGAGCCCAGGCTTCAAGATCATCGACGCCATCGATCAGGGTTGGCAGACCGGGGGGAAATTGGTGTTGTGCCCCGAGGCGATCGCTAAGCCAGACCGCAGGACTGGTCAGTAGCAAGGTGGGCGGGTGGGTGCGACCGTTCGCAACTTGGGATCGGGGGCTTGAGCAATGGCTAACCGACGCGTCATCGGCCCCTTTCCCCTTCACCCAATCACCTAGCTGAGCACCGATCCGCTGCACCTGCTTATGGGTTTTAAGATGCCCTTGCAATCGTTGAAATTCATCAAGGAACCGGGTCTGCTGTGTCTCGGGCACCACGACCACTCCATCGTGGGACCATAGCAGCAGGGCAGTGAGATAACTCATGCCATAGGTCGTGGGCATAGCGGCGGTTTGGATCAGGGCCGATCGCTGCAACCGCAGGGCCCGTGCCACCAGCCGCGCCAGGGTAAGGTGATGGGGCCAAGCGGGCTGACTCAGGGCTGGCGGCTGGGTACGTAAAAACGTCAGTAGGGATGAATGAACTTGGGCCTCAAGCACAGGGAATGGGCGATCGCAAAGGGTCTTCCCATCTTAACCGTCTGGTCTTCAATTACCTTGGTCGGTGGCTTGCCGATCACACCTAAGTTCTGGATAAGCGAAGCGATCGCATTCTTCAAAACCTTAAAATCTCGATGTCAAACCCGGTTGTCAGGGGGCCAGCCCCCCGACACCTCCCGCTGAGGGGGAGATTGCCCCCTCAGACTCCGGCAATATTGGAGCCAGTATTGTTGATTTCATTGAGTTTTATAAG
>JBCDEB010000282.1:0-4033 GCA_039180005.1 Cyanobacteria bacterium P01_G01_bin.54 | reverse complement strand
GAACCCTTGAATCACCTCTAACACCACCTCACTATCTCACCACCTCACTATCTCACCTCCCCTAACCGAAATTTTAAGCTTGACGCAGTACTAGCAGAACTCACTATGACAGCCATGATTTGGATGGAAGAAATCCGCAAAACCTATCGCCTGGGCGAAGTTGATGTGCCAGTGCTCAAGGGTATCGATTTAACGATTGAGGAAGGCGACTATGTCTCGATTATGGGAGCCTCAGGGTCAGGAAAATCCACCCTAATGAACATTATCGGCTGCTTAGATCGCCCTTCTGCCGGTCATTATGTGCTCGAAGGACGAAACTTGACTACGCTGAGTAATGAAGGGTTGGCCTACATCCGCAATCAGCGCATTGGCTTTGTATTTCAGCAGTTTAACCTGTTGTCGCGCTCAACCGCGCTAGAAAATGTCATGCTGCCGATGATCTACGCGGGGGCGAGTCGTCGCCAGCGGCGCAAGCAGGCAGAATCGGCTTTGGTACGGGTGGGCCTGGGCGATCGCATGGGCAACCGACCTAGCCAACTCTCTGGGGGGCAGCAGCAACGGGTTGCGATCGCACGTGCCCTTGTCAATCGTCCAGCGTTGGTCCTGGCGGATGAACCCACAGGGGCGTTAGATACCCAAACCTCTCACGAAGTGATGGCACTCCTCACCGAACTCAACAGCCAGGGCATCACCGTGGTGATCGTGACCCATGAGCCTGATATTGCCGCGCAAACCCACCGTATTATTCAGGTGCAGGATGGCCTACTGCAACGGGAGAGAGAAAACAGGCAGATTCGCAGGTTGGGTTGAAGTAGGAAACCCAACGATTCCGAAATGTTGGGTTACTCTACGAGAAGAAAGCCTATGCAAAGTCAACTTGGAGATCTGATATGTTACGACGCACCCTTCGCAGCTTACTTTCCTTGTTTGCGATCGCTTTAGGGTTGGTGATCCTTTTGCAAGCCTGTACGGCCAATCCGCTCTCGCCGGAGGTTAGCAGCGACCCCTACACCGAGAAAATGGCTCAGGAGCATAAAGACGAGAAGCCGGTCGCCAGTGCGATCGCAAACCAACAAGCCGCCGTAGAAGTTACTTCCACCCTGGTTGAATACGCAACAGTCGATGGTCAACCCGTTCAAGGCTTCTTCGCTAAGCCAGCTGCTGCCGAAGGCCCGCTTCCAGGAATCATCGCCATCCATGAATGGTGGGGCCTCAACGACAATATCAAAGCGGTGGCTGAGCGCCTTGCAGGCGAGGGATATAGTGTTTTAGCGGTGGATTTATATCAGGGGCAAGTGGCTGACCAGCCTGACCAGGCCCGGCAGTTGATGCAGGCAGTGATGCAAAACGCAGAACCGGCTAATGACAATCTTATACAGGCCTTTGAATATCTTACAGAGGAGCAGCAGGCCCCCCTCGTTGGGTCGATCGGATGGTGTTTTGGTGGTGCTTGGTCGCTCAATACCGGATTGTTGCTACCCGATCAATTAGATGCGCTGGCAATTTACTATGGACGCTTGGAAACCAACCCAGAGGTTCTTGCGCCTTTGCAAATGCCGATTATTGGATTTTTTGGCGGCCAAGACCAGGGAATTCCCATAGAAGATGTGACCGCATTTGAGACCGCCCTAGACGAATTGGGCAAGACGGCTGAAATCCACATATATCCCGAGGCTGACCATGCCTTTGCCAACCCGTCTGGCGAGCGCTACAACCCAGAAGCGGCTGAGGATGCTTGGGGAAAAACGCTAGCATTTTTTGCCGAAACCTTGAAGTCGAATACGTAGCAGCTTTTTGAATCTTCAAAATCGTCAATCTTCCAAATTCTAAAAATGAGGAGAACGATTGGTCAGTCAAAACATCTGAAGCTAAATCAACGTGCCCTTCGACAGAGACTTGTCTTGCCAGTGTTAAGTGGATAGGATTGGGCGATCTCATGGGCAACCGAATCTGTCAGAAGACACATAAGTACCCCACTCACCATACTTAACTGTCAAAAGTGACATATAACACCCCAATTTCCCGGAGTTATACGTCAACTTTGACGTATAAGTTCTATAAATTAGGGTATTATCACCCAAAAATGACGTATAAGATCCAGAGTTGTGGGTTTTATCTGTCAGATCTGACGCTGAATCTATAGTTAGCCTGCAATCTTAGTTTCTGAGGTAGTCTGAGGATGCAACTCGCGGCGAGGTTAGCAATATGAGTTTTGATTTCTCCACTGCCTCAGATTCGACACCAAATCCGTTGAGCTATTTCTCCGATCGGGGCGAAGATTATGAGAAATATCGCCCGATTCATCCAGCCTCCGCGATCGACGCAATTTTGTCTGACTTGGGTCCTCCAACTCAGTTGTTTGCTGCTGATGTTGGAGCGGGGACAGGGATTGGGGCAAGGTTGTTGGCAGATCGTGGCATTCGAGTTGTGGCGATCGAACCTAATGCAGATATGAGGATGGCAGCAACTCCCCATGAAAGGATGAAGTTTTTAGCTGGAACGGCTGAACAAATTCCTTTAGAAACAGCATCAGTCGATTTAGTCGCTTCGTTTCAGGCATTCCACTGGTTTGACTTTACCAAAAGCCTTCAAGAGTTCTGTCGTATTCTAAAACCCGGTGGGCAGTTGGCGCTGATTTGGAGTCTCTGGGATCAAAGCGATGCTGTATCAAAAGAGTATTGTCGTTTGATTTTTGAAGCCTCCAAGGAGCAAGAGCAGAAATCACAACCTCGAATGACAGCAGCAACGCTGTTTAGAAAGTTGCGCTATCAACTCTTTTGGCAAGGCTTGTGGCTTCCCTATTTCACAAATTTTCGACGGTACGAGTTTAAATTCACTCAGCAGCTAGATTTAGTTGGATTGATTGGTTTAGCTCGCAGTCAGGGCTTCACTCCAGCAGGAGGAACTGATTTAGACAAGCTAGTTGCAGAGTTATCAACTTTTCATCAGCGCTTTTGCAATTCCCAAGATCAGGTTCGGCTAGATTACTGCACCCGTTTATACTTAGCAGCTTCAGCAAAGTATCATAACTAGCTCGAAAACGAAGTATAGTCGAGTAGTCGTATAGATAAGCAGTCTAACAACGCCCATGCACACCGACCGCCGAGAAGTTATCTGTTGGAATTCATAGGTTATCTGCGGCGGGTGATGGGCAACGTTATCCAGTTTGGGCTTATCGATGATATTTCTGAGAGGGTATCTGTTGGCATTGAAAATCAGATATCGTTTGGAGAATATTGATCAAGTGACCAAGATGTGGTCATTATTCTGATGAGCCAAGATTTTATATCGAGTCCATATCTCAAATAACTAGGACAGGTGTGTGATGCCACTGCGGACAGGCCAGGTGGCGATGAACTCGGTGGTCCGGGTGGGTCTTGGAAACGGAGCCGCAGGAACACTCCCTGGCTTTGATCAGGCAGCCGAGCAGCTGGGGGTGACGGTTGATGAGCTGATGGCGGCTTTAGGTGAGCCCCCATTTGACCTTAACGCCGCGGCGACGACCCTTGGCGTGACTCTTGAAGAACTCAGGGAGGCTTTGCCACCACCACCCCAGCAGCAGCCTGGACCTCCTCCTCAGGAGTAGCCGCAGGGAGCAGGAGCAGGGTCTTCAGGCCAAGGGAGATGCGGGCGAACACGTTGTCTCATCAAACCGAGTCGTTATCCGTGATTGTTCCTGGATGCTGCTGTCTGGAGAATGGCTTCTGCTACGGATTCATCTGTGATTAACCCGTTAATGAGTCGGCCTTTAAGCGCGGCTAAAATCGCCTCTGTTTTGTGTAACCCACCTGCCACTCCAATCGTTAGACGATCAACGGGCTGTTGGAGTGGCACACCGGCCAGCCGTTGATTGGTGCCGGTTGGCAGCAACATGCCCTGTGGGTCGTAGGCCCATCCGGCAATTTCTCCCACAGCGCCTAGTTCGATGAGTTCGGTGATTTCTTCATCGTTGATAAAACCACTTTCGTGGAGGGGGGCATTCCAGGCAATTTCACCAATCCCAACAAAGGTGACTTTTGCTTGCTCTACTAAG
>JBCDEB010000281.1:0-4152 GCA_039180005.1 Cyanobacteria bacterium P01_G01_bin.54 | reverse complement strand
ATCTCGCGACAACCCCTCATTTCACTCTTGACAAAGCATTCGATTAAAGCAGCCAGTTCTCTAGCTTTAAACCCTTAACATGCTCAAATTCACGAATATTTCAAGTGGATATTGATAAGCCATCACTCTCATTCACAAGATCACATCATCAAGGGGCAAGAGCCCTTCATCAACATTCGGAAAATCTTCAGAAATATCCTCCAGAGTAGTGAGCAAAGCAAGCAGAGATGTGGATTGGATGGGTTCGATAATCAGCTTTTCTCCTTCTTTGCGGAGTCTGACTTCTGTGGTGGCAAAGGAGAATTCTCTGGGGATGGTGAGGACTTGATGATTGTCAGTGGTGGTCAAGGAAAGGTTGCAGGAATTGGGCATGGGTAGCTTGGGTGGTTTGAATCGGAGAAGTTGGTAATTTGATGATAGTTCACGAGGGCTTTGGGAGATGCCTTCAGATTGGGCTGCCATCGTGCTGGCTCCGAGCGCTGCGCTGAAGAATCTCGTTATCCTTAAATGTTGTATGGAGGGGTTGGCGATCGCAACCCACCTATAACCGTACCGCTGGGAGTGAAAGATGTCGGAATTGCTGGCCCTTTGGGGTGTTGGTAAAGCAACTTGGTCGGTCTTTCGGCCGATCCTAGAAGACCTGGCTAAGGATGTAGCCAAGGACACCGCCACCAGCTATGTGGGGCAATGTTTTGAAAAGCTCTTTTCGGTGATTTACCGGGAGCCCTTGACCCGTGCCACTGGGCAAGCGCTTAAGGAGTTGCTGGAGCTGATTGACAACGAACTAATCCGGGCGGAGATCGAGGACGATGAGCGACGCGAATGGATTCCGGATGTGCGGCGATTCATCAAGCAGCCAGCGGTACGGGGGGCGATCGCCCCCCTCTTCCTCGAACCCGACTACTTCTTCGATCCGAAAACCTTGGTCACCGCTTGGCAGCAACTCGACAATGCCCACCCCCTACCCAAGGGGTTTTCTTGGCCCTTCATTGCCAAGCGCTTCACGGCTAAAGTGACAGAAATTCGCCAGTCCTCGCAGGAACTCCAGGAAACCTTTGAGTCCCTGGCTCAAGCGCAGGACTCAGCGGCGCTCAAAGAACTGGCGGGTCTGCCCCCAGACTTTGACCTGGAGATCTATCGGGAGGCGCTGGTGGAGCGCTATGGCACGCTGGATTTTGCTAGCCTCCAAGCCACAGGCGCTTATTACAGCGCCGTGAAACTCTGGAATGTCTTTGTGCCCCAGTCGGTGCGGGAATGTCATGAATATGAACCGCAGTTGCTAGAAGTGCCCAAGGATCAGCTCTTGCGCCTGGTGGAGGCGGGGGAGTTGGATGCGGCGCAGTTGGCGGCGTCGGAAAAGCGCCATGATGAGCGGCGGCGAGCCTATATCAATCAACCCTCGCGGCCGATTCTTGACGTCATCGCGGACGCGACCCCCCAGCGCTTTGTCGTCCTGGGCGATCCGGGTTCGGGCAAGTCCTCCCTCATGCGATTCCTGGCGCTGCAATGGGCACGGCTCAGCGACGCCAACCAGCGCTACAGCCAGCCCTTGCCGCTGCTGATCGAGTTGCGGGACTACAGTCGTTGGCAATGCCCGAGCGGCAAGGGCTTTCTGCAATATCTCCACGCAGCGCCCACCTGGCATCGGCTGAATCAGCAGACGTTGCAGCATCTGCTCGGGCAACCCAACCGGGTGATGCTGATGTTGGATGGTTTGGATGAGGTGTTTGATCCGGTGGAGCGGGAGCGAGTGGTGAACGATATTCACCGCTTTAGCAATACCTACAAGCAAGTCCGGATTGTGGTCACGTCGCGGGTGGTGGGCTATCAGCCCCATCGTTTACGCAATGCGGAGTTTCGGCATTTTATGTTGCAAGACCTGGCCCAGGAGCAGATCAGCCAGTTTTTGGATCTTTGGCACGCGGTGACGTTTGAGACGGCTCAGACCCAGGAGGCGCAAACGAAGCGGGAGCGGTTGGATCGGGCGATTCAGAATTCTAAATCGATCCGGCAGTTGGCGGGCAATCCGTTGTTGTTGACGATGATGGCGATCCTCAATCGGCATCAGGAGTTGCCTCGTGACAGAGTTGATCTCTACCAACAATGTTCGCGGTTGTTGTTGCACCAGTGGGATACGGAGCGGGCGTTGGGGGCGTTTCCGGGGCTGAGTGCGGAGATTGGCCTGCGGGAGAAGACGGATATTTTGCGGCTGGTGGCCTATGCGATGCAGACACGGGTGTCGGATGAGGCACGGGCGAATTATATTGATGGCCCGACGTTGACGGGGTTGATTGAGGACTATTTGGTTACGGAGTTGCGGTTTGACCAGGCGCGTGGTGTTGCTAGGGCATTAGTTCAACAGTTGCGGGAGCGGAATTTTATTCTCTGTTTTTTGGGGGCGGATAGTTATGCGTTTGTGCATCGTACGTTTTTAGAGTATTTCTGTGCGGCGGAGATCGTTTATCGGTTTAATGCTAGAAAGCTCAGTGAGGACGGTCTCATTGATCTCTTTGACGAGCATTGTCGCGATGATGATTGGCGTGAAGTGCTGCGGTTGGTTTGTGGTCAAATTGACGAACAGCTTGTTGGACGTATTATCGAGCATCTATCCAAGCAGACGGATTTGGAACAGTGGAATGGGTATAGTATATTGCCGGAATTACTGTTTGCGATTGGATGTTTGAGCGAAGTGCGAGTCGCAGCTCGATTAGATGAGGTGGGTGAACTGCTTTGGCAAAAAATTTTAGACGTTTTTGCAAATGGACGGGCGAGTAGTGATCACAAGGAAATACTTGATGCGGTAAAGGAGGTGGGTTTGCGTTGGCCCGGTAAACTTCAACCCCTTAAACCCATCAAATGGAAAGCGCTACACATGACAGCACAATCCACGTGGCCAAGAGTCTTTGCTGCTATTCGAGGAGACCGCGAATACATAACTATTTTGAGCAATGATGCGCTGTGGGCTATTCGTTCGGGTGCGCTACAAGCATTAACCGAGACCTGGCCCGATGAAACAACCCGCCAACTTCTCAGCCAACGCGCCATCGAAGATAAACACGAAGTTTCCCGCAGCACCGCCCTTGAGTTGTTAAGCAAGACCTGGCCCGACGAAACGACCCATCAGCTCCTCACCCAACGCGCTGTCGAGGATGAACACTTTTATACCCGCAGCATTGCCCTTGAGTTGTTAACCGAGGAGTGGCCAGATGAAACAACTCACCAATTCCTTACCCAACGCGCCGTCGAGGATGAAGACGAGTCTCCCCGTAGCACTGCCCTTGGGATGTTAACCGAGAGGTGGCCAGATGAAACAACCCACCAATTCCTCACCCAACGCGCTGTCGAGGATGAAGACGCAAATCTCCGTAGTACTGCCCTTGAACTGTTAAATGAACACTGGTTCGACGAGACTGCCTTTCAACTCCTTATGCATTGTGCTGTCGAGGATGAAGACGTGAATCTCCGCAACACCGCCCTTGAGCTGTTAACTGAATACTGGTTTGACGAGACTATCATTGAACTTCTTATGCAGTGCGCCGTTGAGGACGAATGCGCGAATCTCCGTAGTATCGCCATTGAATTGTTAACTGGTAAGTGGCCAGATGAAACAACTCACCAATTCCTTACTCAACGCGCTGTCGAGGATAAAAACACAGAGCCGCGAGGTACTGCCTGGGCAGCATTGGGGCAAATACACTCCTTGTTCGGCTGCATCCTGCCAACCCTCTATCTGGATGGTTTCGAACCATATCTCGATCCGCTCGAACCCGTTCCCCGCGACCACATCGAAAAAGCCGCCGCCAAAGCAGGCATCCCTCCCGAAGACATCGACGCTCAAGTCGCCTCCCTCTCCGCCCATTGCGGTTGGGACATCACCATCGGAGCCCGACCCTCGTGAGCGTCAGCGGAGCGAGCGAGATCCCCCCGGCTGCGCCGACCCCCTTGGTAAGGGGGGATCTTGGGTCTAGATGCAATTTGCAGAGTTTGGATAGAGCGAGCGAGATCCCCCCGGCTGCGCCGACCCCCTTCGTAAGGGGGTTTGTGTGTATCACCCCCCTTGCCAAGGGGGGCAAGGGGGGATCTCGGGTCTAGATGCAATTTGCAGGGTTTGGATAGAGCGAGCGAGATCCCCCCGGCTGCGCCGACCCCCTT
>JBCDEB010000280.1:0-4174 GCA_039180005.1 Cyanobacteria bacterium P01_G01_bin.54 | reverse complement strand
ATCAGCAAGCAAAACGCCAACCCCAGCAAAACTGCTCTTCTCATCTATGCTGTGTCTCCAATATCCATTCATGCAAACTCAGCCTAAATTTGAGTGATGAAACGCAGCTTAATGGAGTGTGATTGGCATCTTAAGTTAAAGGCCGTCCGGATGCCGAGACTTCGTAGCTTAGCTGCCAAACGATCTACCCTTCAAATAGTAGAGAATGCCAAGCTCAGCATATTTTCTTTGCTTCGCTTCGTATTCACGACCGTAGGTTTTAGAAACCACCTCCAGGGCTAGCACAGGCGGGATATTATCCTCTTCCCAAAAGACGTAGCTCAGACACCCCTGAGGGGGTTCGACAAGTCGCTCCACCCCCAGACTTAGAAACCCATCGGGCACAATAGCCGGTTCGCTGGGGCATAGTAAATGCCCATATCCACCCCAAAGAACCAATCGTTGCGTAGGCTCCAGGCCAGAGCCAGACTGCTACGCAGTAAATGGTGGATGATCTCCTGTAACTCATTATCCACTGGCGTATCGTCTAAGTCGGGCAGCTCTGCCGAGGAGAGCAGGCAGTGGATATGGGGGTCGTAGTGTTAAATCATGACGGTTCTTGGGGAACGTCTGAGTGTATTTTAGCGGGCTAAAAGATTGAAGGCGTTACCAGGTTTGATACTCGCGCTTAATTGGCTCTAAATAAAGAGCACACGGTCCTTATTCGACAGCACTGACCAACTCACTTGGATCGACCCGTTTCACTATCGGCTGACCCCCAAGGCAAAGCAGCCAAAGTCTAATTTTTTCGATCGCTGCCGTTGGCAGATACTGCTAGAACAGTTTGGTTTTACTGAGGATGCCAAAACCCTGCGCTGAGGGCATTGCGATAACTGTCGGAGATAGTGGGCTAGCAATTTTAATGTTTTGGGAAGTAAACTGCCTACCGAAATACCTGCATTCACAAGAAGCAATTCTTTTTACTGAATATTTACAAAAATTATCATTAAAGCTTTGACGAATTTATAGGCTTCTTGCTGTCCCTTAGAGATTTACTGAGACAGATAAAAGCATTGGTGAGACTTCTATCAAATCACTTCAGAGGTTTATTACTAACTTGGATTCATACCTCACTTCACTTGAGAATCCAATGAAAACTGCCACTATTCATCAAGTTTTTATCGCTGCCATTATTTGTGCTACAGCCATTGCCCTCGCTGCGATTATCCTTGGCTTTGCTGGAGCAATCGATATTAATTGCAAAGCGAATGGATGCCAACTCAAAATCGAGTCAGGGGATCACAATCTGGAACCATCCCCTACGAAAACCATGCCTCCTGATGATGGGAATCGTTCACACTCTTCCCCCACTTCTCAATGAGGTTGCAATATTCGGAAAAATTGTAGGTAAAGAATTAAGATAAGCGTCTCTGTATGAGGCAGGCAAGCTAGTGCTAATCTTCGATAACATCGACCAAGTCTTCAACAGAGGCACCTAAAACCTGAGCAATTCGTATCACAGCAGAGATATCAGCGGTTGCCATGCCTGAAGAGTTTGCATAAGTAGCAACAGTTGAGTAAGGAACATTAGCCTGTGCAGAGATCGCTTTTAAGGTCAGCCCCTTCTTTTTCGCCAATGCTCGAATTCGCAGCTTGAACAGACCCATCGCAGGCTTGACAAAATCGAGTACTCGTAAATATCATGCCAACAGCTCAAATATCGAGTACTCGATATTTAGCTTTGCTTCACCAAAACAATCGCCCTCCGGCCTCGCAAACTGAAGGGCGACTGTCACTTCAACCGAAATAGATTCGGAGGTAACACAATGATATCAGCCCATACGCCGTCTGATGCGGTGGCTGTTCAGTCTGCCTGCGCAAAATCTGCTGAGACACTCACAGGCTATCAAACCCAACTGCATCCCTGATGCATTGTGCGACTGTTGCCCAAAATGCAGCGGGTCGTGGTGGGACGGTTTCGCAAAGCCAATGACGCCGAAGCCCATGTGCGATCTTTAAAGAAGCTCATCCCCAATGCCCGATTCATCATCATATTTGACCCAGGCGATACTACTCAAACGGATTGAGTAACGGAACTCCACAGCTCTCAAAATCTTTGACATTGCGAGTAACCACCGTCAGTTGATGAAGTTGGGCAGTTGCTGCGATCAACATATCTGCTTGAGTTCTCGTTTGACCACGGGTGCGCAAAAGCCCCCTCAATTCGCCAGCCCGTCTAGCGATCTCGTCGGTAACGGGTAAGACCACTGCTTGACTCTGCAAAAATGCCTCGATTCGTTGCATTGTCCGAGTCGCTTGTTTGGCCGTCAACCCATAGAAAATTTCTTCAATTGTGATGACACTCAAGTAAACTTGATTGATGCTTTGGCTGAGGGCCATAACACCAGGGTTAGGGATAGGCTTTACTAATTCACTGACTATGTTGGTGTCATACAGAAACATAGTCATCATCTAGAAAAGGATTAGCCCGATCCTTTCTAGCAGGTGCTTCTAAACTAAAATCTTCTGCCTTAGCCATTTCGCGAATGCCTTCAAAGGCTTCTGCAACAGACATCTGATATTTTTGCCGTCGCCAATCCAAAAATTCTCTGAAGAGGCTGGCTTCAACCACAAATGCAATCAGCTGGTCACGTTTATAGATAGGCTGAGGCTCAGTGATTGCAGCTTGCATCAGTTCAGAAAACCGCTGTTTGGCCTGTGCAATTCCCCAATTCATAGTCAGATGTCCATGCGACTTGTCTATTATAGACAGTTCTGATGTCTATCTAGCCCAATATAGACAGTTCTGATGTCTATCTAGCCCAACTGACTGATTAGGTCTTACCATTCACGATGCTTGCCATCCACTTCAGCTCGGGTGTTTCCCAGCCTGGCTTTGGGGGTTGGCTATAATCAATCGAAAACTCATAACCAGACAGCCGATACACCTGCTCCAATAACGCTTGAAAATCAACCACGGGTTCCTCATCTCCCTCTCGCAGTGGAATCGGCACTGTCGGCAGGGGATTGGATAAGTTAAACGGATAAAGTAACGCTTGCGGTCTTTGCTGCAAAGCACTTGCCAGAATTCGGTAGTGACTTGCAACACCTCCCTGAACGGTTGGCATCGCATCACCCTTATGCAGGAGATCGACCTCCACTAGATTGGCCTGGCTTTCTAAAATGCGCTCTCGCTTCTGCAAATATCGCAAGCGCACATCTCCTCGCTTATTAACCAGAGACAGGACCTCAATCACCGTCACGACTTCTTGATTAGCCGTGTTGCGAATCTCGATGAAACGTTGACGAAACGTTGCCGGGATGGGCAATTCCACTACAACGGGGGCAGTACTGGATAGGGCAACGCTGGGTTCGGCCAGAATAGTGGCTTGACTGGCTGGCTGGCCTTCTCGCCCAGTTTTTTGGACTGCCACGTCTGGCACACCCACCATTACCGAGCTTGAGTCACGGGTGCGATAAACCGATTCTTCGATAATTGGCTGATATTTTGGCAGCAGGAGTGGGCTCAGGGTATCCGCGATCGCAACAATCAATCGCCCGTGGACGTTTGGCCACAGGGCTGGATTCTCCAGGTAGGGATCCATCCCAATGAAAGGGGATGACATGGCTGACAAAGTTCCAAACTGCTTACCTACCCACAGCCTAGCACTAAGCATGATGGGAGCTTTCCCGTATCATTAAGAATGTATTCTCAAACACGAGGTGTCTGATGGGGTGGCGGCGTTTTTTCAAACTGGGCGTGGTATTAACCTTCGTAATTGCAACCCTCACCACTAGCCTTACCCTATTTCCCACCGCCGCCTACGCTCAGGACAACCGCGTCGACTATACCCTCACTGACCAAAGCGGCAAAGACTTCTCAGGGCTAAACCTATCCGGCACCTCCTTTGCCGCAGCCGAAGCGCGGGATGCAAACTTTGAGGGCAGCGACCTCAGCGGCACGATTTTGACCAAAGCGTCATTTTTGCGGGCCAACCTCAAAGGAGCTGACCTGACCCAGGTGTTTGCCGATCGGGTGATTTTTGACGGGGCAGATATGACCGATGTGATTTTTGTGGATGCGATCGCAACCAGCACCTCTTTCAACAATACAAATATTACCGGTGCTGACTTTTCAGACTCGATCTTAGATCGATTCCAAGTCTCAGAGATGTGCAAGCGTGCCGAGGGCGTT
>JBCDEB010000279.1:0-4215 GCA_039180005.1 Cyanobacteria bacterium P01_G01_bin.54 | reverse complement strand
CAAGACTCGAGAACAGTTCGATATTGAGATCAACATCCAGCAGTTGCTGCTGATTCTCAAGCGACGCTGGCTTTTGATTGTTGCGGGAGGCTTGGCTGGTTCACTCCTCGGCGGTGTGCCGCCCCTGTTCGATACACCGATCTACCGAGCAGGGGGAACCCTCAAACTCATCCCCCAAAACTCGATTTCGGTTGCAGGCGTCAGTAATGAAGCCGGGCTGTTGCAGCCCACGAGTGCCCTGACCAACCCTCTGGCGACTGAGGTTTTGGTGCTACAATCCCGACCGCTCTTGGCGGAGGTCGTCTCGGAGCTGGACATCAAAGACCCCTATACGGGGGGGCCTATGCCCATTGGCTACATCGGCAACAATATCCAGGCTGAAATTCTCACCCAGACCGATGTGATTCGGATCAGCTACACCTCTCAGCGCCCTAAAGAAGCCGCTGATGTGGTGAATGCCTTGATGGATGCCTATATTCGCCACAACATTCGGACGAACCGTGAGCAAGCCGAGAAAACGCGAACCTTTATTGAAGGACAACTGCCCAAGGTTGAGAAAGAACTCTCAGAAGTCGAGCAGGCTCTGCGCAACTTCAAAGAAAATAACAACATCAATTCGTTATCCCAAGAAGCGAGCCTGGTAACCGAGTCACTCCTGACCCTGGAGAATCAAATTCTGGCCCAACAGCGGGAGCTGTTGCGACTGGATGCACGACTGAATTTTTTGAACCAAGAACTGGGGTTGACACCCGCAGAGGCGATCGCCGCCAATGCCCTAACCCAGTCCACGAGTATCCAAGCCGTTTATCAACAACTCCAGACCGTGGAGCAAGAACTGGCGGTTCAACGCTCCCGGTTTACCGACCGGAACCCCACCGTGTTGGCCCTCCTGGAGCAAAAGCAGCGTCTTGAAGCCTTGCTGGAGGAGCGAATTGCCCGAGTCGCGGAGCAAACCACGGTTAATGATTTAGGTATTTTGGAAGCTGGGGCGGAAGAACAGACTCTGCGGGGCACGCTGGTGCAAGATAGTTTATCCCGGATTGGTGCGCAAGAATCCCTGGCTGAACTGCAGTCTGAAGCCGAGCAATATCGGCGTCGTGCCGAAGAACTCCCCCGTCTAGAGCAACAACAGCGACAGTTAGAGCGCAAGCTCCAAGCCGCTCAGCTCACCTATGAAACCCTTCTCGCGGGCCTGCAAGAAGCCCGAGTTCGAGAAAACCAAGAGGTGGGTAATGCGCGGATTGTCTCACGTGCAACGGTGCCCAGTGCTGCGGCTAATGCTGCCAGCTTAGTGTCCCTCGAACTTATTGCTGGTGGTATTCTGGGGGGCTGCTTGGGTTTATCCATGGGCATGTTATTGGAGTTGCTCAACCGCTCCTTGCGCACGGAGTACGAAGCCCGGAGCTTCTTTAAAAAGTTTCCCGTTTTGGGCACGATTCCCGCTTGGAATCCCAAGGATTGGGAGCTGGAAACAGATACAGAGCGTACCGAGCAAGTGAATTTTGATTTACCGCTTTTGGAGCTGCCGATTGGCCCAGACAGTTTGCTTTACCCCGTCAGCGTGGCTTACCGCCGTCTCCAGACGAACCTCAAGCTGCTCAATGGCGAGCGGCGCAACCGGATCATTGCACTGACGAGCTCTGTGCCGGGCGAAGGCAAGTCAGCGACAGCCGCCAATTTGGCGCTGATGTTGGCTAATCTGTCTCATCGGGTACTGCTCCTTGAAGCCGATCTCTCCGCCCCTCAGCAGCATAAGATCTGGAAATTGAGCAATATCTGGGGTTTGAGTAATGTGTTGCAAGACCAAATTGTGCCAGAGCAAACGATCCAGTCGGTCACAGAAAACCTGGATGTTTTGAGTGCAGGGGTCGGTTCCCCCGGTGTTGTTGCCTTGCTCGATAGTGAACGAATGGTTTCAACGGTTCGACGCCTCGCCGAAATCTATGACTACGTCATTGTTGATGCGCCCTCCCTACTCGTTGCCCCAGAAATCGTTTCGATTGGTCAAATCGCCGACGGTCTGATTTTGGTGGTGCGTCCGGGCGTGCTGAACAAGACGGATGCTGCTGCAGCCCAAGAAACCCTCAACAACACGGGGTTAGAAATTCTCGGGGTCATTCTCAACGGTGTGATGAGCATTCCGTTGCGCACACCCACTGACCCCGAAGCGGAGGATAAAGAACCCGATACATACATTACGGCTGTCGAAGGTGAGACCGCCGAAGTTGATACCTATGCTGAAGCACCGGAGGAGCCAGCGATCGCCGAATTGCAATCCGGTCTCTACGAGTACGAAGAGGATGATGCCGCCATCCTTGCTCAACTCCGTCGTGAAGCCGGTCTTGAAGAAGATTATCCTGCTCCTCTAGAGCGGCCAACCCAGACCTATCGTTCTCGATGGAGCAATCCCCTCGGGATCGATGATGATCGACCCACCGCTGTAGAACCGAGACGCCCTGCAGCAGCCCAGACGGATGTGCCCACAGCTGTTAACCCCACCCGTCGTACCATTAGTGCCGTAACGCTAGATCTTGAAGAGGGAGATACGGTTGTTGAGGTGAAATCGACCCACCCCAGTAATGGGAATGGCTCAAACCACAGTAATGGTTCAAGCCACAGCAATGGTGCAAACCACACCAAGGACACCGCAACCAATCCGCAAGCATCACCTTCAGAAAAACAACAGAACACCAAGCGCTGGCTATCCGCCATCACTCGGCCCTGGGATGCGGAGTAAGTGAGCAATTGTGGTTAAATTTGGAGAGACCTTACGCCTGAGAGTGCTGCCAGAATTATGTTGGCCCATCTACTTGCGATCGCTGTTGCCGGTGGGAGCTTAAGCTTTTACCTTGCTCTCTTTCTCGTACCCCGTGTCTATCGTCGGCAGTCTGACTTTATTGGGTGTGGTTTGGGTCTCTTCTATGCCCTTGTCTTGTGGATCTGTTCCGGTCGTATCACTGGAGGCGTCTTGCTGGGGCAAACTGCTAGTGTGGCACTTCTCGGTTGGCTGGGTTGGCAAACCAGCCAATTGCGTCGCACCGCCCCTGAGTCCGTCTCCCCCCCGGAACTTCCGACTATTTTGCAAAATCTCCTTGGGCCGCTGCGCCAACGCTTGGGCGTGGGTTCAGGTGGAACGGTGCCCGAGTCCGCTCTATCTAACGCTGCTCCATCTGAGTCGGCGATCGCCGAGGAACCGACACCTCCCCTCCCCACCGCTGCAACCGATGCAGCCCCTGCACCCGAATTACAACCGACCTCTGCAAAGCCAGCTCAACCGGTAGCGACAGGCGTGACTTTTCCCGTTGCGTCAGCCCGAATGGGTGAGCCCGATGAACCCGCCAACGCAGAGCCAGCACTGGAACTTACGGATCTTGCTGCCGATACCCCTGAGCTTGCGCCAGCAAACCCAGTAGTGGTGTCCCCAGCGGCCGAAACCGTTGCCTCTGAGTCACCTGCCACAGAAGCATCACTGTCTGTTGCACCTGAAGCGGTCGAACCTGAAGCTGAAACATTGATATCTGGGCAATCGGAGGCGTCGTCAGTCAACACCGCTGCCACTGTAGCAGAGCCGCCGCAAGCCAATGCGCCCTCCCCAACAGAGAACCTGCCACCGACACATCCGATGAGATCCGCCCTGGAACAAGATCTTTCTGAGGTGCCTGAGCCTGCGGTGATCAGTGGTTTGCAAGATTTAGCCGACTTGGCTGCACCTCAGCCTCCAGAAACCGTATCGTCCTTGGCAGCCAACGCTGATGTGGACTTAGACCGAGAACTTTGGGATACGGATGCGCCGAATCCTACATCAACATCGCCCAATCCACCCCCTCAACAGGAGGCTCAGACCACCGCTCAGGATGTCCAGCCCCAAGACCCCAACCCGCAAGATTTAGCGACAGCGCCGCAGCCCCCACCCCTCCAAACGATTGAGGCAGAAGTCTCGACATCGTTTGCCGATCGCCTGGTCGAAGCAGACTTTAACCCGGAGGAGGAAGATATTGTCGATGCCACAGTGATTAGTAGCTCTCCGGCTGAACCCGAGTCTTGAGCAAAGCCAGATTGGTTAATGTGAGTTTCGTTTAAGCGAAGCGATCGCATTCCTCAAAACATTGAAATCTCATTTTCAAACCCAGTTGTCAAGGGGCCAGCCCCCCGACACCTCCCGCTGAGGGGGAGATTGCCCCCTCAGACTCCGGCCATATCGGAGCCAGTATTGTT
>JBCDEB010000278.1:0-4373 GCA_039180005.1 Cyanobacteria bacterium P01_G01_bin.54 | reverse complement strand
CTGGGACCAGTAATGTTGCTGTCGGCGGCGGTGGGACGTGTGGCGGTGATTTTGAGACCGGGGTGCTCTTTGGCGACTCTGTCTTGGAGCAACTGTTGCAGGGCGACGGTAACGGTGGCGATGGCGAGATGGTTGCTCATTCTATTTGTATGGGGAGAGGAAGGATGGGATTAGTTTAGCGAATGTGGAGGCGAGGGAAGGGTCGTTAGAGCATCTGTTATAAAACTTCTCAGAGCCCTTCCAACAACCCAGCCAGCGCCGCCTTCAGCTCCTCAACCGTAGTGGTCGCGGTACCAAACTGTCGTACCACCAAGCTCGCCGCCAAATTGCCTAAAACCGCCGCCTGCCAATAATCACCCCCCGCACAGAGGGCCAGGGTCAGGGCCGCCACCACGGTATCGCCCGCTCCTGTCACATCAAACACATCGGTATGGTTAAAGGCCGGAATATGCTCAAGGCTGCCATCGGGGGCAGCCAGGCTCATGCCCAATTCCCCCCGCGTAATCAGCATCCGCTGGGCCTGGGTGAGCTGAAGCAAATCCTGACCCGCTTTCTGGACAGTGGCCGGATCGGGAATGTCATAGCCCGCAGCCCGCTCGGCTTCGGGTAGGTTGGGAGTGAAAATCGTCGCTCCCTGGTAGCGGTGCAAGTCTTTTTGGGCATCAACAATGACGTGCTCATGCGCTAGGGCAGCCTTGATCACGGGTGAGGTAAACACCCCTTCACCATAGTCAGAGCAAACCACCGCCGGGACGGTCGCAAGTCGGGTGGCGATCGCCTCAGCTAAACGATCCTGAATGGCCGGGTCAGGCAGGGCATCGGACTTGCGATCGAGCCGCACAATCTGCTGGGTGACAGACTGACGCGCATGGCCAGCAATGCGGCTCTTGGTGACGGTAGGACGGCTCGGGTCAACCACGATCGCGCTCGTATCAATGCCCGCCGCCTCAAAGATCGTCCGCAGTGCAAGGCCCTGAGGGTCATTACCGATGATTCCGGCGACCTGCACCTGGGCCCCCAGCTTGGCCAAGTTATAGACCGCATTAGCCCCGCCCCCTGGAATTTGGCGCGTTTGCTCATGGCGCAGGATCAGCACTGGGGCTTCTCGCGAGATCCGCTCCACCTGACCGGTGAGAAATTCATCCAGGGTGAGATCACCCACCACCAAGATCGGCGTCTTGGCAAAGCGATCGAGGAGCGCAAAAAGCTCCGGGGCTATCGCGGCCAGACGGGGCGCAAACGTTTCAAACGCCAGTTGTTCACGAGTCACGGTCATAGCCATCACTCAGCGCCAGTTCCAGCGCCCCCTTCAGCCTCAACGTCTGCTGCTGCTTCGCTTGCTGGGGTGGGGTTTGTTTCCGGCAGAAGCTCGCTGGCGCTAGGAGCAGCCTCAGGCATGGGGCTCGGCTGAGGGGCAGCCTCAGGCGTGGGGCTAGGGCTGGGTTGGACTGTGGGAGTTGGTGTACTCAGTGCGTCCAGTTGTGCTGGACAGTTGTCAGATGAATAGTTGAAGGTGATATTGAACTTAAAGGGTGTGGGGCGCGTCACGTTGTTAAAATCGAAGCCCCTGACCACTGCTTCAGCCTGGCGATCGAAGATACGATGACCTGAGCTACGAATCAGTTGCACCCCACCCACTGCGCCATTGTTCTGCACTGTTGCCCCATAGCTACTGGTTCCTGAGAGGCGAAGCAAACAGGCCTCTTGGGGATAGCTGCCAATGATCGAATATTCCTGGGGTTTTGCTGAACCTAACGTTGCCAGCCAGCGGGCGTTATTTTCGTCTGCTTCAGCCTGGGTTGTATCGGTGGTCTGGGTTCGTAGGGCGTCTTGCTGCTCCTGAATGCGAACGTGGGGATCATCCGACCATTCGGGGGGAGTAACCGTCTGGGGTGCGATTGCAACAGGGCCTTTCTGGGCATCGGGGTTGAAATCTCGCGTCTGGGGCTCTGCCAGACTCTCCAATGTATCGAGACGCCGAAAGGTTTCAGTACCAAAGCGGAGATGGGGAAAGAGTTCTAGCCGACTAGGCGTACGCCGTTGATTCTCAGGAACAGACTGTAGATTATCCGGAGGAGTTGCCACGTTCTTTTTCTGAGTCCGCTGCTGATTCCGGGCGGCAGCCACTACGGCTTGTGACGGGACATGTTGTTGAGTTGGCTGGGTGTTGTTACTGGAAAACACACGTGAAGTCCCCCGTTGTGAGGGGGTCGGTTTTGCGGGTTGACCCGCAGGGGCGAACGGATTTCCGGTAATGTTGCCCGTAATGTTGCCCGTAAATTGATCCGCTTTAAACTGGCTATCGTCGGGCAGGTTACTCAAACTCGGACTCGGCAAGCCAAAGCCACTGTTGTCCCAGCTGCCATTGTCCCAGCCATTTGCGCTTGGCGTCGGTGCAATCACATTTAGGGGCAGACGATTAATCGCATCCTGGGTGTCGAGTTCTACCATGCCGATTTGGTTTTGGGTTGTCGGCATATCCCCCACGACTGGGCCATTCGCAAACAAGGGTAAAGAGGGTAGAGCGACCCCCAAGACTGCATGCATGCCGACGGAGGCGAAAGCCGCAATTGACGTGGGATGCTTCAAACTGGTGAGAATAGCCGTGAGAACAGCGGAATAATTCTGCATCGGGACACCTACGCTTGCTTAAGCGGGATTGGAATTATGGATGATCAGCAAGGAAAAGTAACTCAATTGTAGCGTGGGGCGATCGCTTAGATCACGATAGACAATTTGGTTAGGCTGTGTTGCGCGCTCAACCACCCAACTCTGGGCCAGCAAGTGACGTTGACGGAGAACTTGCCAGACCTGGGCATAGACTGAGCTAACTTTGAGGAGGACCACCACCTCTGCCCAAGCCAACACCCGCTCCAGTTCATCAAGCTGATAGAGGGCGGGAAGCACCACATAGCGTTGACCGAGACACGTGAGGGGAATGCCGAGAATCGCCGCTGCAGCTTGGGGGGAAGAAATCCCTGGGACAATCTCAATGGGCGCTTCAGGGTGATGCTGCTGGAGCGTTTGGGCCAGGTAGGTAAAGCTACTATAGAAGCTCACATCCCCTTCACAGACAAAGGCGACGGTCTTCTGCTGCGCTAATCGTTCCCAGACGATCGCCGCCGCTTTTTCCCAGGCGGTCTGGAGTACCTTTTCATCTCGCACATAGGGGAACTCTAAGGCGAGCAGTTCTTGGGGCTGCGTTAGCCAGGGCAGCACAATGCGCTCAGCAATACCCCGTTGGCCCTCACAACCCGCTGGAAATGCCACCACCTGGGCTTCACGGAGATACCGCAAGCCTTTAAGGGTAATTAATTCTGGGTCGCCCGTGCCGACACTAATGCCGTAGAGCCGTCCCAATGGCTGAGAAGCTGGCACAATCGAGCAAAAAAGTTTAAAACGACGCTCCAATTCTAGCCGATATCCCCTTGGGGATACTCCTCCCAGAGCCCTGTTGTCTGACGGAGGGAGCAAAAGTCGCCTTGACCCACAATGAGATGATCCAGCACCGGCAGCATCAGGAGTTGCGCCGCTGCGAGGATCTGCCGGGTCAGGGCCAGGTCTTCTGGGGAAGCGCTCAGGTTACCAGAGGGATGATTATGGGCCACCAACAACCGGGTCGCATTTTGACGGATCGCCTCGCGAAAGATATCTCGGGGGTGTACCAAGGTTTCGGTCGCGGTGCCAATGGAAATAACTTTGGTGGTGATGAGGCGGTTTTGGGTATCCAGTAGGAGCGTCGCAAACCGTTCCTGAGGCTGCCACATTAAGTCATGGCTAAGAGCGGCAACGGCCATCTGGGGGCTACTAATTTCGGCCCGAGGCGCGGGTCGCAATTGAAACACCCGCTTGCCCAGCTCAATCGCCGCCAAAATCGCTGTCGCTTTAGCCGGGCCGACCCCTTTAATGGTCGTGAGTTCAGGGGCGCTGATCTCCCGGAGGCGATCGAGCGCGGCTTGCTGCTCGGATTCACTGAGGGTTTGCAAGATCAACTGCCCTAGTCCCACGGCGGAGAGCCCACCTGTGCCTTGACCCGTCCCCAGCAAGATCGCTAGCAGTTCGGCGTTGGAAAGACTGGGAGCCCCCAACTCGAGCAACCGCTCACGGGGTCGCTCATCGGTGGGGAGGTCGGCAATACGAAGTTGGTAGGGCATTGGTGTGGCTGTGCAGTTGCAGTTTTCAGTTCGCAGTTTTTCCTCAACAACCCATCACACCGTTGAGTCTAGGGGCTGTCATACTGAATCCGGATTGTATGAACACAGAAAGCGAAGGCTGATCCGGGTGGCGGGCAAGATGTACTTCGACTCCGCTCAGCAACCACCCGCGCTACAGGCTATTGAGCGCAGAAACCCGTAGCGCAGGTGGTCAGTGAG
>JBCDEB010000277.1:0-4400 GCA_039180005.1 Cyanobacteria bacterium P01_G01_bin.54 | reverse complement strand
GTCTTCTGCGAGAACTGTTCTCAGTTGGGTTTGTATCTCGGGTGTGGGGTTCTGTAAGCGTTGCGATAAGCGTTGTTTACCTAGGGCCTGAGCAGCTTCTAAGCCTGCGCCTAAATTGGACTCTATCAGTAGCTGACGTAGCTCGGTGAGCACCAAAGTACGCAAGCGTTTGAATTGGTGGAAGCCTTCAGGATCTGCCATGAACTGACCAAGCTGGTCACCCCAGTCGCGCCCAGCGCTGATATTGCAGTTGGCTTCGTCTTCAATCTGGGCTGCTTCTCGTACCCATTGGGGGTCGCGCAGTCGCGCTCTGATATCGAGGGCAGCTTGGGTTTGGCGCGGATCTTGAGAGGTCATGGTTGGGGTCTATTGAGGGGTGGATATTCAAAATAGGTCAGCTGTTCATCGTCAGGGTCAATCAGATCATCAGGATCAATGTCGGAGCGCATCATGTTTCTGCGTTCGTAGAAGCCCTCAGCGCCGGGAAGGGCCTGTAAACCGACGCGACCTTCATAACCTAACTCTACGCTACGCAACCTGGAAAATTCTAGCAGGACGGTGCCGACGGTTTTGAATCGGGGTGGGCTCTGAACCGGCTGACGATTCCAGGGGGCAACTGACAGGGCTTCGACATACACCAGGCGTTTGCCTGGATAAAACCAAGAGCGATGGGATTGGGTTTCTAACATCATCAGCCCCTGGGTACTGCCTTCACATTCGATGGCGTAGCATTCATAGCTGGCATTGTTGATTGCCAGCCGCCGCTTGAAGGCCCAATCCCAGTATTTGTCTTCTTGAGAGAGCTGGCGGAGCTGGCCTCGCCAAAGCGACTCGAAATCGGCAACATGGTTTTCGGCCAGACTGAGTAACGCGGCTTCTACGATTTGTTGATCGCGGCATCGAATCAGATCAACTGACAGTTGAACCATGGGAGCGAAGAGGAAAACCCTTCTGAGTTTACGGGCCTTTTGGAAAAAGGGTAACTATTTTGGGTGGCTGACTAATCTTTTCGCTATTGCCGAAGGGTACTCACAAATAGGTGTTTAGTGCTAGTGGCTGGAGTGGTAGTTTGGGATGCTGCGCGGGTGTCGAGTGTCACGCTAACTGGGCTCATCCCTCAGTCAGTGAGTGTCGGTAGCCCGGTTGCTGGTGACTGTGGCGATATGCGATCGCAACTGTGAATTCCGGAAACTATAGGCCCACGTCTGGGCTAGATACATTCCTTGTCAGAGCGCCCAATCGGGCGCAGAGCCAAGGCATACCATTCGATGAAGAGCATATCCATCCATTTCCGCATTGCTAGGAAAATCCACGTCGCCCCTTACTGCTATGGTGTAGCCGTTCTCGTTAATCACGGAGCCTGCAATGCCATCTGTGCAGTGCACATTTTTTGTGGACGTCTCGACTGAAACTCCTTCTGGAGTATCCACAATATCTCTGACTTGAACTCGGTAATGCTGATAAATTCCTGTGGCGCTTTCTTCTAATAGCTCTGAAGACATAATCCTAGAAGACCATGCCGTATTATCTCTCCAAGATTGTCGATAGAGAATTGTTTCAGAGCCAGGCCGGGCAATAGAGTCTCTTGTCAAGTCAGCCCATGCACGACCTGCAATACTAGGTAATGCAAAAATTGCGGTAGCGATAGCAATAGCCAACTTGTTTTTGGAAGCAGCTTTCATTAGTCAAACAATCCCCTGCCGTAGACGAATTCAATGTAATTTCCCTTTATCCATCCCTCGTAGTTACTACGAGGAAACCGCACCAAATACCACTCCTCACAGTTTTGGTCGTACCCCCACTTCAGGGCAGTGACGTATTCTCCTACCAGTCCATAGGAACCGTCCGACTCGTATTCAGTCCCCGGACCTGGACGAACGTTGACCCGACTACCCATGACATCGCCTGTAATATGGCTTGGCTCACCACTTCCATCGGTTGTAAGGTCGAAGCGATCTCCTGTGTAGACGCTTAGGCCAGGATTATCAGTAACATCGCTTAGTGTAAAACAAAGGCGTGACTGAGCTTGCAATGGGGATGACCCGAAAGATAGCCCAATTGCTGTAATAGCTGAGAGCGCAATATGTCCAAGTTTCATATTGAGATCAATCTGAGTGCGTTAACTTTTTACAGTTTGCCCCTTCAAAAAAATACCTAAAGGGTTTTGAAGATTAAACGCGATAATTCTTTATTGCTGGGCGCATAACTGATGAATTTGATACGAGAATTGCTGATAGATGTTAGGCACATTGGCCTGTGTCTTTCGGTATAAAAGCCTAGGCACTCTAACCCCTAACTGTGAAATGTCTATGGTTCAAACAAGTCCGGCAAGGGTGCGCATTGGGTGTCGAGTGTCACAAGATCTGGGATCTTCCCAACTTTCGGTGAGCGCCTCGAAGGCTTACTTGGAGAGGAATAGGGGGATTAAGTAGCTGTGGTGGGGTATGCGATCTCAACGACCGGTTGGCACGAAAGGTGAAGCTCAGGTGGTGGCCCTGGAGAGTCCTGTGTTAGAGATAGAGGTCCGCTGGTTGGCCAAGGTTGAAACCCTGTGGTTGGTGCTACCAATAGCCCGATGGCCCTGTGGTGCTGCTGGTGGAAAATGCGATTCTCCGATGGAGAGGCTGATGCACCTGCTGATGGAAAATGCGATCGCAACTGATTCAACTATCTACACTTACCAAAAACGGGGCAAGGGTAACCCTCGCTGGTCAGTCAAATGGGGTAAGGCAACTAAGATGACGAAAAGGTATCATATCCCCTTAAAAACCTTATATAGTAGGGGGTTTAGAATATACTACAACTTTTGCATTCGGTGGCTGTGGTGTAGCCAGTGGTGGTGCAGTCGATGGAGGGATATGAGATCGCAACGACCGGTGGGCACGAAAGGTGAAGCCCTGGCGGGCGGCCCTTGATGAGTCCTTTGCCCCGCCCCCAGCAGATGACGACGTTCTATTTTATCTGCCTGTTACCAAGAACTGGCTATTCCAGCTGATTCTGGGGTTAGTTCTGATTTGCCACAGTTCCTATCGCGGCGTGGTCGAGCTGTTTCGGGATCTATTCGACCTGCCGATCAGCGTGGGGACTGTCCACAATCGCCTCCAATCCGTTACTGCGACAGCCACTGAGATCAACCAATCGCAAGACCTCTCTGGCATTGAGGTGGGCTTACACGATGAAATATTTCAGTCGAATCACCCGGTGTTGGTCGGTGTTGATGCCGACTCCACTTACTGCTATTTGCTTCAAGGTGTTGAGCACCGTGATGAAGATACCTGGGGTTGGTATCTCCTGGAGGTCATCGACCAAGGCTTTGACCCAGACCACACGATTGCTGATGGCGGCAGTGCGCTACGGGCAGGTCAAAAAGCAGTCATGCCCGAAACGCCCTGTCATGGAGATGTCTTTCATATCCAACATCAATTTGAGCAGGTTGCCAATGGTCTGGCTCGACAAGCCCAAGGGGCCACAACACGTCGCCTCAAACTCGAGCAGCAGATTGCCAAAGCCAGATTGACCCACCGTGTGACTCGGAAGATGACCAGCCAGTCGGTTCACGCAAAACGCCGAGAGCAGGAACTCGTCTGCCTCACCCAAGATATCAAAACGCTCTTGCAGTGGCTCTCTCATGATGTGCTCGAATTAGCTGGCCCATCGTTGACCGTGCGTCAGGAGCTGTTTGACTTCATTGAGGCAGAACTCCAGCAGCGAGAGTCCAAGCAGCACCCCACGATTCGCAAACTCAGAAAGGCCCTGCATAACCAACGTGATCAGCTGCTGGCTTTCGCAGGTGTCCTCGATCAGAAGCTGGCCGAGATCGCTGAGCACTTTGAGATACCGCAGCAGGCGGTACGTGATGTCTGCCTGCTGTATCGTAAACAACCCACCTCTAATGCTTACTGGGAACGGTGGAATCAGTTGCATTACCAAGCTATCTAGCAAATTTTATGGACTCATGGAAGCAGTAGGGGAGGTGCTTAAGCAGACCCCAAGAGCCAGTTCGTTGGTCGAGAATCTAAACTCCCGGCTACGGAATTACTTTTTCCTACGCCGCCACCTGGGGGACTCCTATCTGAGCCTCCTCCAATTCTTCTTGAATCACCGTTGTTTCCTCCGTTCTCAGGTGCCGGAACGGGTGGGGAAAAGTCCAAAGCAATTGCTGAGCGGCCAGCCTCACCCACACTGGCTGGAATTGTTAGGGTTTAAGCGGTTCCAGCGGGCTTAAAGGTTGACGCAATAGTAGGTGGGGCCATTGTCAAAGATGGTCTGCTTTGGGCTGCGAGTGTTACCCAAAAAACGCCGAAACTGAACCACTATGGACTGAAAGTCCATAGGTTCTGAGAGGGACTAAAAGTCCCGGCTTCCGAACATGTTCGGAAGAACTAGAAAGATAAATCCGG
>JBCDEB010000276.1:0-4465 GCA_039180005.1 Cyanobacteria bacterium P01_G01_bin.54 | reverse complement strand
TTTATTCCAGGGATAGATGAGGATGGGGAGTAGGAGGACTGCTCATTGATGCGACTCAACAATACCTCATACCAAATCCGGATTTTATACCCCCAAATAAAAGTGCAGGATACTAGCGAAGACTGAGCCTGCGCTGCAGTGAGCTTGCCGAACTGTCGAAGTCAGAGCGGCCGGACTCTCCCCGCTGGGGACGCTTCGCAAACGACAAGCTCAGCCCTCGTCTCGGTTTTATTTGGGATCTACTTGGCGGATTTACTTTGAAAATAGACAATGTTAATACTCTTGCACCAAGTAAATGAAGCTAGCGAGATCCCCCCGGCTACGCCGACCCCCTTGGTAAGGGGGTTTTCATCGTTGGGGGTGATAACTCGTCATGACTCGTTGGTATCACTCCAGTTGCTGACAGTAAATAAACCCAAACGGATCAAGACGAAAGTCTACACTGCGATCGCTGGTCTGATGCGTCCGCTGGGGGTGTTGATCTTGCCAGAAGATAGCCTCTAGATAGAGGCGATTCACTGCAACCAATGCATGACGGTAGCGATGCATTGCTGCCTTGAGCTGATGCTTGCGTTCGGGGTTTTGGTCACTGGCAGCGGAACCGAGCCATTCTCGCAGTGCAAGGAGCCAATAGCCTGACCAACCGAGCTGCCAGAGCGCATCATGAATGGCCTGTTCTTCAGCTTTGTCTTTGGAGCTGTAACGAAGAAAGGCGCGGAACTGTCGGTCTGCTTGCCGTTGTTGGTGTTTGGATGGCTTACGGACGTTACCCCAGCGCAAGACCCCATCCGTTAAGTCGGTATAAGTATTATTTTCGAGTAGCTCATAGAAGAGGCGTTCTGGGGTGTCGTAAGGCATAGTCAATGTATGCCGTTCTGCCCATGACTGAATGATTGGAAACCCAATCTGTAAGAGATCGTAGACGCTGGTCAAGACATCACTTTTACAAAAGAGTGAGGTTTTCCATTTCTCTAGACTAGAGAGATGTGAGATAGGAATGGGGGCACAGTAGAGCGCAAACCAATGATTAGGGAGTGTCGGACAAATATGATTTGCGACTTGGGTGGCAAGGATGGATTGAGTCTGCTGAAGCGCACGCAGATAAATACGCTGGTTTGCAGTTTCAGGAATGATCGAGAGTGTATGGGTCGGCTTTGTGAGTTGGTGTTGCCAATAGTAGAAGGTTTCCTGCTTGGGATGCGGGGGGACGGCAAGACAGACAACGGGGATGTGCGATCGCGAAATCCTCAACTTTTGATCAAGAGCATACTCCTGATTGAGCAATCGGGTTTGAGCAGTTAAGCGATCCACCCATTCACAAGAGGGGTTTTGAGTTTGCGGGTGGGTATAAAAGATCGGTTGGTGAGTCTGAGCTGAGGTGAGGAGAATGGGGGGTGGAAATGCGCCAGAATCACTGCCATCGTGAGTTGTAGTCTCGTTGTTGCACGCTTGATATTTGAAGAGATGCATGGGGAGCTGTAGCGTAGGATTCAACCTATGGTAAGCAATTCTTCTTCTTCAGTGATTGATGAAAGGAATGGAACAAGTTCCATTCTGGAGGATTAAGATTGTGGAACATGTTCCATTCGGACACCATTCAACAGAACCTGAGGCTCCTACCATCACACACCTGAGGAAGCGGCTTCGAACCTACAGATTGTATAACATGTTCCATTCGGGCACAATTGCAAATGCAATTAAGACTGCTGCTGCTCCAAACCTTCTCACTCCAAAAACAAAGGTAGCGGGCAACAAGCGACAAATGCCGAAACTCGTGAGCAGAAATCTTTTTCCTCGGTCGCAGCTCTCCACCAAAAGCGACCATGCGCCTCGCACTAGCGATCGCGGCCAAACGAGCTCGAACAGATGATTATGAACACCCTTACCCTTTATAGGGCATTTGGTGTGTAACGCCTTGACATGACAAGGGTTTCTCTGTTTCAGTTTGTGCTTGCGGTTCTGCTAAAACATTGACAATATCTTGGGTTACACACGGTTAATTTGGTATTTGGGCCTCGGGTTTAGATATAGGCTCAACATCCAACTCTGATGCAATTTCAGGCTTTAGCTCAGGGAATACTTCCTGCTCCATCCCATGCCAGGTTCTGCTAGGGAAGCAAGTTGATATTCTGGATGCCACAACACTAGGTTCTCCGGTTTGTAAAGCGTCTGTTGGCTAATTCCCTGACCTGTCTGAGTCTTGGCAATATCAATCAGTGCTTGAGCACGTTCCTTGCTCTTCTGGGGAATTAACTCATGAGCGCACAGATGTTGAGGTATATGAATCGTGGGAAAGCATGAGGTCTTTGTCGCGAATCGTTACTGAGGGGAGGATTCAATCCAGTGAGAAATCAGAAATAAGATGCCCCTCAGCTAGTTTCCAAACACCGCTTACTTGAACTAAAAGTCAATTAACAGGCAAGCAAAAACTTAATTTCCCGTTGCTCAAATCGGGAAACCGAGCCGCTTGCTGCGATAGCGGCCAAAGTGGATTGAACGGAAACCTAACGTTTGGCATCTTTATATAGATGCCAAACGTTAATTAACTTGCAGTCAATTGCCTGGGCATGGGGACGCTTTATTGCTGTCCAATAAATAGTTTGAGGTCTAACGGATGACGGCCTCTGGGATGGTTAGGAAGAGCGATCGCTATTGGATGATGACAGACTGGGCTTGGGTGGGGAATGATCGTTGCTGTCTGGATCGGTCGAATTGTTGCGTCATCGCTAGAACTAGGGAGTGAGGGGGCTTAAAGCCCCATATAACAAGCAATAGAGCCAAGCGGTGGTGGAAAAGCGGCTTGGCTCTATTGCATTTTGGCGGCAATCTCACGCAGTAGAACCATCAGGGCTTCCCAGGTAGCGCGGGGGTCTTCGTCGCCAGCCAAGCTCCGTTGGGTCAGGGCTAGATCAATGCGATCGAGAGCTGAAGCGGCTAAATAGAGTTGCTCAGGAGTGAGTTCAATTGTGATTTTCATGAGTCGGCTGCTACAGGTTCGAGGTTAGGGGGTCTATCAGTTGGTCATGATGGGCATATACCCCTTGTGGGTTATATGCTTTAGCCGTTCTGCGCCTCCTTGCGGGAGGGTTGCGGTTGTTCAGCAGGTACTCGGCAATATTCTTGTACCTACTTATCAATTGTGTATCTAATATGATACTAAAATGAACTATATTGGTATCACATAATCGTGCAACCGTAACCAGAGACAGATTAGTCGCACAATGGAGACAGAGAAGTCATGGACGAAATGAGCAAGCGACTACTTACAAATCTGCCGGATAAAACCTACGAACTGCTCAAGGTATGGGCTGACAAAGATGGAATGAGCTTAAGTGCCTTGGCGGCTCACATTATCAAAGTGGCAACCGACATCGAAGAGAGAGAGGGACGATTAACATTGAGGGGGGGCAATGATGACTGACATCATCCGAGCCGAACGAGCAACCGTAACCTTCTTTGACGGGCTTACTGTTGACGGCTATCGAATGCCTAGCGGAGAATTCCGCATTGGTTTGGCTGGGGCTAGCCGGACATTAGGCTATGGGCGAGAATGGTTGGCTGATGCCGTGGATCAGAAAAGTCCCCGCACAGTCAAAGCCTTACAGGGTCTAGATTTCAGCGGAAATATTCAAAAAGTCACCGCACGGTCTGTGCAGGGGAATGAGTATGAAGATCGCACCATCAGCCTTGACGACTTCAATAGCTGCATCATCTAGGCTGTATAGAAGAAAAAGAAAGCGGCGATCGCGATCAATAAAGCTTTCACTAAGTTAGCCTTGATCGATTTCTTCCGTGAAGCCTTTGGGGAGACCCCCCTTAGCCTTGAAGAAAAACGCCAGCTTTTCTATGAGACCTATGCCGCCAGCATCAGCCCAGAGCAATGGCGAGAGATGGATCGACAGGACATTCTCAACCTTGCCCTTGCAGGCGATGACCCTCCATTTAGATGGGGACTTTGGAATCGATAACTGGAGACAAGTCCATGGTTCAAACTCCCATCCAACCCCAAACCCTCTACCCCGACTCAGACGGCAAACCCATGGCTGACAACACGAAGCAGTACAAATGAATCGCATGTTTGGTTGAGAACTTGAAGCGGCTGCTCGAAAACCAAACCGCTTGTGTCGCGGGAGATTTGCTGTGGTATCCGGTTCAGGTTGGCAAGGATGAAACCCCACCGAGCCAAGCACCAGATGCCATGGTTGTTTTGGGGCGTCCGGATGGCGATTCCCTGTGAGGGACGTTTCACGACCGTAGCGCAGACGTCTCGTCTGCCCAATGAAAATCAATGGATGATGGCGGCCCGCGTTTTTTTCGTCTACCCCGCCTCAGCAACTCACGCTACTGCATCGACACAGCTTAAAAGGTGTATTGGAGTAGGTTGGGTTGAGTGGAGCGAAACCCAACACCGCCAATGTTTTGAGGGATTTACCCCCTAGTAATCTATTGCACCATTTTAGCTGTG
>JBCDEB010000275.1:0-4483 GCA_039180005.1 Cyanobacteria bacterium P01_G01_bin.54 | reverse complement strand
GGTGAAGTCTACGTTGGCGAGTCTCTGGCAGATTTCTGATGCGGGAACTATGCGGCTGATGAGTGAGTTTTATAGCCATTTGAACAATCCTGATGTAACCATCAAGGCTGAGGCATTGCGACGGGCTCAACTCGCTCTGCTGCGAGGGGAAGCAACGACTCAAGATGCCTTGCTTGATGGCGTGACCTTGTCATCGGAACTGGCTTGGGATACCACTAATGCAGATTTAACCCATCCTTTCTACTGGAGTGCGTTTACGCTGGTGGGCAGTCCTTGGTGAATTTAAAGCAGAGGGCACTGAACCAATCCCTAAACTCCCCGAAATCTACCCGATTTCTACCCCATAAGCTCCCCGATCGCTTCCTATCATTAATAATTGATTCGATCGCGTAAATATACTAGAGCAGTGGTGCAATCTCTATCCCTAGCTGACGCATTCAACTTTAGAGATCTTTACCCCGTACTTCTGGTGATGATGCAATCTAACTTCTGGCTCGGTGGGACGATTGCCCTCTCCCTTGCCCTAACCGCTCCCGCAGGGGCCCAATCGATCACGGCTGCGCCCGATGGCACCGGCACAATCATTGCGATCGATGGCAGCACCTACCATATCCAAGGCGGAACCCAAGCCGGAGCCAACCTATTCCATTCGTTTCAGGCATTCGGGTTGAGCGAAGGCGAGATTGCTAACTTCCTCAGCAACCCCAGCGTGACTAATATTCTCGGTCGGGTCACGGGGGGCGAGCCGTCGATGATCAACGGTCTGATTCAGGTGATAGGAGCCAACTCCAACCTCTATCTGATGAATCCGGCGGGGTTGGTCTTTGGTCAGGGGGCGAGCCTTAATGTGGGGGGGGATTTTTTTGCCACCACGGCTGACCGGATCGCGGTGGGTGACGGTTGGTTTATGTCTGGTGGGGTGAATGACTATACTCGTTTGGTGGGAACCCCTCATCAGTTTGCATTTTTGAGTGAGCAGCCCGGCGCAATTCTGAATTTTGGCGAGTTGAATTCTCGTCAGACTGTGAGTTTGATGGGGGGGACGATTCTGAATGAGGGGGCGATCGCTGCCGAAACTCTCACCCTCGCCGCTGTACCGGGAGAACGCTTGGTGCGGATTGCGCAACCGGGGATGTTGTTGAGTTTAGATGTGCCAACGGAGCAGATGGCAGCGGGGATTACACCTGTCGATCTACCCACATTGTTAACAGGTTCAGAATCAGTAACCAACCGTAGCGCAGGCATCCTGCCTGCCAACAGTCAAGGCGATGTGGTCATCGCCGGGACAGTCTCTGGTCAACACATTGACCTCTACGCCGCAGGACAAGTCACCGCCACCGATGCAGATTTAATTGAAGGCGATATCCGTGTGATTCGCTTTAGTGAAACAGGCGAAAACCCCAAACAAAGCGTATTTATTGACCGTCGTTCTGATCGCCCTGAAGTATTGCTCTATGGTGCAGAAGCCGGAACCATTGCCCAGATCATTGAACGGGATGAAAACGGGATTGCAGTGATCAGTGAGCAGTTAGCTGTGATCAGTCAGTCGGTGGGGGAGCTGGATTCTGTTGCGGTTGTCGCAGAGGGGAACGAAGGGAATTTCTGGCTCGGGAGTGAATGGATTCGAGCAGAAAATATTGATGATTATGCCACACAGTTGCTGAGCTGGGGTGAGGCGCTGACGGATAGCGCCGATCTGCTGCTCTACAGTTGCTTTACCGCTTTGGGCGAGACGGGTGAGGCGCTGGTGCAGAGCCTTGCAGAGATGACCGGGGTGGATGTGGCGGCTTCGGTGGATGCGACGGGGAGCGCCAATTATGATGCCAATTGGGATTTAGAATACAGCACAATCTCAGGCAGTATTGAGGCGGGGAATCCATTTACGAGCGAGACTTTAGCAAGTTGGGAGGGTAAACTAGCAATATATACTGTGACTGATTTCGGTGATGGTGGTGGTGACACATTACGAAATCAAATTGCAGCAGCAGGGGTCAACGATACAGTTATTTTTGCCTCTCCTGCAACTGTCATCTTAACTACACAAATTAGTTGGGATAATACGAAGAATAATCTCACGATTGATGGTAATGGTGGCACGGTTAATGGTAATGGTGCTTCACGAATATTTAATATTTCTGCCAGTGATGCAACAATCAAGAATTTAACTATTACTAACGGTTATTATCTCACAAGTGGAGGTGGTATCGCTCATTCTGGAGGTGGGAACTTAACCATTAGTAATAGTACTATTACTGCAAACACTGCTCAGACGGATAATGGTGGTGGTATAGCAAGTGATGGCAATCTATCACTCATCAATTCGACAGTCTCTAATAACTCTGCTAACGGTAATGGTGGTGGTATCTATAGTGGTGGTGGTATCTACTCGAATTCTATTACACTTTCTAACTCAACTCTCTCCGGGAATATCGCAGGGGCTAACGGCAATGATATCCGTAGTAATGCAACTACTGGTATAGGTAGTATTAAACTTACAGGAAATAACAGTAACTTTAGCCTTGATTTATTTGCTACGGATACCACAATTGACCTCAATAGCTCCGACTCAATCACACTTTTAGGAACAATCCAAACAGGTACTAAACCTCTTGCCCTTAGTTCAGGTTCAAACATTGATATCACAGGTTTGGCACTGACGACCAATGGTGGTGATATCACCATAAATGCAGGGGGGAATATTACAGCACCAGAATTTAATACGGCTAGCGTAGATCCTGGTCAAGATGCAGGAAATATTACTCTCACTAGCACAGGTGGTTCGATCGATACACTTAGCAGTGGTGGCTCTGGCTCAATCGTAGCCTCCTCTAATTCTGGTAATGGCGGGACTGTTAGCTTAAATGGTGCATTGGGCATTCGTACTGGATTGATCAATACTGAATCGAATCAGGAAGCAGGTGGTAGAGTTACCCTCGAAAGTCAACGTTTTATTCAGATCGATGGTGTGCTTGCTCCAACAAGTAGTGGTGGTAGTTTTGCTAACGATTTTGCTGCCAGTATTTCTAGCCGAGGAGTGAGTTCAGGGGGCGCTATTACGATTCGCCATGGTGGCAATGGCTTAGTCCCCTTTATTGTGGGTAATGCCAGCACCAATGGAACGTCCCGTGCCATCACCGCAGGCAATGGCTTTACGATTTTCCCCACCAATGAATATCTCTTGAGCCATATTCAACCCGGTATTCAGATTCTTACTAATGGCTTCGGCGCAACGATCGCCAATGATGTTGCGGGTTCAGAACCCGTTAATCAAGACCTAAGCACTCAAGAGCTGTTGGAACGGATTGGCCGTCAGCTTAATGCCGAGACCATCTTTAATGAGGCTGGTGGGTTTACTTGGGAGCTACCGGGCGATCGCGCTGCGGGTGGCTCTTTAAATGACAATGCCGTTCTACAAGAGCTGATTCAACTCGATAATTTTCTGGGTAACAGTTACTCAGAATTACAGGCTGAGTCTGAAAGTGTGGAGGGCAGTGATGAGACTGAAGAGGATAATGAAGAAAGCTTTACCAATATCCGTGAAACCTTCAAACAAATCCAAGCACAAACGGGCACTGTCCCCGCCATGATTTATGCCTTGAGCCAAGCTGAGGGTTTGGAACTGATCGTCGTCACACCCGATAACCAACTTCTGCGCACTGTGATCCCGGACGCCAATCGTGAGACCTTAATCCAAACCATCCGCACCTTCCGCCGTCGCATCACTTCCACCAGCCCCGGCTACTTAGAGCCAGCCCAGCAACTCTATGATTGGTTGATCCGTCCCCTTGAGAGCAGCATCAACAACCTCAACATCGATACCCTGGTCTTTGCCATGGGCGATGGTCTACGGAGTATTCCCCTGGCAGCCTTGCATGATGGGGAACAGTTCCTCGTGGAAAAATACAGCCTCGGTCAAATCCCCAGTCTGAGTCTGACTGATAGTAGCTATGTGTCCCTCCATGATGCCAATGTCTTGGCTATGGGCGCTTCCCAATTCGACCAACTCAATCCGCTCCCGGCTGTGCCCAGCGAGTTGAGTTTAATTACTAACCTTAAAGCGGGCGAGCAACACCTTAACCAAGGTTTTACCTGGGAGAGCCTTGCGACCCAAAGCCGAGAGCGTAACTTTGACATTGTCCATCTGGCGACCCATGCTGCTTTTCGCTCTGGTTCTGCTACTAATTCCTATATTCAGCTCTGGGGCGATGACCGGATTGGGGTTAATCAGCTCCGGGAGTTGCGTTGGTTTGAAGACCCTAAGGTGGAACTCTTGGTGCTCAGTGCCTGCCAAACTGCGCTGGGTGACCCCCATGCAGAGTTGGGCTTTGCTGGCTTGGCGGTTCAGGCGGGGGTGAAGTCTACGTTGGCGAGTCTCTGGCAGATTTCTGATGCGGGAACTATGCGGCTGATGAGTGAGTTTTATAGCCATTTGAACAATCCTGATGTAACCATCAAGGCTGAGGCATTGCGACGGGCTCAACTC
>JBCDEB010000274.1:0-4508 GCA_039180005.1 Cyanobacteria bacterium P01_G01_bin.54 | reverse complement strand
GCGATCGCACCCCTGCTCTTTACACAGGTTTGCCAGGCTGGTGATAAAGCGATCGCGTCTCTCCGGCTCACTAACCGTAAACAATTCCTCAAACTGATCAATAAAGATAAACCAGAAGTCATCTGGTGGCTTTAGGCATTTCACGACCTGACTCAGCGTATCAACCTGACCGATTCTCGCAACCTGTGCCTCAGACTGCTTAAAGCGGCTGAGCAAACTGCCATAGAGCGATTCAAACGGATCTTGATCGGGGGTCAAGGTCAAATTAACCAATCGAGTTCCCCATTTCTGAGACAGCCAGGGCATTAATCCAGCCCGCACCACCGATGATTTGCCGCTACCCGACGCGCCTAACAGCAGCACTAAATTGGTTTGCTCTAGTTCGTTCACTAGATTTGCCAAGAACTGGTCTCGACCAAAGAACCGATCTTTATCTTCGGGCTCGAAGCTTCTCAACCCTTTGTAGGGCGAGGTACTTATAAAGGGACGAGTTTTAATCTCATCGACCGAGATTTGAATGATTTTGTTCTGGGTCAGGGTAACCCTTTCGGCCTGAACCACATTGAGAATATTATCGTCTCCGTGTACCTGCATATCTCCGAGAGACTGCTGGTAAGTAGAGCGTTGTTTATCTGAGAGATTTTGGGATGGCCGCTGTTGCATCTTATTAGCAAGGGTAGATTCGCACCTGAAATTGAGATTTTGGAGGCTTCACCGCTGTTTACGGCAAACCCACCCATGCTTTTGCCACCAGCGCTGCTACTTTGGCGACGGGCTCTGCCAGCGTGGTTACTCCGTCTAACGCCTTTTTTAGCGTGGCAATGGTGCGCTCAACCGCGCTACGCTCAGGCTCAGGCTTTTGCAGCTCGGCCTCTAGCTTTTGGATGGGGATAGCGGCCATCGCTTTTTCGGTCTCGTCGATTTCAGGGGTGGCTGCGATCGCATCCTTCAACTGCCCCAGCGCTGCCAACGCCGCCTGCAGATCAGGATGGGATGTCCGGGTTTGACTCTGGTCGATGGTGACATCGCCTCCGGCCTGGATTGCATTAAACGGGTTATGGTTGCCACTGATGGTGATATTGCCGATTGACTGCGAGGGGGCAGGCGGGGGGGAAGCTGCTGGTGCTGGGGCAGCCGATGCAGCGGGCTCAGACCCCGGCGCGGCCACACTGCGACGCTTACGGTATTTCAACACGGGGGTTGAATGCTCCAAGCTGCCTTCTAACGCAATGGCGCTACAGCCGATTCTAAAAGCCTCATCGTAGTCGCTGCCGGCCCCCAGTGCGTCATAAAAACCTTCCGCAAACTGCACGGCTGGCTTATCGCCGATGGGTTGATTCATGCCAATCACGCAGTCTACAAACTGATGAATCGCCGTCGCCTGCACCTCTGAATAACAGGCGTTGAGCAAAACGCACTCAATCTCACCCGCCTGGAAGATACCGAACAGCCCAGCCAGTGCTTCGGTACTCACGAGCTTTGCCTTGCCCGCCTCATTTTCTAGTACCAGACCTTGCTCCCCGGTACCATGCCCCGAAAAGTGGACGATTTGCGGTCGATGGTCCAGCAGCGCCCGCCGTAGATCGGTGGTTCGAATGGCGAGTTTGGTGACAATTTCGATGCGATCGCGATATCGGGAGCGCCGCAGCGCTTCCTCCACCCGCCGCACCTCTGCATCTAGCCTAAGCGGATCGTAATCAGGAATTTGCGGATTTGCAGTCAGAATGAGAATTTTGGTAGGAGCCATGATGTCTCTCCTCTAGATGACTCTGATGAGATGACCGTACTTAAGGCTACCGCCATTTCTTTCAGAAAAGCACCAACAGCTTGAATTTCTTCCAATTTTGCAGCAGAGTCGTTATCGCTTTGGTAGGGTGTCCTCTTAAGGACTGCCATCGTCGTTGTCCATGAGGATGGGGACATCTGTGGAGACATCCCCATCCCTATGCCGAAACCTTCAAAGCGTCAGTCTGGGTTGCGAGCATCGTCGTCAAAAGAGTTTCGGTTTTTGTGAGGTTGGGCAAGCCCTGCGGCACCTGCGATCGCAGTGCTAGCCAGCCCAAATCCAGCTTCACTATCTGATGTCACCAAGACTGCTATCCCGATCACACCGCCAATCACCGCTAAGACAATGGGCGTACATGATTCAATAATTTCAGCATTCAAGGGTGTTGACTTACGGTGTTGAGGTTGTTGAGGATAGGGTTTGGTTTTTGTGGGGTCTAGAGATGCTTTCATGAGTCAAACTCCTGAGTCAATAGGGATTGGGTAAATCAAGTCGATAGAGAAACAAGCTGTGTCAAGCATTTTGTATAAACAAGCCCTCAATCATACCTTCGAAGAGAACCTTGACAGGTATATTTAAATCGAGCAAAAGGTATCTGACTAGATCGATTGGCAGCTTGTTAAGCTGCAAGCCCTAAAGTGTTATGCAAGGCTGAAAGTTAGATTTGCTTGGGTTAGACTTGTCTTCAGGAATAGCTACCATGCCGTGTTTATCTGGGTCAAAGCTTGAAGGGAAATACTTGGCTTTTGTACCCTCAACGTAACAAGCACCTACTAGTATTGTGTTGTCCAAGGTTAAGTTGGCTAAGTTCGACCATCGCAGGTCGACTCCTGTCAGGTCGGCTCCTGTCAGGTCGGCTCCTGTCAGGTTGGCTCCTGTCAGGTTGGCTCCTGTCAGGTTGGCTTTAAACAGATTAGCTTGTGCCAGGTAGATGCTTGTCAGGTCGGCTCCTGCCAGGTTGGTTCCTGCCAGGTTGGCTCTAAATAGGTTAGCTTCTCTAAAGTTACTATGGCTTAACCAAGCCCCTGCCAGGTCGAGACCCGGCAGCCATGCATCCTCCATAACACTATTCTGAATATCAGCCCCCCACAAAGCAACATCAGCTTTCTCTTGTATGCCTTTGTCGGGGTCGTAGTAACCTACTTGGCGAAGGTCATACAAATAACGGATGAGCAACCCCTTGAGTTCACCTGCTTCAACCTCGGATTTAGCTTCAACCTCGGAGTTATAAGTGTTTCTATTTTCATCAGGGTTGAGTCGGCGCAAAGCTATTAGTGTTTGTCCCCTGGCTATATTTTTTTTGTCTTCGTCGGGGATATGCTCGTCGTCTATTCCCTCTTCTGTTTTTATCATGAGATCCGAAATCACCTTGCCATAATCTGTTAAAACTTCTTCTTTAGTTACTCTTGCCTGGTTTATGCTGTCAAGCTCCTTTCTGTAGTTGTCAATTTTCTCTTGATCAGCAGTGACCATGAACTGAGTCCAAGAGAAGAATGCACCAGCGCCAGCAATAATGCAAGAAGCTAAAGCAGTAAGTAAAGGAACTATTATTGTTCCTGCAACAATAATAAAAGGTCTTTCGCTGAATGGTGTGTCATTAGATTTAGCCAGCTTAGCTGACTCCTCTTTGGTTTCCATCAGATCTTTTGAAGTCTTTGTTACTGTTTGATTCTGTGCAGGCATTTTCTTTTGCTCCTTTATGAGTAAGTAAACATGAAACTTAGGATCGTCGTGAGCTATGGTTGCCTTATCGGCGTTTAATCTCAGAAGCTATGAGCGGCCCCATTTTCAACTAGAGAGGGCTCTACAGGTTTCTTAGGCTTGGCCGTCTGCGGACCACTAGCTTTATCGGAACCCGAAGCTTCATTAACTCTTTGGGCGACCTTCCCAGTCATGAGAATTCCGACCAGAACGGTTACTGAGTCAGGTATGTCTTGCATTTCCTTGGCTTGCAAACTGCCTGCGCTCCAGACAATTAAGGTGCCGAAAATCCATACTAGAAAGGCTAAACGAGTAGCCGAGAACTGTTCGTTGCCGTCTTGAAAGAATTGGCCTAACTTTCTCTTTTGCATGGTTGCCTCCAAAAGGTGTAGGGTTATTTGATGTGATCAGGGCAGTTTTTGAAACGCTGGGCGTAAGCTGCGATCGCATCAGCTAGTGTTATGTCTCTATCAAAACGGACGACTACCTGAGATCAAACCTGAGAATGGCAGGCTTATTCTGACTTCTGTAAACCGTTGTTCTGAGTTTTGCGGGTAGATAAAAAAGTGGTCATCCTACTCAAGTAAGACGACCACACCTGCTCTGTAAAGAGAGAATCTCTAATTGAGTGTTACGAGGTTAGGCTTTTCCAAAACCGACAGGTACCGTAAATCTGCCTATCTCTACATGCTCTGAGGTACCCGGCTTGTAATGCACCCAGAATGACAGCTTGGGGGACAGACCAATGACGGCACCAAAGCCTTCAAACCGATAGTCAGAATTGCCTGGGATATCAGGGACCCTCTGTTCATTGAGCAAAAATACAGGCGGCAAGTCTTTTTCAGCGCAGATTTGATTGATCTGGTCAACCGTTGCTTGAGAGTTAGCCAAGGTGTCGAGCAAAGTTTTAAGACCGATTGCAGACGTTGTGATAGTCATAAAGTTGTTTTCCTTTGACGGGCTGATTTAGGATTTCACAGTTTAGGATTTTAGGGTTTAGACAGAAGCTCCTGATGAAGAG
>JBCDEB010000273.1:0-4629 GCA_039180005.1 Cyanobacteria bacterium P01_G01_bin.54 | reverse complement strand
GGCAGGCGGGACGCAGATTCGACAAGCTCACTGACCACCTGCGCTACGGGTTTCTGCTCTCAATATCCTGTAGCGCGGGTGGTTGCTGAGCGGAGTCGAAGTACATCTTGCCCGCCGCCAGGATCAGCCTTCGCTTTCTGTATTCATACAATCCGGATTCAGTATCACTCCTTATCGGGGGCATCTCAGATATACAACTGAACTCCCATCACCCAATCCTCTCCCGTTAGTTGAGGGCTTTTAGAATTCCTTTTTCTTGTGTGAAAAGGGTCGGCAAAGAGATTCGGTTGATTAAGTCATAAAAGTAAGATACATCTTATTTTTCTAAAGATTTTCTTCCACATCAAACATAGTTGTTCACGATAAGATGTGATTATAAAAGTAGTTTAGGGGAAGTTTATCATGTTCAGTGAAAAAAACAAAAGTTTTGATGTTGTTATTATTGGCTCTGGACTAGCCGGTTCGTTGCTCGCAATTGTTTTAGCCAGGCATAATGTTCGGGTTGCTCTGATTGATAAAAATGCGCATCCCCGGTTTGCAATCGGCGAAGCAATGACGCCAGATACTGACCTCATGATGACCATACTCAGCCATCAATACTCTGTCCCAGAAATCAATCATATCAGTTCTTTTGAAAATATCTGCAAGTATATTTCGCCTTCTTCTTGTGGTTTAAAGCGATCGTTCAATTTTATGTATCATCGGTCAGGAGAAAAACAGAATTTAGAAGAAACCAATAAACTTGGCGTCGAACCCAGTAGTCATCTATTTCGCCAAGAAATAGATTTTTATATGGCCAAGATCGCCGCAAAATATGGTGTCGAACTCCTTGAGAATACAACAATTTCAGACTTGGATATCAATTCGGAAGGTGTGCGAGTTGAGATCCAAGGAGGAGAAACATTAAAGGCGAGTTATATTGTAGATGCGAGCGGTTATAATTCGGTCTTGAGTCAGAAATTCAATTCACGAGAGAATCCCACCCGTTTTAAAACTCAATCTCGGAGTCTATTTACGCATATGACAGGGGTCAAGCATTACGACGATTGCATTAGTGAGACCAATCAAGATGGAATTTTCTGGTATCAAGGAACCCTCCACCATATTTTTGATGGGGGTTGGATGTGGGTGATTCCGTTTAACAACCATGAAAAGTCGGAAAATCCAATGTGTAGTGTGGGCATAAACTTTGATATTCGTAAATTCCCGAAAACCGAAGTTTCCGCCGATCGCGAATTCAAAGATTTCCTGGCACAATTCCCTGATATTGCCGCCCAATTTAAAGATGCCAGTCCGGCTCGCAAATGGATTTCAACGGGCCGCCTGCAATATTCTTCCCATTCCTGTACCGGGGAACGATATTATCTACTTCCCCATGCAACGGGATTTATCGATGCCCTTTATTCCTTTGGCTTGGTCAATAGCTGCACCATTATTATTCCTTTGGCAGCAAGGTTGATGGAAGCATTATCAACCGGTAATTATGCGGTCGAACCGTTTCGAGAATTGGAGCAGCTACAACAGAAACTGCTCGATTATAACGACGAATTGGTAAATTGTTCTTACATTTCTTTCGAAAATTATAATCTTTGGGATGCTTGGCGGCGTATTTGGCATTTGGGTAGTTTTATGCGTCAAACCAAAGCAGGTATTAGCAAGAAACTCAAAATTGCAGCGGGCAGGGCAGATGAATTGGCTAATTTTAAAGCGGATGATAGTTTGGATAGTCTCACGCCTAGCTATGAAGGTTTAGGCGATGGTTTCTTTCAAAATGCAACGCAAATCGTGGAACGAGTAGAGGCAGGCTCACTTTCTGCGGATGAAGCAGCCGAGCAATTAATCGCACTGATTAATACCATCGATTTTCTGCCCAATGGTTTTTGTCAGCTTGGCAATGTTGCCCATAAACATATCGATGTTACTTCGGATCTAATGCGTTCAGAATATTCTCGTTTTATGTCTTGGGTGAAAACGTCTCAAAAACCAGAGGTTAAAAGGTATTTTGACTATGATGACGAGGATTTATTCGCGGCGATCGAGCGAACGATGGCCATGGCATAAGGCACTAGAAGATATCGAATGAAGGTTAAGAAGTTAATTCGGTAATTACAAAAGGCTCTGAACCCTCCTAGATTGAGGTTTCGGCTCTGTACTGGGCCGAAACCCAGTACAGAGCCGAAATCTCAACCCGATCTACTGGGAGCATCCCAGTTACGCAACCCCTCACCTTAATCCTCTCCCCAGGGAGAGGAAACACCCCCTTCTCCCTGGGGAGAAGGGCTGGGGATGAGGGGAAGGGAGATTGCTGGAAGGTAGTACTGAGATGGCATTGGCAAAAGTGGGATGCTCCCGATCTACTGCCATGGCACACCTAAAAAGGTGCATGAGGATTTTTTCATTAATGTCTGTAGGGGGAGTGCCTGGGCTGTTCATTTTGCTCCTTTTCAGGCTGTTCAAATTCATGCATAGACCGTGGCGGGCAAGATACCCGCGCTACGAGATTTAAAGCCAGACTGATCGTAGTGCACGATCTTGTCGTTGGCGTAGCCTCGACGAGAGGATAGGGGGGGCGGCCCACTTCGCTTCTGAGGGGAGCGCTTCTTTCATCTTTAAGACCCGCCCTTGGCAAACTCTGAACCCTAACTGGCCTTAAACGTCTTGCGGCAGTCTCGGTTTTTACATTTCCAGCGGCTTACTGCTCCCGTCTTTTTATTCCGGGCTTGGATGGCATGTCGTGCGACGGTCTGACAATGGGGACATTCTGTAACTTCTGGATCATCAGCGTTGGGTTTCTCTGGCGGGGCAGTGCCGATGAGCACGCTATCAATATTCAGTTGTTGGCTCGCTGTCATCGCGTCCGGCGATCGCGCCAATGTTGGCCATTGGGCCCGCTGCTGCAGTTGCACCTGGAGCTTGGTGTTGAGCATGGTGAGCTTTTCGAGCTGGAGCGCATATTGCTCACGGGTTTGGTTGACGCCCTGGTCGTAGCCTTGACGATGCTCTGCCTGTAGGGCGGCCTGCTGGGCTTGGCTGAGTTGCTCTAGTTTCGCTTGGAGTGACTGGATCTGGCGATCGCGCTCCGCAAGCTGCTGCTCTAGCATGACCATCTCGAGTCGGGACACATCCTGGCGGGCTGGGTTGAGGTGGGCTGATTCACTCTGCAATTGCCCGGCACTGAGGTGCTGTCCTTGCAGGGCATACAACCGGGCCCGTTCATTCACGGTGCGGGTCAACTGGGCCTGTAACTCGGCGATCGTGCGTTCGCGGGCTGCAATTTCTTGCTGGTAATGCGTTGCCGCCTGCTGCATCTGGGCCTGGATGGTTGTGATTTGTGCCTGGAGTTGGGCGATCGCCTGGGCCTGTTGGGGATTTTCAGGTGCCGTGGGCATGCCCGACCCGAAGGGTTCTCCTTGAGCCGCCCCGTAGCCCGATTCATAACCCGCCTGCCAGGTGGATTGTAACTGGAGGTCGAGGGTGAGCTGCTCTTTCTGGGCAGTGGTCAGGCGACGAGACAACTCCCGGCTGGCCCAATCCGCCAGTAGGCTACAGAGCACACTGGGGGCAAAGAGACTAAAGCCGAGGATAATCACGATTGGATTTTGAGAGACGGCCCCCGCTAGGCCCACGAGACCCCCCATAAAGCCGATCGCCCCCGAAGTCCAAAAGCACAGTTGGGCCAGGGTCTTTTGCCGCTTGAGTGGGCGAACCAAATGTTGAGGGATGCGAGGGAAGACCATGACGCTAGGAAGGGGGGCGATCGCGTTATAATCCCGTTTCGCCATCGCGCTCTCATCATCGTTCAAGTTCCCAGCATCTGCAACGGAGTACAAATTAATCGCTTTTGACTGGAATGACCCGCTACAGGCGACAGCGATTTTCCTCACGCCGGGCCAACCGTGTCTCCCGCTCAGCAATGATTTTTTCTAGACTGGGGCGTCCTGTTACTCTGAGACGATAGTCTGCCCAAAGCCCATAGAGCCAATCCACCGCTGGGCCAATCAGCGGCCAGCCTGTGGCGGCATAGACCCAACCCATGCCCAAAACGGTATACACCCGCCGGAACACCTCGACATTCTGCACCACGTCGCCGCTGGGCAGCACTGCATGGATGCGACCCATGGCGGTGGCGAAGTCTATGTTGCCATTGTCTTCGGGGCGATAACCATCGTCGGCAATATCCACAAAGGCAACCCGCCCCCGCCCCGCATCACGCCGCTGCAAGAAGTTAACTTCCCGCACACAGAGGGGGCATTCACCATCGTAGAGGAGCTTGATCTGCCAAGATTCGGGGGTTAGGGCAGCTTGGGTCATGAGTTTGATTACTGCGGTTGTACTGCGCTGTAGATATATTTACATTTCTTTACTTTAGCAATGTTATGGCTCTTGGGATGGGTGAGTGTACTTGAGATGCTGAGGGCTCCAAAACTAGTGAGCCGTAATTTATACCCATTATTCAGACAGAATACCATATAGAATGGTCATTGAAAATCCTAAGCAATCAAAGTTCATAATATATATCCCCTAGAAAACTATAGCCTTGATTGTATTTCACTATTGATTGCTTAGGATTTTCAATGACCATTCTATATGGTATTCTGTCTGAATAATGGGTATAAATTACGGCTCACT
>JBCDEB010000272.1:0-4709 GCA_039180005.1 Cyanobacteria bacterium P01_G01_bin.54 | reverse complement strand
GGTTTCAGCCTTGTTTTGCCCCCCCCCCCCTAACTCCCCCTCCCTCGGTGGGGTGTGGGACTTTTAAGCGGCCTCCCCTCCTCCCATTTTGGGGAGACGGGGCTGGGGTAGGCGGGCAATATTGGCAAAAGTTGGGATGCTTCAAAACGAAGAGCTGAATGGGGTATGGAAACCCTGCCCATTACAGCCCTCAATACTAGGACAATGACTTAGCCGTTAGCGCCGAGTGCAGAGTCAAGACTCAGCTTTAGGATCGTCTTGAATGTCCAAAGCGAAACGTGACTTAACGTGAGTTCTGGATAAACAGGCATTGCGAAAGATGCTGAAACTTAGCAGAATCAACAATACTGGCTCCGATATTGCCGGAGCCCGTCGGGAGCCCTCTCCCCTTCAGCGGAAGGTGTCGGGGGGCTGGCTCCCTAACAACCGGGTTTGACAACGAGATTTCAATGTTTTGAAGAATACGCTCGCTTCGCTTAACCGAAACTCACGTTGACTTAGCAGGTCACGCCTAGCAGATGCAGGTGGGAATATAGGGGTTGGGCGGGTAATATTGCCCGAATTCCTCACTCCCCTCATATGTCGCCCAATCATAGAGTTCCTTACGGGTCAATACATCAGGATTTTCTAAGCTCGGACGGGCGGGATAGGAGATCAGCAGTGTAAACTTCCCAGTCGTCCCCGTCGCGTCAACATCTGCGGTATCCCCAGCAGCATAGTCCACGACCATACCCCAGTAGTGATCGACTTGAACCCCAAACCAGAAGTAGTCCGCAAAGATCCTGCCCTCCACTTCCTGGGCAAAAATGAGCGGTTGTTTACCCAGATGTTTTTCATAAAAATCCGGTAGGTTCAGACCGTCAACCCTCGTTCGTCCTGCAAGCAGATCGCTCAATTTCTGACTGTGCTCTTTAACCATCGCCGCACAGGCCGCATCAGCAAGATAATAATTTTGCAAGCCCCAACGAGCCAAATCCTTGAGCGTCATGATAAAGAGTCGGCGCAACGCTTCACTCTGAGGCGATATGCTGTCGGAGGAATCAGGAACCCGTGCGAGGTCATCGGGGGTCAACCAAGACCAGGCAACAAGTTGTGACCAATGCTGAACTGCAGCCTTTCGCTGCTCTAACGTAAAGGCTTCATCCAGTTGGCGCTCTGCGAAGATATTTTCGGAGGTTAGAAAACCACGGAGGGGATTAAATGGAGCGGGATTAAATGAACTCATGGTAATTATTTTATTGTGCAGAAAAATACGGCATTAATCTAGCATTGCAACCATGATTGGGCAAGAACACCTGCTACACAAGTGAGAAAAATTCACGTTTTTACCTCAGCAAATACAGGGAGCTTATGTACTGCAATTATCGCAACTTCCGCAAATATGAAGTACAGGATTAAACCCGCTCTCCCGAAGGGAGAGCGGGTTTGGAGTAAAAGCGGGCATTTTGCCCGCCATTCATGAATCATTGCTAGCGCGGTCTTGTTGTTTGGCGTACGCTTACGAGAACGATCGCCCGGCCTTCTCGAGCAAATGTTTGGCATCCTTACCATTGAGATGATGCCCGTTGCCATTATGACCATTGCCATTGTGGGTTTCGGCTGGATGGGGCGCAATCACCCCCACGCCGCCATGGTTGCGATGGTACATCACATTGATTTCGCCTGTTTCCTGGTTACGGAACACAAAGAAGTCATGGTCAACGAGCTCAAGCTGTAAGAGCGCTTCATCAATGCTCAAGGGAGGCATCGAGAAATATTTCATCCGCACTACTTCACGGGGCAGCGCGGGCTGGCGATCGCCGATGAGATCCGCTTCAACCACTTGCTCCTCCGGGCGCAGGGCCGTCTTGACCTGGGTGTGGCTCTTATGGAGGTGCTTTTCTTTATACTTGCGAAGCTGGCGGGTAATTTTATCCGCGACAAGATCAATGCTGGCGTAGAGGTCTTCGCTTTGTTCCTGGGCCCGGATCACGGTGCCATTCGCATGAACCGTCACTTCGGCTTGATGGGACTTGCTAACACGGGGATTCCGACCTACGGAGAGGTGAACATCAATCGTGGTCGTGAGGTGCTGAAAATGTTTGACGGCTTTGGCGAGTTTCTGTTGTACGTAGTGATGAATGGATTCCGTGACTTCAATGTTATTGCCCTGGATTAAAAGCTTCATATGAACTACTCCTAGAATGACGAAAAAACCGCTGGCTCTCATGCTGTTGCATTGCGCCAGAAAATCATCGCATCAGATCGCCGGGGTCATCCCTCACCGTTCAACGAGAGTTACGCTGCGGCAGCGGCTGAGGCGATCGCTAAACTGCCTTAGCCCGATCAGCAACGACGGTGATAGGCTGGTATCTCAGGTAAAGGGCCGCCGAAGCGACTCGGCAAAGCATTAAAAATCATAAACTGCTTTAAGGAGATTAGCGTCGGGTATTGGTGATTGTTCCGATAGTCACGCATTGTTGTTTAAGCTTTGTTGTTTAAGCTTTTGCGTCTTGTTTACCTCTTCTTTACCCTAGCACCTGGTCTTCGGGTCGCGATTGCCTTGTGATGTCTCTTTACCATCATTTGCATCTCTTGATATTCCGTGATGCTCGCTTCAAGTGCTCCCTCCCCTCCGCCGCAACGCCATTGTCGGGTTGAACGCCTGGGCATTGTTCCCTACGCTGCGGCCTGGCAATATCAAAAGCAGGTGCGTCAGCGATTGCTCACGGTGACCACTGAACCCGATCGGCTGCTGCTGCTCGAACATCCTCCGGTTTACACTTTGGGCACCGGCAGCACGCTCGCCCATCTCAAGTTTGTGCCAGAGCAGAGCAAGGTTGAGTTACACCGGACTGAGCGCGGGGGTGAGGTGACCTATCACTGTCCTGGCCAAATTGTCGGCTACCCGATCCTCAATCTGCGCCACTATCGCACCGACTTACATTGGTATTTGCGTCAATTGGAGGCCGTGATGATTCAGGTGTTAGCCCACTATGGCCTGGTGGGCGATCGCCTCCCTGGACTGACGGGTGTTTGGGTCGAGGGCTACAAAGTAGCGGCGATCGGTATTAAGGTCAAACGCTGGGTGACAATGCATGGCTTTGCCCTCAATGTTTGCCCGGATATGGCCGGGTTTGCCCAGATTGTGCCCTGTGGCATTGGCGATCGCCCGGTCGGCAGCATGGCGCAGTTTTTGCCGGGGATTGATCTGGAGTCGGTTTATCCCGCGCTGGCGATCGCCTTTGGTGAGGTCTTCGGCTGCAAAATCATCAGTTCAAAGTTTAAGGTTCAAACCGTCGGAGTCCGCCAAGGGCAGACCCAAAGGCGGAAGAAACATTACCAGTAACGTTGTAGACAAAACACTTTAAGAATGCATTTTGCCACTCGTCTCCAGGCGCTCCAAGCCAATGTCTTTGCGGATATGGATCACGCCAAGGCTGAGGCCCAAGCAGCGGGTCAGTCGCTGTTGGATCTCTCCCTAGGCTCGTCCGATTTACCCACGCCAGCGGTGGTGCTAGATGCGATCGCCGCCGCCTTACACGACCCCAGCACCCATGGTTATGCACTGTTCCAAAGCACTCAGCCCTTCCGGGTTGCAGCAGCGCAGGCCTATACCGAGCGGTATGGCCTAACCATTGACCCCGAGACGGAAGTGCTGCCCCTGATCGGCTGCCAGGAAGGCACCGCCCATCTGCCCTTGGCGCTGCTTAATCCAGGGGACTATGCCCTGCTCCAAGATCCGGGCTACCCGTCCCATTACGGCGGTGTGGCGCTGGCGGGCGGGCAAATCCACACGATGCCCCTGCGGTGCGAGAATAACTTTCTGCCCGATTGGTCGGAGATTCCGGAAGCGGTGCTGGCCCAGGCTCGGCTGATGGTGTTGAGTTACCCCCATAATCCCACCACGGCGATCGCCCCCCTGGAATTTTTCCAGGATGCGGTGGCGTTTTGCCAGCGCCACGATCTGGTGCTGGCCCATGATTTTCCCTATGCCGATCTGGTATTTGATGGCGCAGCACGGCCCCCCTCAATTTTTGAGGCGGATCGAGAGAAACGCCGTAGCATTGAATTTTTTACCTTTTCAAAGTCTTTTAATATGGGCGGTTTTCGGATTGGCTATGCGATCGGCAATGCTCAGATCCTCAAAGCCCTGCGTCAGGTGAAGGCGGTGATTGATTTCAATCAATATCGGGGCATTTTACGGGGGGCGATCGCGGCTCTTGAAGCGGGCGCGGCGATCGTTCAACCCACCGTAGCTGCTTTTGAGCAACGACGCGATGTAATGGTGCAAGCGCTGACTCAGATCGGCTGGCCGGTTGCCAAACCTGCAGCCACAATGTATCTCTGGACGCCCATACCGGAAGGCTGGAGCGGCGATGATCTAGCCTTTTGCCGTCAACTGGTGGCCCAGACGGGTGTTGCACTTGCGCCCGGATCAGGGTTTGGCGAGGCTGGTGCAGGCTATATCCGTTTCGCACTTGTTCATGAACCATTGGTGCTACAGGAAGCCGTGGAGCGGATTCGAAGTTTTATTGCGTAACCTGAGTTCTAGATAAGCAGACATTGCGCAAGACGGTTGAAACTCAGCAGAGTCAACAATACTGGCTCCGGTAATACCGGAGTCTGAGGGGATAATCTCCCCCTCAGCGGGTAGGGCTGTTTTATGTTCTGGAGAGAAAAAAGAAGACCCGATAGTTCTTGTGTAGGGGCGGGGAAACCCCCACTGG
>JBCDEB010000271.1:0-5058 GCA_039180005.1 Cyanobacteria bacterium P01_G01_bin.54 | reverse complement strand
TAGCCTTTGCTGGTGATTACTGCGTTTTGGCTCCACTCCGACTCCATCCCGAACTCGGTTGTGAAACATTTCTGCGGCGACGATACTACGGGGGTTGCCCCTTGGCACAATAGCTCTTTGCCAGCTCGATTCTCAAAAAGCCCTCTCCTAAACAGGAGAGGGCTTTTTTTATTTTCGATATTAAGCACCGTGCTGCATAAAAAGATGATGCTACCCCAGATAGAAGATTAGGACAATCTTGTCTGGTCTTGGATCTAGCATCATAACTTATAGAAGGTAACATCGCGCTGTGACTGCCTTCGGCAGTGCGCAGAGCCTAGCTAACCAAGACCTGTTTGTTGCCGTTGGTAGGAGTTAGATAACCCATGGGTAGAGAATGTCCCTGGTCGCCCGGAAAACGGGAGCCCGGACTCATCCACCAATTCTCGCAATGCTTATTCTTTGTGGATGAGCGTCGTGGTAAGGTCAGCTGCTGGGGCACAGATCCCAAGCTCAAGCATTGCTTTCTACGCTTGCGTCAGGCTGAGCCTGACTTTGAAACGGTGGACTGGCTAGTCTATTTTTTAGATCGTGTGGTCAATCAGGATATCGCTTATGAGACGAGTGATCGCCATTTAGCTTTACGTTATCTCTGGTGTTTTTACCAATTAGAGTTTTATTTTGTGGCAAGAAAATGGTGGCGAAACTGCCGATCGCCGGAACAAATCTATAGTTGGGAATCCTTGTTTGATGCGATCGCCGAACCCTTTGTCGAACTAAATCAAGCGCAAAATTGCCTCAAAACGTTCGACCCCCGTATCGCCACAAAAAGCTATATTAATACCCTGTGTTATCGTCGAGGTAAGGATTGGCTACAGAAAAAGTTTGGCACTGATTTTATTAATAAACTCCCCCTTGTTCAGTCTTGGGAGACTGCTCTGAGTGCGAATGAAGACTGGGATTATTCAGCTCAGAACCAAGCTGAAACCCAAGCAATCGCCGACCAGGAATTACGTCAGGAACAAACGGCTCAAAAACAACAACAGGCACGAATTTATCATCTGGTTGTCCAGCACCTGGCAACTCTAGACCAGCAAAGAGATCAAGACCACTATTTAAAACCCACCCCCTTAACCTTGGCTGAGGTGATGCGGATTGGCTATGGTACCAATATTGGTCAATCGGGAACAGCATCAATTTTGCAAGAGAATCAATATGCGATCGATCAATCCACACTCTCACGTCACTTTAAAGCCTTTAAAGCAAAACTCTTTATGCATTGCCTAAATGCTTTCGCCCAAGAGCTTGCTGAACGACAAGAAGAGCTCAATAAACAGTATTGCCAACCTGAACAAAACGAGATATTTAAGAGGCTTGCCCAAAAACAGCATAAAACCCTTGATTCACTCCTAAAAAGCTATTATCAGGACTGGATATTTGAAAACATTGTTCAGCTTTACTACTCACCTAATATTTCTACTCAACTGCAAAATTGGTTGATCGAACTACTTCAAATCTGGTTTAGAGATCAGCTTAAACTTAAATTTGAGTTGGACTATTTAAAGCCAGCAACGATCAAAAAAATGGAACAAGTACTAGCACATTGGAAAGCACAACTGTGCTCAGAAAAGGGGTGAGGCTCTAAGACCAGTCCAATTGTTAATGTGATACCAAGGAAATAATCATGCTCAAGCTCAAAACCGCAATGGCCACGCCCAAAAACCCCCTCATCTTGGAAATTCCCCCTACTGCGATCACCGCAGCTGAAACCCTGATTGAAACCCAAGCCAATGCCGAGGCAGCCTGGCGAGCCTATTATCATCACATTGCCCTAGCAACGCTCAGCGGTTGGCTGGCAACCCATACCCAGGATGCCGTAACCCCCTGGCTCCCTGAGACAGAACGGGCATCGGTGTGGGCGCATATCGAGGGAGCTGCCCTACAGTGGGGTGAGGTGCGATTAGCCGTTTTTGCCAGCGAAACCATTGGTCAGGCCACCCTAGGCGTACCTCAGGAATGGGTAGATTTGCCGGGCTGGGTGGCTGACTATTATCTGGCAGTGGAGCTACACCTGCAGGTCGAGCCTGAGGAGAGTTGGCTCACCGTGACAGGCTATGCGACCCAGACGATGCTCCAAGAGCAGGGGGAGCAGCAAACCTCAGAACGCGTTTATCGGCTCTCTCGAGAGGCATGGGTCACAGATCTCAACCTTTTGTTGTTGTCTCAGCGGCTGTTTGGCCGACGTCGGCAGGAGCCCGAACCGCTACCCACCATGGCTCCAGAGCAGGCTCGGACGAGCTTAGCGATTGCGGCGACTCACGAGACGCCCCGCTTGAGTTTGCCCTTTGAGCAATGGGGAGCGCTATTGAGCCAGCCGGATTGGCGATCGCAGCTCTATCAGCAGCAGCTTGCCATCCTTAGGGAGGATGAAGGCGATCGGATTGAGGGTCAATCGACCATCCCTTTGCGCCAATGGTTTACGGAGTTGGGAATGGAAGTCCAAGCCGGGGTGCAGAAACTGGTAACTCAGGGCTGGCAAACGTTAGAAGCGCTCGCGGAAGAGTTCCAAAGCCCGGAGGCAGTGTTAGCCTATCGTTTTGAAGGCAGCTATAGCCGCGATATTACTGCGCCTTTCCCCACCGCTGTCTCTAGTGTGGTGGATTTGCTCGCATCGCCCACAGATAAAGAAACCCAGCTCTCTGCAATGCATCTGCTGGGGCAAATTGGTCGAGGCAATCCTGATGCGATCTCAGCCTTGGTCAAGTTCCAGCGCAGTACTAGCGATTTAGATCTACAACGACAGGCGGCGGTTAGCCTGGGCAAAATTGACCCCAGTCATCCGGCGGCAGGGGTACGTCGAGGCAAGGTGATCGATTTGGGGGTCAGAGTGGGTCAAGCGCCGCTGATCTTGATGCTGACGCTCATCCCTGAGGGCGATAAAACCAATCTACAAGCACGTCTTAATGGGATAAACGATCGTGCTCTTTTGCCAGAGAATATTCAGCTTATGATTATGGATAGTGATGGCTCGATTTTTCGGGAGGAGCGATCGCGTTCCCATGACCAGGCGTTGCAAATTGCCTTTCGGGCCAGCAACGGTGATCAGTTTGGTATTCGGGTCGTGCTGGGTGAAGAGAGTCTAACTGAGTTTTTCGATATCTAGGAGGTTGACCAATGAACGATGCAAAGAAACAGGTCATTCTCCGTTTTGGTCATGGTAGCTTTGAGCAGGGTTTTGATGTTAATCTGCGTATTGCCACGGATGAGAGAACCTTGGTCGATCGAGATGGTTTCCTCCCTCAAGACTTGGTGCTTTTAGATGCCTACAATACTTTAGTGAATAGCTATAAATCACAATTTCGCAACAACTACAATGGTTACTATCGAGGATTACGTGCTTTAGAAAAGATTACGAACGAAACGACACATGTTTCTGTACAAGACTCGGGCAAGATCTTAGTGAAACAGCTCAACCAACTCCTTGAGCAATCACCAGAGTTTCAACCGATCCGAGAAGAACTATACTACCATCTCAACCCCAATGATTCAGTTCGGTTTGTGATTCGGACGTTAGATACGATTCTGCAATGGTTGCCGTGGCATCTGTGTAATCTCTTTCAACGCTATCAACAAAGTGGCGTGACATTGAGCCTGCCGCCGCGATCGCAAACTCCTGTTCTGCAGAACTTGAAAGCCAAGGTACGTGTCTTACCGATCTTGGGCGATAGCACAGGGATTAATATCCAAGCAGATTTGATTCTGCTGCGAGATAAATTGCCCGTAGATGCAGAAATTTTAGATGCTCAGATTGCGACCTCGTTGGCGGCGATCGGTGAAGCACTTTGGGAAAAGAGTCCGGATATTCTTTTCTTTGCGGGGCATAGTTCAAGTCGGGGTGAGCAAGGAATCTTTTACATCAATGAGCACGATCAGGTTGCCATTGAAGACCTCAAGTTTGCGTTGAAGAAGGCGATCGCTAAAGGCTTGAAACTCGCCATCTTTAACTCCTGCGATGGGCTGAAGCTCGCTCAAGATTTGGCTGATCTCAATTTACCCGCTATTATCGTCATGCGAGAACGGATTCCGGATGAGGCGGCTCAGAAGTTTCTGGAATATTTCCTGGAAGCGTTTGCTAATCCTCATCAGCCTAAGCCACTGACTCAAGCGGTCCGGGAAGCTCAGGAGCGATTGCAGCATTATGAGAAAAAGTTTCCTTGTGTGAGTTGGTTGCCGGTTTTATTTCAGCAATCGGAGGCGGTGGATTTGACGTGGCAGGATTTGCGCTTGCTAGACCAGGCTTCACAACCAAAGGTACTTATCTCTACCTCATTACTTACGAAAATTCAAAAGTACCAGTGGACAATTTTGAGCGCACTGAGCTTCAGTGCTCTACTCCTATTTTTTGTTTTGCGCCCAATACTGGCTAGCTACTTTGTTTCTTGGAGTGGAAAATGTTATGACAGAGAACATCATCTGTGTGCCCAACAGTTTGCTCAATTGGCAGCAGTTTTAGATCCAAGCCAAAGAAGTAATCTGGAATATTACAGAAATATTTATGTTGGTATAGAACCAGGACAAGACTTACCCCGCGACCCTGTTGAATGCAATAATAATGCAACCGTGCTAATTGAGCACAGGGAGTATGAGAAAGCAATTAACTCACTTTATATTTGTGAAAAAATGGTCAATGAGCAAATCGAAAACCCTAATGATATAATTCTTTTGAATTACAAGATCAACAAAAATCTTGCTTGGGCAATGTATGAGCAGGAAAATTTTAGGGATGCTAAGGCTCATATCCGAAAGTCGCTTCAGTATAAACCTTATGGGCCTGAAGCTCACTGTCTTTCTGCCCTACTTGAAGATATTGATAGTCCTGAAATCTTGGATAGTTTGAGATTTTGCAAAGAGGGCATTAAAAAAGAGCATCGTGAAGAAAGATCATGGCTAAAACAGGCTGAAGCAAGATTTTTGTTGATCTTGTAATTCAAAAGAATTATATCATTAGGGTTTTCGATTTGCTCATTGACCATTTTTTCACAAATATAAAGTGAGTTAATTGCTTTCTCATACTCCCTG
>JBCDEB010000270.1:0-5143 GCA_039180005.1 Cyanobacteria bacterium P01_G01_bin.54 | reverse complement strand
TGTTAATACTCTTGCACCAAGTAAATGAAGCTAGCGAGATCCCCCCGGCTACGCCGACCCCCTTGGTAAGGGGGTTTTCATCGTTGGGGGTGATAACCCGTCATGACTCGTTGGTATGAATAGTCCCAAAGCTGAGTATTTTTGAATAATGCCTGATAACTCAGTTGATCTTGATAATTTTGCCAACGCACTTGAGTTTTCATTTGGGAAGCTTTGCCATCAAAAGTAAATCCATCAAAGGAGCTCCCACCACCATTACCACTGACTTTATCGGTGCTGATCTGTTGATAGGGGATCTGAAGCTGTTTCGCAAGCTCTCGACGGTAATTTTCTTCCCAGCACCAACGGTTGTAGTTGATGCAGACCTTGGGTTCAGGAAGTTGGCAGGTCTTACCCAAAAACTCTTGAGCATATTCTAACCATAGACTAACCATGGTTTGATCTGGAGCCTTCACGCTGATAAAGCGTTTTTAAAGTCGACTGGCAAAAAGGTTAAATGGATCACGCAAAATTAGCACATGCCAACATTCTTGGCTGCGACCGAGGTATATGTCATGGTTCTGCTCTAGTTTGGGTTGGTTGTTAATTTGACTTAAACTATAGTCTTCGTAGCTAAGGCCCAAGTAGGCTCGTGGAATGAAATGACCGAGGGACTGCTGACGATAGCGCTCCATCATCACAGCATGTTCGGGATGATAATCTCGCAGATTCTCATATTTACAACGATAGGGATTTTCATCCAACATCAGGTCGTTGAGGTGAAGGGCGGGTTTATCTTGAGAACGATAGAGATCTCGCAACCAGTTAATCACCGCATGATTACCCGTGCGTCGTAAGCCAATAATCCGCACTTCTTTCTGGTTGATAATTTTGCGATTCACTCATTGTATCCAAGCAATGATGACAGCCTCTAGCTTAAACTATCGTCTCCTCAGACAAATGAGATGGGTTTGATTCTGTCGGTTGGGTTGAGTGGTAGCGTAGTGGGTTAATACATCTCTCTCCCTCTACTTGTATTGTTCTCTCTCCTCCCGCTGTGAACTGGTCAATTGAAGCAAGCGAAGCCCTTTACCATCTCTCCGGCTGGGGCGAACCCTACTTTTCCATCAATACAGCGGGTCATGTGTTGGTCTCACCGCTGGGCGATCGTGGCGGTTCTCTGGATCTCTATGAGTTGGTGCAGGCACTGCAACAGCGCAACCTCAAACTGCCGCTACTGATCCGGTTTTCGGATATTTTGGGCGATCGCATCGAGCGGCTCAATGCCTGTTTTGCCCGGGCGATCGCCCGCTATGGCTACAATGGCAGCTACCGGGGCGTCTATCCGGTCAAGTGCAACCAGAGTCGTCATTTAGTGGAGACGCTGGTTGAGTTTGGTCGTCCCCACCACTTTGGCTTAGAGGCCGGGTCGAAACCGGAGTTGATGATCGCCCTCGCGCTGCTGCCACCCGAGCTCGAAGAGACGACCCAGCCGACGCTGCTCATTTGCAATGGCTACAAAGACCGAGACTATATTGAAACGGCACTGCTGGCCACTCGTCTGGGGCATCGGCCGCTGATTGTCATTGAGCAGTTGGCGGAGCTGTCGCTGGTGCTAGGTTGTAGTGCAACGTTGGGGATTGAGCCCCTGCTCGGGGTGCGAGCCAAGTTGAGCACGGTGGGAAGCGGGCATTGGGGCAACTCGACGGGCGATCGCGCCAAGTTTGGGCTCACGGTGCCGGAGTTGCTCGCCGTGGTGCAACAGCTCGATGCTGCCGGGCGGTTGTCCTGCTTAAAGCTCTTGCATTTTCATGCGGGCTCCCAAATTGCGGCCATTCGGGTGATTAAAGACACGATTCGGGAGGCCAGCCAGCTCTATGTCGCCCTCTCTGAGCTGGGCGCACCGCTGCAATACCTGGATGTGGGCGGTGGCCTCGCCGTGGATTATGACGGCTCTAAGACCCATAGCGTGGCCTCCAAAAACTACAACATGCAGAACTATGCCAACGATATTGTGGCCGAGGTCAAAGAAGCCTGCGAAGCCGTAGCGATCGCGCCGCCGACCCTGGTGAGCGAGAGTGGCCGGGCGATCGCTGCCCACCAAGCCGTGTTGATTTTTGATGTGCTCGGCGTCAGTCATCCCGCCCAGGTGGAGCGTCCGGACATCCCCGCCGATGGGCATCTCATCCTGCGTAACCTGGCGGAAACCTATGCCAACATTAAAGCCGAGAACGGCCTCGAAACCATTCAGGAAGCCTATAACGACGCCATTCAGTTCAAGGCCGAGGCGATCAATCTGTTTAACTTTGGCTATCTCTCCCTAACCGAGCGAGCCCAGGCAGAGCAACTCTATTGGCATTGCTGTCGCCAGATCCTCCAGCTCACTCAAGGCCAAACCCCCCTGCCCGATGAACTGGTGGCCTTGGAAAAACAAATGGCAGCAATTTACTATGCCAACCTCTCTGTGTTCCAATCGGTGCCCGATGCCTGGGCGATCGCCCAACTCTTTCCCATTCTGCCGATCCACCGCCTCACCGAAGCCCCCACCGAGCGGGGCATCCTCGCCGACCTCACCTGTGATAGTGATGGACAACTCGCTCGGTTCATCGATCGCCATCGCCCCAAAGATTGTCTTGAGTTGCATCCCCTCCGCTATAACACCGAGGGGCAGCCCGAGCCCTATTATTTGGGCGTGTTTCTCGTGGGAGCCTACCAGGAGGTGATGGGCAACTTGCACAACCTCTTTGGCGATACCAATGTGGCCCATATCAAGATGACGCCCCAGGGCTATCAGGTGGAGCATGTGGTCAAGGGGGATACGATCGCTGAGGTGCTGCAATATCTGCAATACAACCCGGATGATCTCGTCGAAACCCTCCGCCAGAGCACCGAGGCCGCTCTCCAAGCCCAGCGGATCACCTTGGCGGAGGCGCAAAAACTCTTGCAGAACTACGAGCAAAGTCTGCGGCAATATACCTATCTCAGTGTCGTTCGCTGAGCGGCGGCTCCCTTGAGCCCAATCGTCCGGATCGGGGACAATATGGGTGATACTTATATTCCAGTAGTGCCCTCCTCCACTCTCGGGTGCTGCTAGAGGGGTAATGACGATGACCACGGGCGATCGCAATTGGTTAAACCTGATTCTGAATATCCGGCATTCCGTGCTGCCCGGCATTTTGGGCCAAGTGGGCACGGCAATACTCTTTGCCGGTCTCGTCACCTGGGCGGATGCCCAGGGCTTGCCGGTGCGCCCGCCCGATCAAGACAGCATTTCCGGTTTAATTCCTGAGCTGGTCTTAGGACTCTTGCTCGTCTTTCGAACCGACACCGCCTATACCCGCTTTTGGGAAGGCAGTGGCATTATCAGCGATATTGTCGATCTCAGTCGCAGTTTGGCGCGGAGTATTTGGGTTTATGTGGAAACGGAGGATGCCGCAGCCGAGCAGGAGAAGATCGCCCAGACTCGCATGGTGGGGTTATTCTTGGCCGCCGTGAAACAGCATCTCCGGGGCGAGAGCGTTGATGCGCCCATGCAGGCCTTGCTTACCGCCGACCAGACCCAAGAGCTACAAGGGGTCAATAATATGCCCCTGCGCATCACCCAATGGCTCTCGGTTTACCTCCAGAAAATGCACCAACAGGGCAAATTGAATGCCGTGCTCTTCATGGAACTGAGCAAGATTCTCGATCGCCTCACCCTGAGCATGGGCTCCTGTGAACGCATCCTGACCACCCCGCTGCCCTTGCCCTACGCCATTCACCTCAAACATCTTCTGTTTCTCTACTTTGTGCTGCTGCCCTTCCGCTTTGTCGGCACCTTACAGTGGGGAACGCCCGTTGCGGTGGGCGTCATTGCCTTTGCCCTGCTGGGCATTGAGGAAATCGGCTTGGAGATTGAAAACCCCTTTGGCTATGATCCCAACGATTTGCCGTTGGATGCCCAAGCGCAAGAGCTGCGGGATGATGTGGAGGAAATCATTGAGGGCGATCGCGTGTAGGGGCAATCCCCCCGTGGTTGCCCCACGACCCGAATGCTTTGTCAAGAGTAAAACGAGAGGTTGTCGCGAGCTTGAATTGAATCAGGAAACCCAGTATCAACAATGATTGTGTTGGGTTTCGCTCCACTCAACACCAACCTACAATTTAGAGTTGACGCTGCACTAATAACAGAAATAATTGTTGTCGTCTGGCTCAGGATGGTAGTTACCACGCCGCACATGACCCAAAATCGTCGAGAGGATCACACAGCGATCGGCTCTGCTGGGATCAGCACCTGCGCTATCGGTGAGACCAATGCGCCCCAACGCCCGCAGACTGGTTTGGGCACAAACATCACTGGCGAAATACACCGGACAGCCCTGAGCATTAAACACGACTCGCCAGCGCCGATTGTCTTGGCTGCGAATGGTGGTTTCCGACTTCCCCTGGCGGTTGGGTTCAGTGGCAAAGGTGACGCCCATGGAGAGGGTGGACCAGGATTCAACGCGACTGAGATGAGCCGGATCAACAAAAACATCGTCCGTCTCAGCCGTGCTGTGGAGCTGGTAGCGAATCACATCCGGATTGCTCGGATCGCGGACAAAAGTAACCTGCCAAGGAATTTTATGTTTCTGGGCCGCGCTCTGGGTCGATCGCAGCGCTCGATAGACCTTTTCCGTGGACTGATTGATACGTTGGCGTCGAGTAAAACCTAGCCAACTGGGCCCCAGGAGCACAGCGGCCAGTAGTCCCAGCAGCGCCACAACCAGCAACATCTCGATGAGCGTAAAACCGGACTCAGTCTGGGTAGATGTCATTGTGCTTAACTTATAACGTTACAAGTTACAAGTACAATATCCTAGCGCTCAGATCAATAGACGTTGTAAACGTCACACGGATTCGCTCTTGTCACTGACGTTTAAGACAACTGACTTCAGGGCAGACGTTTTGAGGGAACAGCAACAGTGCTCCCCAACCCCAACTCCCAAGCTAGGGGCAGGCCACCAACGGGAACATCACAACTTTTGCCAATATCCCCCATCCTTCGGCTAGAAAATCTAAGTTTCGGTTAAGCCAAAAGCACGAAAACTCATAAAACTCAATGGAATCAACAATACTGGCTCCGGTATTGCTGGAGTCTGAGGGGGCAATTTCCCCCTCAGCGGGAGGTGTCGGGGGGCTAGAC
>JBCDEB010000269.1:0-5182 GCA_039180005.1 Cyanobacteria bacterium P01_G01_bin.54 | reverse complement strand
TCATCCCCGCTTATTCTGCCTTTACTTTTCGGATTTACTTTGAAAATAGACAATGTTAATACTCTTGCACCAAGTAAATGAAGCTAGCGAGATCCCCCCGGCTACGCCGACCCCCTTGGTAAGGGGGTTTTCATCGTTGGGAGTGATAACCCGTCATGACTCGTTGGTATGATAGCCATCAGCAGGACTTTCTTTTCCTCTCGTTCGTTAAAACGGGGCAGTCCATTCAGCTCGCTCAACCCGAGTACCACTCTACTTCTTGCGGTTCTTGAGCAGCGCACCTGCACCGAGGGCTAAGCCTGCCCCCACCATGGAGAAGGGCTCAGGAACAGCCTCCTTGGTTTTGGTGTAGGTGACATCACCGATCGCACCGCTACCCCCGAGTTTCAGCTCAATCGAGCGCACATTGATTGCACCAAACATAGCCCCAAAGTCAGCGGTATTGTAAGTCTCGAAGCTGCTGTCACCCCCGGTAACCAGCTTGGTGGTGGACCACAATTCATTGTCGCTGGCATCAAAGGCTTTGACATAAGCGCCACTGTGCTCTTCCACATCCAAGAGGGTAAAGGCATCAAAGGAAACATCAAAGTCAAAGGCGAAGTTGATCATGCCGCCGCCCGCTGCGTCATTAGCAGTATTTTTGTTGTTTTCTAACCTTCAGCCCTTGGGGACGTCGCCGCTCTAGGCTGCCCCAAACTCCACATCCACCGTCTGGTTGAACGATCGCACCAATGCAATCACCTGATCCGCCGCCTCGTCCTCAAAGACACCATCGAGTCCTTCCGGGTGCAGATGGGTAAAGGGAGGTTCATAGAGCATTGCCGGGTCAAAGACTCCCTGTTGGGTGAGGTTATCGATGATGTTCTCAATAAAACGAATTTGGTTCCCGGTGAGGTTTGTCTCCGGCAGAGCTTGATTAAAGGCGGCCTTGGCAGCAGCGCGATCGCACCCCACAATCTCCCGAATAAAGCGCTTGAGGTTGAGGTTCTTCGCAAAAACCGTTTCAAACTGCTCTCGACTTTCCAGTTCTGGCGAGTCAAACAGCATCGTCTCCAGACTGGTCAGATCCGCCTCAGTGAGCGGTAGGTTCCGTTTGAGCTTGGCGATCGCCACATGGTCTTCATGGGCACGGATATAGGCTTCCACTTTTTTGCGGTATTGGTAGGGGCTAAAACCAGTGGACTGGATGGGCACATCCACCCAGTCAATCTCGGTGAGCAGCTCATCGGTGAAAGGGGTGTAAACAATACGCTGCTGCTGGCGATCGACAAACTTAACCAAACCACGAATATTGCACCGCAGGTCTTCAATCATTGGGAGGGTGATATCTTCCCACCAGCTTTCCTGTTGCGCTTCAGCAATTAGGGGGAGCTGGACCTTAACTATGGGAATACTTTGTTTGGCTTCCAGATTACTGAGCAAGTCACGGGCTTGATCCCTCAGGCGGACAAACCGTTTCGCCATCTCGGGGTCAAGGGCAAGTTGGAGCTGGGTACAGAGCAGGTCGAATTCTTTAGCGAGTCTGTCCCCGGCCGGGATGCCCGTGGGCAGGGCGGTCAGGGTTTCGCTGATCGTGCGTTGATCATCGGGGCTGAGCTGGTTCCAGCGATCGCGATCCCTGAAGGTCTCCACCGCTTGCAAATGGCGGCGCACCATAAAGTTCTCCGGTGCCATCTGGGCCACATGGTGATGGAGGTCATCCAGGAGCTGACTACGCAGGAGGTTATCCGTGGGCAGGGTCTGGCTCAGTTGCAGCTGGGTATTGAGCAACCGAGTATTGAGCGACGGACGTGGCTTGGGGTCTTTCTCAGTGACCTCCTGGGCGAAATAGTCAAAGTTACTGCAGAGGTCGAAGATGAAAAACTCCCGCTTAGGGTCATCCTGGCCAAAGAGGTGTTCACAGAGCCGGGTGCCGCGCCCGATCATTTGGTTGAACTTGACCCGTGAATAGACGGGCTTAAAGAAGACCAGATTGACCACTTCTGGCACATCCACCCCCGTGTCGAGCATATCGACCGAGACGGCGATCACCGGATTCTTCTCCCGGTTGCTGAAGTCTTCGAGCAGGCTCTCGGCATAGTCGCTTTTACTATCAATCACCTGGGCAAACTCGCCGTTGTAATGGGGATAGTTGTGATTAAAGCGATCGCCGATCGCCACCGCATGGTTATGGTTACGGGCAAAGATGATGGTTTTGCCGAGTTGGTCGCCGCCAGCGGTTTTGAGTCCCTGCTCCATCAAGACTTCTAGGGCTTGATCGAGGGTGGAGGTGTTAAAGAGCCATTGATTGATCGCCCCAGCGTCAATTGCCTCCGGCACATCACCCGTGTCAGCATCCATAAACAGGTCGTCATAGTCGAGGCGCTCGTCGGGGCTGAGATCCGCATAGCGAATGCCCTTACGCATAAATTTGAACGGGATATTAATGCCCACGGGCGGCACCAGGTAGCCATCTTGGATCGCGTCGTCGAGTTCGTAGGCGAAGGAGGGCACGCCCGGCTCTAGGTCAAACACGCCGTAGGTATCCCGGTGAATCTCATTGCGGGGGGTGGCGGTCAGACCCACGAGCAGGCTATCAAAATAGTCAAACAGGTAGCGGTATTTCTGATAGATAGAGCGGTGGGCTTCATCCACAATCACCAGGTCAAAATGCCCTGCGCCAAAGGTGCGTTGGTTGCCCTCAAAATCATCGATGCGGTTGAGGATCGTCGGGTAGGTGGAGACCACCACATCGGCAACAGCGGCGCTCTGGTTGCTGGGATCATCCAGGAGGTTCACCACATTGGCTTGGGACAGATGACGGGTAAAGGCGCGTTTGGCTTGTTTGACCAGGGCTTTGCGATCGGCCAGAAACAAGGTGCGGTTGACCCAGTTGCTGCGCAGGAGGAGATCGACAAGGGCGATCGCCGTTCTCGTCTTCCCGGTTCCGGTGGCCATCACCAGCAGGGCCTTGCGGTGTTTGCGGCTAAAGGTTTCGGTGATCCGTTTGAGCGCTTCCGTTTGGTAGCTGCGTCCGGCAATTTCAGCGTTGGGTTGGACGAGGTGCAGTGGTTTGCGGGCGGTGCGGCGATAGATGCTCCGTTCCAGTTCGTGCTTCTTCAGGAAGCCTTGGATCGGACGTTCTGGATAGTTGCGATCGTCCCAGAGATGGGTCTCGTGGCCATTGGTGTAGAAGATCAGAGGGCGTTGGCCAAACTGCTGCTCTAAGCAATCGGCGTAGCGTTTGGCTTGCGTTTTCCCATCACGGGGGTCACGGCTAGCGCGTTTGGCTTCCACGAGGGCCAGCGGCTTACCATCATCGCCCCAGAGCACATAATCCACTTTGCCCGTGCCGCTTTTGCTGGGCATCCCGGTGACGGGGTATTCGCGGCTGTTGGGGTCGGTCAATGTCCAACCGGCTTCCCGGAGCAGCACGTCAATGAGATATTTCCGGGTGTCGGCTTCGTTGTAGTTGTGGCGATCGGGTTCAGTTTGGTTCTGGGCTTTGAGTTGGGCGGTGGCTTGTTGGCGTTCAACGGTGACGGTGAGGTCTTGGTTGGCGGCTTCGAGCTGGGTGATCTGGGCTTGGAGAGCTTTGAGCTGCTGCTCGACTTTTTTCTGGCTGTCGGGGCTGGGCGTCTGGGGAATAAGTTTGGCGTCGAAGCTGCTGGGGTTGAGGCTGCGACCGTTGGGGCTGTAGTAGCGGGCAAGCCAATAGAGGAAGTGATACAGCTCTTCGATCAGGCGCAAGGCGTCGCGGGGGGCAATAGTGCGATCGTCATGGGCGGCGCGATTACCGAGCTTATGAATAAGGCGAACTTTATCGAAAAGACTGGGGGGGCTGAGGTTTTCTTTAAAGGTGCGTTCGTGGATCAATGCGCCAAGCTTGTTGTCGTAGGGCTGGCACAGATAGCTCTCGTGCTGATAGAGCCAGGTGACAGCTTGCTCTAAGGTAAAGCGGCTGCTGATGCAACTGGCGCGGGGAGATTGATAGACAATCCGTTCGGCTTCGATCGCGCTTTGGTGGAGCGTCGGAAAGGGGGTAGAGAGAAAGTCAAAGTTAGAGGGCATACAGTTGGCTCCTGGTGGGGGACTGGGTTGGGTGGAATTGAGGGCTGAGCGGGATGGAGGGCTGAGCTTGTCGAAGCCCGGTTATATCTTGGTGGGGTGTTTCTATATGTAGATTGTCGCCTGAACCGGCCACTGGTGCGAGGGCTGAGCTTGTCGAAGCCCGGTTGCTCCCTGATGAGATGTTCATCTATCAAGGTTATCGCTTGAACCGGCCACCCTTCGACTCCGCTCAAGACAAGTGCTCAGGGTTCAGGGGATGGAGGGGTGAGCTTGTCGAACCCCGATTGTTCCCTGGCAGGGTGTTGGTCTACAAAGATGGTTGCTTGAACCGGCCGCCCTTCGACAGGCTCAGGGCTCACTGCGTGACTCTTCCATCTCTCCGAAAACGTGGCCCACGATTACATTCTGCCAAAATTCTCAATTTATCCCAATCGCTCTCAATCAACGCCAGCTTCTTCTTTCTACCCCACCCTTGGATCTGTTTCTCCCGCTCGAAGGCTTCATCAACCCTGTCGCGCCATTCGGCAAAGACCAGTTCAACGGGGCGGCGCTTGCGGGTGTGGTTTGCGCCGTAGCCGTTTTGGTGTTGCCAAAGGCGGCGAGGCAGGTCGGTGGTGCTGCCCGTGTAGAAGGAGCCGTCGGCGCATTGGAGGATGTAGACATAGGGCATGGCGCTAGTGAGGACTGGGCTATAAGTGAGGACTGAGCTTGTCGAAGTCCGGCTATTCCCTGGTGGGGTGTTCATCTACAAAGATTGTCGCCTGAACCGGCCGGGGTTCGACCAACTGAGGACTGAGCTTGTCGAAGTCCGGTTGTTCTCAGGTGGGGTGTTGGTCTACAGAGATGGTCGCTTGAACTGGCCACCCTTCGACTCCGCTCAGGGTTCAGGAGTCTGAGGACTGAGCTTGTCGAAGTCCGTTTGTTCTCAGGTGGGGTGTTGGTCTACAGAGATTGTCGCCTGAACCGATCGGGGTTCGACAAGCTCACCCCTCCACTGTGCGCTCAGAGTTCCCCACGGAAGGCTCGTTTTAGGAGGGAGTTGAAGAGGTTTTCGGATTGAGGAATGAGCGAGATTTGAGGGCTGAGACTTCGGCTCCGCTCAGTCCAAGACGGAGTCGAAGTCCGGTTGTTC
>JBCDEB010000268.1:0-5265 GCA_039180005.1 Cyanobacteria bacterium P01_G01_bin.54 | reverse complement strand
TAATACTCTTGCACCAAGTAAATGAAGCTAGCGAGATCCCCCCGGCTACGCCGACCCCCTTGGTAAGGGGGTTTTCATCGTTGGGGGTGATAACCCGTCATGACTCGTTGGTATGAATACCGATCTAACTTGTTGGTTGCGAGCTGTGCGATCAGTTGTCGCACCCTGCATCCTAACAAACCTGAGTTTTGGCTAAGCGAAATTGTCGCATTCCTCAAAGCCTTGAAATCTCGTTGCCAAACCCGGTTGTCAGGGGTTCAGCCCCCCGACACCTCCCGCTGAGGGAGAGATTGCCCCCTCAGACTCCGGCAATATCGGAGCCAGTATTATTGGTTTCCTTGAGGTTTATAAATTTTCGCGCTCTTGGTTTAACCGAAACTCAGGTTAATAATGCTACAGTCAACCTTGACATTCTTGTAAATGTTAAGGTTGGCTTTTATGGTTCAGGCGAAACAGCAGTTAACAATTAAAGAACTGACGGAAACCGTTGGGGGGAAAGTCACACCGCGTATGGTTCGTCACTATCATCAAGTCGGTTTGTTGCCCCAACCCAAGCGATCGCGCAGCAATTATCGGCTTTACGATCATGAGGATGTCCAACGGTTGCGGCGGATTGTCGCGCTCAAGCAGCAGGGGTTCCAGCTCAGCCATATTCAGCAGTTGCTCGATACGCAGGATGAAGCGCAACCGAATTCAACGGCGGTGATGGAGCAGTTGCAGCAGCATTATCAAAAATTGATGCGTCAGTTGGTTCAACTACGGCAAACTGCAATCGCGATGGAGGGCATCCTCGGACGAGATCAGGACTGCCAAACCATGCAGCTCGAAGCCTTGGCCCAGTTGCGGATTCTAGACGTTGAAGCGAACGAACTTGCCACCCATCGGATTTGGGATGAGCTAGATGGAGCGACGCACAATCATCCCGAAAATTTTCAGCAAGCCCTAGCGCATTTGTTACCCGATCTCTCCGAGCGCTCCGAAATTGAGGTCGATTTGCTCAGCCAAATGGTTTTAGCCTGTGGTGATGTGAGTTTGGTGCCCTTTGTGCGGTTGAGGGGTGATGCGATTAAAGCCGCCCGTGAAACGCTCAAGCAAGGCTGCACTGTGGTGGGCGATATCCCCGCTGTGGTTACGGCGATCGACCAAACCCGACTTGCCCATTTAGGGTGTACTGTGCAAACGCTCATCGATAATCCGCATATTAATAGTGCTGCCGAAGCGGAGGAAACGTTTTGGCAGCAAGATCAATGGCGCTCTCGGTTACAGGATTTGCCCGAGGGGTGTGTCCTAGTGATTGGCTACGCTCCCTCGGTTTTGCTGGCGGTCTGTGCGGCGATTCAAGCCCAACAACTCAAGCCAGCGCTCGTGATCGGTTTGCCGATCGGCTTTAGCCACGCCCCTGCTGCGAAGCGGCGTTTACAGCAGAGTGGTGTCCCGTTTATTACCACTGAAGGCACTCAGGGCGGAGGACTATTGGCGGCCGTCGCGCTGAATTCACTCATGACAACGCTGATTGAGAAACCCAATTGTCATTGCTATCTCAAAGGCAGAAGCCTTTTCAATGTGAGTTCTGGATAAGCAAACATCGCGAAAGACCCTGACATTCAGCACAATCCACAATACTGGCTCCGATATTGCCGGAGTCTGAGGGGGCAATCTCTCCCTCAGCGGGAGGTGTCGGGGGGCTGAACCCCTGACAACCGGGTTTGGCAACGAGATTTCAAGGCTTTGAGGAATGCGATCGCTTCGCTTAACCGAAACTCACGTTGCTTTACAGCCCCTAGGGCTGTTTTTGGGTTCGGGTGCTTTATCCCTGATCCCATCAGGCTTCTGCCGTTAATTGATGATATGCCCTAAATCCGCTTATGTTTGCCTCATTCATCCGGCAAAAATTCAGCCTCAATCATTACGCTTACAATCTCCGCCGCCACCGCCTGGTTGCCCTCAGGGGTGAGATGCACATGATCACGGAAATACGTGGCCGAGACCTCTGGGGGTAGGGCTTGCCAAGCAGTGTGAGTATCGATGAGGGGCACTTGGTGCGATCGCAACCAGTCCATAAACGCAGCCTTCAAAAACGGCTGGAAATCCGGGGGAAAATCCTCCGGCGGCAGCACATCCACCCGATCGGGTGTATAGACCACCCAAACCGGTAAATCTTCTGCCTCAGCCCAGGCCAGAAGTTCCGAGAGATACGCCAGATTCTGCTCAAACCGCGCTTGCAGCGCCGCCTCGATCTGCTCCGCGCTAAGTTGGGGTTGGGGGCTGGGTTGGGCTGAAGCAGGTTGTTGTCGCCAGCGGAGCGGCTGTTGAATCAACCCCTGGGGCCAGAGGTAGCGAGACCAGACCTCCTGGAGCGCTAATCTGGGGGGGCGATCGGGGAAGCTGGGGTCTTGGCCGATCTTCTCACCGGTGCTGGTGGGCTGAATAAGATCGTGCGTGCCGATTTGCAAAATCAACAGATCGCTCTCAAAACTGCCGAATTTTTGCAAATAGGCCCATTGGTTACCAATGCCCCAAGAGCCGGCTGAGGCGTTAAGAACCTCAGTTGTCAGCCTGGCGTTGGCCGCGTTGCCGTTGAGCCATTGTTCCAACTGCTCGGCGATCGTCTCCGATTGGTCAATTAAATTGCCACCATTGAGCACCGAATCCCCCGTCATCAAAATTCGCCGGGCTGGGGGCGGTATAGCCAGCGGCTCAGAGCGCTGGCTATAGCGGTTGTAGTGGAGGTGCCGACCAAAGCGGTGTTTGCGCTGGTTGGGGACAAAGCGATAGCCAATTTCGGTGTCCACTTGCAAGAGCACCGGGTTGCCCAAGCCCGTGAACCCGCGTAGGGCCAACTCTAGTAGGAGTAAGCTGCCCAGGAGTAAACCCCCCAGGCGTAAACTCCTGACGCCGAGAGACCCCAGAGTGGGCCAGTTTAAGCGCTGAGACATAGGGTTCGGATCAGCCGCCTCGCCGAGATGAAAACGCTAAAATCTTACGTTAGATTGTATTGCTTTAAAGGAATGAGAAACTTATGCGTGGTTTGCCGTTGCTGAGCGTGCTGATCATCGGGATGCCGCTGGCCCTCGGCAGTTGTGCCGTGAACAAGGTCATTGAATGCAATCGCGTGATTGGCATTGCCAATCAAGTGACGACCGATACGGATGTTTTGACTGAAGACAAGAATAGCGAAGATCCACTGATTTGGCTTGAAGCGGCCGATGCCCTCGATACAGCCGCCCAAGAGATGGAGACCATCGAAGTGGCCGATGAGCAACTCCAGCGGTATCAGTCGGGCTTTTCCCAGATGTATGATGCGATCGCCCGTGCAACCCGAGCCTATTCCCAGAGTTATCAAAACCTCGATCGAGAAGGGGTGGATGCGGCCCGTGCCCAGCTAGAGCAAGCGGTGCAACGGGAGCCGGAGCTGGTTGATGGGATTAACCGCTATTGCATGGCGAGTTAGACGGATGGTCAAGTCAGCGATCGCCCCAGCGGCTCTCCGCTCTTGAGTAGGGTGAAGCATTGTCGCAGCAGCAAGAGAGTGAGGGGGCTGGGCTCGAAGGCGGCGGCCAGCAGCAGCACCAGAATTTCGCACAGTTGCAGCCAGCCCCGCCGCCCGCCGCTGGTGAAGCTGGAACCGCTGAGCCACCCCTGCCAGTTGGGAACGGTGAGGAGTAAGGGGTGGTAGAGGGCGAGATGATGAGTGAGTTGGGGGTAGGGATGGATTTGAGAGGGAGTCATCGCGCAGTGCTTGAACTTTGACAGCCCTAACCTCTCAAAACCGCCCCAGACAAGACTCGACAAATACCGACAGTCGGAAAATATGGCGGTAGGCACTGACAGTGTCGACCAGGAAACTGAGCCAAACAAGGTGGCCCCAGGTTAACAGGCCGTTAAAAATAACACAACTTGGGAACCGGCACCGGAAACTAGCTTCCTGGCCGAGGAACAGTACCTTGATACTGCCTTATGCCTTTCCTACTGTTTTATTTTGTTGCGAAGTTTGCAAAAAGATTTGCATGAGACCAGGCATGATATACGAAGAGAAAAGAGCGTGAGTGAACCAGGGAGAAAGAGAAAGGAGTAATGAGTGGGTCAGAAGGAGAGAGAGAAAGATAGAAATAAAGAAATGGCGAGATGAATAGATGTTTTTTTTGCAGTCAATTCGGGGATGGTTCTAAATCCCGAGTCCCAAAATGCTCCGAATCTGGCCTGCCCGTATGAAATTAAATAAAACGTGCTGCTCTGAAACCAAATGATTACCCTGTTTGAAATTCATGTGGTATTTTTCTCATTATGTGTAAATAGGAATGCTGCATTTTTCTGTGCCCCAAGTTTGAAGAACTAGAATACAAGATTTCTGACAACGCCATGCATTGTGCGATGTGCTGTTGTCGTCAAACGTAAGATGGGCCGTTGCCAATGCAAAGGTGTGACGTCATCACATCAGGCAAGTATGATGGGAAGGCGCTGCTGCCTCAGTCGAGGCAATACCGGCAGACACCGCGCGGCTATTTCTGGCCAGAAACAAATATTAATTCGGCCAGGTCAGCAGATGAAGGTTTGGCATCGGCGCGAAGCGAGAGTGGTCGAGGTGACGTGGCGCTGGTCAGAATCACCACACTGGCACCGCTCACACCGCACAGCAGCCGCCGACAACGCCAGCTTCCAGCCGAGCCCAGCACCGGGTGTGAGGCCGTCTCTGCAGTGACTGAAGAATGCCGGCTCAGTCATCGGCGCCGCCATGTCTATCAGTAATGGCTGCCGGGAGGCGGCAGTATATCGGCGCCGTATCGGGCGGGTGACACTCGCTGCCGTCGCTGCCAGCCCTGCTGACCACAGGCGGCTCCAGCCTCCCGGCCAACTGCCACTGCCGGCCGCCCTGCCAACTGCCAAATGTTTATGAAAACGTGCACTTACGTCAGCGTGTGTGGAACGCGCCCTGATGCCACGGCCGGTGATCACACGTCCGAGAACGGTGAGCCTGGATCCGCTCCTGGCAGCTACCTGGGGTCGATGCCAGCCTGAATGCCGGTGCCGGGTGCGCCGCCGCGCTTGAAAGACTAGGACACTGCAGCGGTGTACGGGAGGGGAGGGCACACCTGGGCCGGCCCCGCTGGTCTGTGCCCAGCCGCCGGCGCTGCTGGTGCCAGACAATCGATACCGCTGCACCCGCCAGTGATGATGGGGTACGGCGCTACTGGTCCCGGCAGTGATGGCGGGGTATGGCGCTACTGGCAGTGATGGCGGGGTACGGCGCTACTGGTCCCGGCAGTG
>JBCDEB010000267.1:0-5446 GCA_039180005.1 Cyanobacteria bacterium P01_G01_bin.54 | reverse complement strand
GTCAGTGAGCTTGTCGAATCTGCGTCCCGCCTGCCCGAGGAATAATCAGTAGTTTATCTCTCCCTATGCTTTGCAGATTTGGTATCAGACTCCGACAATACCGGAGCCAGTAGGGTTGATTCTGCTGAGTTGCAGCGTCTTTCGCGATGTCTGCTTATCCAGAACTTCGGTTCTGGTCTTATCTGACGACACGCCCTAAACGGCTGACCTGATATTGCGGCACCGGTTTTATTTCGATTTCTTCCCCAGATTTCGGTGATTTTGCCGCCGTCAGCACCTCGCCACTCACCTCAACCCGTGCCTGATACACCGTTGGCGTTGACTGATCGAGTCGAGTAAATTCAAACTGCACTTCAGCCCAGGTTGCCGCTTGGGTCCATTGCTCCAAGAAAAACCGCACCCGTTTGGAAGGAAGACGCCTGAGCAGGGGGTACAGATATTTTTTGATGCCCTGCAAGCCTTTACGCGTTGTCTGACCCGACTTGGGCATTAAGCGCCAATCCCAGCCTTCTTGCATCCAAATCTCACGCTCGGCGATTTGCTCATACTTTTTCAAAGCCGCCCAGCCCCGATAATGCGATCGCAACCCCGTCACATCTCCATTGCGATACACCAGTAAATCCAGCATCTCTGGCTTGAGGTGTCCCCAAAAACGACCCTCTGGCAAATCCAACAAGGTGGGTGCAAATTTATGACCGCCAAAATGGCTACAGCGCCAGGTGCGAATGTTGTCGGTGTATTCCTCACGCAGCTTTTTATAGATGGGATAGCCAAACTTAGAACAAGCGATATCCACATTGCCATGGGTGCAAACCAGTAGTTCGCGAAGATGACTTGTCTCTTGACGATACGACGCGAATGAATCCAGATCATTGGGTTGCTTTGCCAGTTGCTTCATAATCGCCGTCGCCAGCCGAGTGAAGTCAGCCTCAGGCACAATATACTCTTGCTTCTCAAACTGGGCGAACTGTTTTTGGGGTCGATGGTAATAGATAATCCGTGTTTCGCCCGCTTGCGAATACACCTTATCGGGTGCAATTAGCACAGGACGCAGCAGAATACCTTGCTTCAAAACCAGTTGTTTAAACAGCTTGATCAAAGGGACAATTTTGGGGTTTTCCTGGAAGGTTTTCTCTGTCCAGGGCTGGGGTAGCTCCATCACCAGCCAATGGTCAGCCGTTCCAGCTGTGCCAATCGGGTCTTCCCCATTGGCCTGGGAGATGAGGGTACAAAATCGGCAGTCTGTTAAGTTCTCTTGCAACAGCATAAAGTTCACCAAATGTTGTTAAGGGTTATGGTTGAATTGCAGTCAGTGACTGGGCGTCACCCCCAAAGATGAAAATCTAGCTAACACGATGCATCTTCCCTCTGAATCCGAAATTCCCCCTTCCCCTTGTATGAAGGTTAAGAATTTAATCCGGTAATCGCAAAATTCTCTAAACTCTTGGCAGGCGAGACGCCTGCGCTACGGAATTCCCGATTTATTTTCTAAATTTCCATTTAAGGGGGTGACGTCGTAAGCGGCTGGGATCGTTGGCTTGAGTAGAGTTTAACAATAGAACCCCCTTATCCAAAGGGGTCGGCATAGCCGGGGGGATCTCGCCAGCTCTGATGCAAATGCATTTTACGCGGCGACGTAATTCATCAGATCGTCGAGAATGAGATTGGCTGCCAGGTAGCCTACACCATACCAGTATGCGTCGACTTCATAGACGCGATCCGCTTGAACAGCTTCCAGTTGATTCCACAAGGGATCTTGCTTGACTTGTGCGATTGCGGCTCGAACGTCAGCGGCAAGCTCCGTTTGGCTCTGGGACTTAAGCACAAACAGAGCGTCACCATCAACATCTCCCAGTAGCTCCTTCGTGACTTGGACGGTGTGCTGTTCCACCGCCTGTTTTGGCGGGCGGGAGAATCCGGCTGCAGCGAGAACTGAGCCCGAAAAAGAATCCTGAGCCAGAGCCGAAATCTGGTTACTATTGACAAAAATGACTGAAATCTCGGTATCACCAGGATCTTTTGGGAGTGCTGCTTTTAATTGATCCAGTTTGGCTTCGTAGTCGGCGGCCAACTGTTCCGCTTCGGCTTCTTTGCCGAGCGCCTCAGCGCAAAGCCAAGCTAGTTCTTGCCATTGCGTCCAGTTCTCTATATCACAAGCAACGGTTGGCGCAATTTGCGCAAGTAATTCATAATCATTGTCCTGAGTCGCCATTTTAGTGGTCAGAATCAGGTCGGGTTTGAGCGTTGCCAGTTTTTCTAGGCTGGGTTGTCCGGGGATGCCAATGTCAACAATTTCCTGCGTTGCGGGAGGCAGATGTAGCAGGTTGTCAATGATGATACCGGGAGCAGCGATCGGCTCTATGCCAAGGGACATCACTGCTTCGACAGTTGTGAAGTCTACTACTGCGACCCGAGTTGGGTGGGCGGGAATCTCTGTCTCGCCATAGGCATGTTGGACGCGTTGGGTCGCCCCTGTTTCACTGGTTTCACGACTCGTTGAGGCGGTATCGGTTTGAGCCCGACCCGAGCAAGCGGTGGCCACGAGGGAACTCACACCTGCCAAAAGGAGAAATCGACGTTTACGGCTAAATGATCGAGACGGTCTAGCCATAAGCTGCAGGGAAAATCGGTGCAATTGCTGCGAGAAATTTAGGTGAGATGCTTGAGGGGGCATAGAGGGCACGCAATTGGATAAGGATTTTTAGAGGGAAAAAGTTGCATCTAGCATAAGACAGAAATCTCTTCTGAAGCTAGTGCTTTGGGTATCGAAACGCATTCTGTTTCGTTGGGAAACTAGGGAGACTGGCGCTTACAACCTTGGGTATGAGTTGACGAACGTTTTACTCATGAGTCTCAAGGGTTCTGAGCTGGTGCAGTAAAAAGCTCCCAACACCAATGAGTAAGAGTGCTAAAGCACAAGCTGTGTACAGGATTGCCATCCCTGCGCCGGGCCCACTGCCAAAGGCAGTGCCAAACAGCCCGACCAATACACCGCCGGGTTGCATCGCGGGCTCTAAGACCCGGTCGGCGAGGGGACCTGCAATCAATACGGCGATCGCGCTCACCCCTTGGGTCACCGTGGAATTGGCGGCGAAGACGCGGCCCTGGTGCTCGGGGGCGATCGCCTCCATCCAAAGGGCACTGCGACAACTGTTGCTCATGGGAAAGGTGAGTGAAGAGCACAACTGAGCCGGAACCCAAACAACAGGCGATTGCCCCCAGCCAAATACCATCTTGCTCAAGCCCGCACCGATATATCCCCCCAGTAGACCCCGGAGGCGTCGTTTCGGCCCACCCCAGAGGGTTATGATCATGCCCCCGGTCACACCACCCATGCCTGCCGCTGCAGAAACTGCGCCCAGCGCCTGGGCACTCCCATCAGTGCGTGCTAGAACCATGGGTTGATAGAGTGTTGCCCCCAAGTCATGGGCAAAGGTGAGCAATACCCCAACAATGAACAACATTTTAAGGCTTGGTTGTTGCCAAATGTGGTGAAAACCAAAGGTAAGGTTTTGCCTCCATGGGTTCGACTGCGGCGTTGTTGCGGCTACATCCTCTGTCTTCTGGGGGGGTTGGGGAATCGTCGCGGTGAGCAAGGTGATAAAGGCAAAGGCAAAAGTCGCAAAGTCAATGCCGATAATGCCCGGTAAACCCAACAGCGGATAGAACAATCCGGCTAAAGCCGGACTCACAATACTGGAGCCGTAACCCACCATTGACCCCATACTGCTCGCTCGGGTGTATTGCTTTTTGGGCACAATTAGTGACAGGGACGCACGATAGGCTAAACCTTGAATGGGCCCAAAGCTACCGATCGAGAGTGCGACCAGAGCAAGATGCCAAATTTGAAGCTGTCCAATGAGTTGGAGTACGCCAATGACTAAGGTCGTCAACGCCATGATGGCATCCCCTAGCAGCATCAAATATTTACGATTGAAGCGATCGACAATAACCCCGGCAACGAGATTCATCGGAATTTGCGGTAGTCGAAAACAGAGACCAATTAAGACTAAAGTGCTGACAGAACCCGTTTGCTCCCAAATCCACAATGTGAGGGCAAAAAAGGTCATGGAACTCCCAATAGCTGAGACGAGCTGTCCCAGCCAAATCTGCACGAAGGTTCTCATAAAATAGGCTTACTCCATTAAGGCTTGGGCCACATCCTGCATAATCTGTCGAGCGGCTAAAATATTGCGCCCTGCCGACCAAACCGCTGATTGCACCGGATAAACCTGGTTCTTTTTGACAGCAGACAGTCTAGAGTACAGTGGGTCGTTCATAAACTGGTCTAGGGTAAGGGGTGACTCTAGTCCAACCATCAAGAAAATCAGATCCCCATCCAGCTCAGTAAACGCTTCTTTAGAAACGACGCTTAAATGGGGAGCGGTTTCTGGTCGAGTTTGAATCGGGGGACGTGCAAGCCCCAGATCGCTCAAGACTGACCCCGAAAAGCTGGCATCACTATAAAAGCCAATATAGTTTTGATAGGAAAATACAACGGATACAACAGTCTCTTCTGGATTACCAATCTGTTGTTTCAAGTTCTCAACAGTTTGCTGATAGTCTGCGAGTACCTGCTCAGCCTTTTCGGTCTGGTTTAATGCTGCTGCATAGAGCCGAAAGTTCTCTGGCCAGTCGCCATCTCGACCGCTGCTTTCGGCGAAAATCGTCGGTGCAATTTTGGCAAGCTGACGATAAATGCTCTTGGAGCCCAACTGGTTGCTCAAGATCAGATCCGGCTGAAGTTGGATAATTTTCTCTAGGTTGGGTTGTGCCATTTCGCCCAGATTAATTATGCCAGCGGTACGATCGCCCAAATAATCTGGGAATGTCTCATATACCGTTGCGCCAATGGGTTTGATGTCGAGCGCTAACACGGCATCTAGCGCTGCCGTATCCAAAACCACAACACGCTCAGGATGCTCTGGAACCTCGGTGACACCCATCACGTGTTCAATGGGGTGTGTCGCCACTCCTGGTGGGAGAGTCGCCTGTTCAACCATGCGATTGAAGCAGGCCGGTAGCAGCATCAACAGTGCCAGAATTAGCAGAAATCGACCAATAAACTGCCGTATCCACCGCTGCTGAGGGTAAAAAGTGAGGAGTTTGAAACGGTGTTTGAGAAACATAATCAAGATGATTCCAAGAAAGCAATTTTTCCTCTAGGAGCATTACAGATCGGTGGCAGGCAAGATGCCTGCGCTACGGTTTTCTTCGATTAATATCCATAGCATGGGCGATCGCTGAGCGGAGTCGAAGTGCGTCTCGCCCACCTGGGTTAATTCCCAACAATCAAAACGTAAACGGCAGGCTTGCGGAATGCGTTCAACCGTCCGGGTGAGGGCTTTACGGTGATTGGTAGCCTGTCGTTTACGTTTTGATTGTTGGGAATTAACCCAGGTGGGCGAGACGCACTTCGACTCCGCTCAGCGATCGCCCATGCTAT
>JBCDEB010000266.1:0-5487 GCA_039180005.1 Cyanobacteria bacterium P01_G01_bin.54 | reverse complement strand
ACTCCGGCAATATCGGAGCCAGTATTTTTGCTTCTGTTGAGTTTCAGCGTCTTGCGCGATGCCTGCTGATCCAGAATGCAGGTTAAATGAAGAAAGTCCTTAGCAAGACAACGCATCACATGGTGATCAAGATTACAAAAATGATAGAATTTTTAATATATTTTTAAGATTTTGATGCTTGTGTTCTGGACAACTGGGCAGAAACATGTAGTGCAGGCGTATCGCCTGCCAAATAAATCATGATGACCGTCCTTGTTCTCGCCCTAGCGAGTAGTATTGCTTGGTTTATCAGTAGCCTGATCGGGGGGGGTAGCCCTCTAATCCTAATTCCACTGATTACTGTGCTGCTCTCACCGGGGGCGATCGCCCCCGTGATCACCACCGGCATGCTCTTCGGCAATGGCCAACGGGTTGGGCTCTATTGGCGTCATATTGAATGGCGATTGGTAGCCTGGTGTTTACCCAGTGCCTCGCTCGGGGCGGTGCTGGGGGCTTTTGTGGTCAGCCGCACCCGGATTGAATGGCTCAGTCTGCTGCTGGCGGGGTTTTTACTGGTTTCTGTTGTGGGTTTGGTGTGGGGGAAGCGATCGCCCTCTCGCAATTTCAAAGTGCGCGCCTGGTATTTCTTACCCATCGGCTTCGGTGATGCCTTCTGCTCTGGCCTAATCGGTTCAACGGGGCCCGTTTTGCAACCCCTCTATCTCGGCTATGGCCTCACCAAAGAGCAAGTGTTGGCGACCAAGTCCTTCAACGTTTTGGGCATTCATCTGGTCAAACTTATTGCCTATAGCATCTTTGGCGTCCTGACCCTGCCCTACCTGAGCTATGGCATTGTGATTGGTTTGGCCGCTCTACCCGGAAACTGGCTGGGCCGCAAAGTCCTCGAAAAAATGAGCGAGCAGCAATTCCAGCGCTGGGTGATCACCTTCATTGGTGCAAGTGCCCTCTGGATGGTCTGGCAGCAGCGGGGGATTTTGCTGTTGTGAAACCGGTGTTGTCAAACCGCTCCCCGCAGCTCAAGGTTTGAGTAGTAGGATGAGGTGGAGATCTTTTTTACTCCTTACAACCATGCCCAAATGGTTCAACACCGCTGGCCCCTGTAAAGCTGACATCCACTACATGCTGTCCCCCACTGCACGATTACCCAACATCAAGCAGTTGGTTGCGCAACAGAGTTACTTTGTCATTCATGCCCCTCGTCAAGTGGGCAAAACCACCGCGATGATCGCGCTCGCCGAGGAACTCACGGCCAGCGGCGAATATGTCGCAGTCATGGTTTCGGCAGAGGTCGGGGCAGCATTTCCAACCGATCTGGGTCAGGCAGAAGGCGCGATTCTAGATGCTTGGCATCAATCCGGAACCTTTTATCTCCCGGATGCGTTGCATCCTCCCCAATTGTCTACCGTGAACACGGTTAACCCAGGACGACGTTTAGGGGCATTTCTGAACTGTTGGTCAAACAGCTCACCCCGCCCCCTAGTGGTTTTCATTGATGAAATTGATGCCCTGCAAGATGATGTTTTGATGGGTGTGCTACGACAATTACGCGATGGTTATCCTAAACGGCCTCAGGGCTTTCCACAATCTCTGGGGTTGATTGGTCTGCGAGATGTACGAGATTATAAGGTGGCGTCGGGGGGCAGTCGCCGGTTGGGTACAGCCAGTCCTTTTAATATCAAAGTAAAGTCGTATACCCTGCGCAATTTTACGGCTGAAGAAATCATGCAACTCTACGCCCAACATACTGATTTGACAGGACAAAAGTTTGTGCCCGACGTCTTGACTGAAGTCTTTGATTTAACTCAAGGACAGCCTTGGCTTGTGAATGCTTTGGCTAAAGAACTCACGGAAGAATTAGTCACCGATGTAACGCAAACCATCACCCTCAAGGATTTGCACCAAGCTAAAGAAAACTTAATTCAACGCAATGATACGCATCTCGATAGTTTGGCAGAACGTCTCAAAGAAGACCGCACCCGTGCCATTATTGAACCGATGTTATCTGGTCAAGCACTCAGTAACATTCCCCCAGAAGATATTCAATTTATCCTAGATTTAGGCTTGTGCCGAATTGATGAGCGGGGTGGTTTAGTGATTGCGAATCCCATCTATCGGGAGGTTCTGCCGCGAATGTTGGCCTTTGTCCCCCGTGCTGCCTTGCCGCTGATTGCTCCCACCTGGCTCAATGAAACCGGCGAGTTGATTCCGGTGGCGCTTCTGGATGCTTTCTTAAAATTCTGGCGGCAGCATGGCCAGCCCCTGCTCAAAAGTGCGCCCTACCATGAGATCGCGCCTCATCTTGTCTTGATGGCCTTTCTCCATCGTGTGGTCAATGGTGGGGGAACGTTGGAGCGGGAATATGCGATCGGCACAGACCGCATGGATCTCTGTTTGCAATATGGAGCGGTGACGCTGGGGATTGAACTGAAGGTGTGGCGTGAGGGGCGGCCCGACCCCCTCACAGCAGGATTAGACCAACTCGATGGCTATCTCGCTGGGCTGGGGCAAGATTGGGGTTGGCTAGTGATTTTTGACCGTCGCCCCGGACTGCCCGATATTGCCGAGCGAACCAGCACCGAAACTGCCCAAACGCCAAGCGATCGCCACATCACGGTGATTCGGGGTTAAGCTTAAAACCCATAATTGAGGCTAAAGTAGAGCCCATCGTCCTGGATATCGAACTGGCGATCGCTCACCTCCACCACTGGATACCCATAATCCAAGCGCATCGTTAGATTATTCTCCACCTGTAGGATCAAACCCATACCAAAGCTGCCCAAGCGATGCTCGGCAGTAACTTGCGCCGTATTGCTCGGGTTGTTCCACACCTCGCCATAGTCAAAGAACGGGGCAATCTGGAGCAACGTCACCCCCTTCGGCCGGCGCATGAGGGTAATCCGGTCTTCAATCGAAATACGGAAGCCATTGTCGCCATTGCGCGCGCCCTGGCGATAGCCCCGCAGCGTCTGTTGACCACCAATGCTAAAGCCCTCAGACGCCAGCAAATTGTCGCCCGTCAGTTGCAAATCGGCTTGGATGATGAGCGTATGGATGTCATCAATGCGTTGCACCCGCGCTGCTTGGCCGAGCCAGGAGAGAAATTGTCCATCTGGTGTGGGGCCAGCATTGGTGGTGGCATCGAGCAGTTCCGTGCCCCAGCTCAACTGGGAGCGCAACGACCAAGCCCCATTAATATCGCGTTTGGTATAGTCCTGCCCAAATCGGAAGACTGAGGTGCGTGTCACCCCATCGGCATCGGCCCCTTCACTAAAAGCCTGGGCGATGTCATCAAAAACAAAGGTCTGACCATCCCGGTGGTCAAAGCCTAGGGAAAGAGCAAATTCTTCAGTGGCGGTACGCACCAGCGGCTGACGGAAACTGGCTCGATAGAATTCCGATTCACCGCGAATCTCCAGGTCATCGAAGGGGTCCACAATGATCTTGTTGCGATTAATCGCTCCACCGATTTCCAATGTGCCATTCATCGGGTTGAGGGGAATGCTGTAGCTCAAGTCCCAGATATCCAAGCCACCCGCAAAGGTTTGGGTATAGGCAAAACCCAGCACATCCCCCTGACCCGCCAGGTTGCGATAGCCGAGGTTTACACCGCCGCGCGTGGAACCGACGCTGCGGGGAGAATAGTTATCAATGAAAGCCGTACCAAAGAAGGGCTTGGCTTCATCTACCGTGAGCACGAGGTTGCTGCTGCCCAGGCGATCGCCGCTTTGCAGCACCACATCAAAGTCATCGAGGTTGGGGTCGAGTTGCAACAGGCGGATTTGGTCTTCGAGCCGGTTGACGTTGAGAGGTGTATCCCCCGCCAGACGCAGGCGGGAGGTGATATAGGATTCGCTAAGGTGCCTTAAGCCGTTGACTTCAATGCTGCCGAGGCTACCTTCAATGACTTCGATCGTGACGTTGCCCGCATCCAATGCTTGGCTGGGCAAAACGGCGTTGGAGGTGAGATAGCCGTCTTCGATATAGAGTTGGGTGATTTGCTCGACCGCGCTGTTGAGTGCGCCGAGGGTGGTGTTGCCGAGCAGCGGGTTGAGGATGGGGGCAAAGTCGGCATCGGTGAAGATGGTGCTACCGATGACGTCGATGCTATTGATGCTGAGGGGGGTGCTGCCGCTGAAACCACTGGAATCACCGCCCTCGACATTGGGCGTCAGCTCAATGCCATTCTCGGGCAGGGGTTGGGGAAGCGGGTCGTCGGGGGCTTGCAGAAAGCGGTCTTGGTTGGGGTTGGCTTCGCTTTGGGCCAGGGTGTCGAATCTAAGTAAGGCGGCATCGGTTTCGACGGTGTTAAAGATGAAGCGGTCTTGGGCAGACGCAGCGGGGGCGAGGGTGCTGCACAGGATCAGAGTAGTGATTAGGGTTTTGTTCACGGTCATAGGTTTGGGTTGCACTCCTCACGAGCGATGAAAGAATTGATAGTTTGGGTTTACAGAAATTTTTTTTATCTTGTTCGGAGCACAATATTTTCGCCCTGAATTTTGACATTGCTGTAGTCGACTTTGTGGATATTACATATTTAAATCTCCCTCTTCAACTGCTCTAACTGTTCAAGCGTGAGTCCAGTCGCCTGAAGAATCATCTCATCACTAGCGCCTTGTTTTATGAACCCAAGGGCTGCTCTTTTTATGCCAATGCCAATGCCTTCCTCTCGACCAATGCCAATGCCCTCGACAATCCCCTCGCTTTTCCTTCATCTCGTGCCGTATCCATCGAGTTTTTAAGATCACGGTAATACTTGAGGCTGTTTTCGTAGGAGCGTAGTTCTTCACGGTTAAACTGGGCAATTTCAGCCGTCTCAAAGAGTTTGGTAAAGATTCGCTCTTGTAGTGCTTCGGGAATCTCTTGGATGTGTGGCAAGTTTCGTAAAACGTAGAGCCATTTATCAAAGCGGTTTTCAAGTTGCTCGACGGTCTTAGTGAACTTGGGCATCTCCAAGTAAATAAAGCTCAGTTTGTCATAGAAGACTTTGCAGATGTCAATATCTGTGAGCTTGACGTCATAGCGATATTTTTCAGGGTCGTCTTTATCTTCATCAAAGACAAAGTCCAGAATGGCGATTAGGTAGACGGCACTGAGTTGAAAGTCCCAATCATTTTTGGGAGCCTGTTCCCGAATCGGGAAGGTGGAGTAGTAAACCGTGCGATCTTTAAAGAAGCGTTGTTTACTTTTTTGCAATTCGACAATGAATTTCTCTCCCGATTCGTTTTCGCAGTAGAGGTCAAAGACGGCGCGACGGTCAAGGTCGGTAGAACCAAGTTGTTCATTTTTGATGTAGTTGAGCGTGATAATTTCTCCCTGTTCCTCTTTGAGCAGTTCATTCAAAAAGTCGAGTAGGAGGTCTTTGTTGGGTTCTTCACCAAAGAGTTTTTTGAAGCCGTAGTCGGTGAAGGGGTTGATGTATTTTGCTGGGAGTTGGGGGGTGGGGGGAGAGAGCGGCATGGTGGGATGGGGGGGCGGTGTTGGGTGTGT
>JBCDEB010000265.1:0-5602 GCA_039180005.1 Cyanobacteria bacterium P01_G01_bin.54 | reverse complement strand
CCGGGTTTGACAACGAGATTTCCAGGCTTTGAGGAATACGATAGTTTCGCTTAACCGAAACTCACGTTAAGATGGATTTAATTATAGTAGAATCTACCAAAACAGGGTGTAAAAAAAACATGATGTCGGCGCAGATCGGCGCAGAACCTTCGTATGCAAAGGTCGGGAGGGGCGACCCACACCCGACCCACCCCGGTCGTCGCGGCGCGAGACCGCCCCTCCCGAGAGGGGATGTTCTGCTTTGAAATCTCCTCTGGCAGGAGGCAGGACTTACGCACTTGCACTGAGCAAGCAAGACTTTCGAGATCCCCCCGGCTTCGCCTCCCCCCTTAATAAGGGGGGTAGGGGGGATCTAGGGTCTAGATATAGTGTGCAGGGTTTGAAATGCGTAAGTCCTATCTGGGGAAGAGTTTTTAGGCTGTGGGTTGGGATGGAAGGCGTGGATATTGTTGGCGAAGTTCATCTTGCGCGACATTGGTGGCAGGCGGGACGCCTACGCTACGGTTCTCTCCCTCAATAAAATCCCGTAGCGCGGGCATCTTGCCCGCCCCGATTGCACCTTGCCCCTACAGGTTCTACGGCTCAACCGACTGTCCCGGTTCACCCACGGGTCGTAAATCGAGCTGCTGAAAGTGCAATTCATTGCGCCATTGCAGCCCCAGCGGCAGCAGCAACAACAGGAGCGAGAGTAAAATGCCGCCGATCGCCAACCATTGCAGTTGGTCTTGATTCCCTTGAACGCCGCTATGGAGACTGTCGAGGCGATCGCTCACCGTGGCTTGCAGGTCATAGAGTGCGGCATCCTGCTGGGTGACTTGGGTCTCTAGGGTCTCTAGGCTACCGTGCAGGGCGGTTTGGGTTGCTTCGAGGGGCGCAAGCTGGGTTTCCAAATAAGCCGTCTGTTTGTCTTCCAATTGCGCCAAACTAAGCAAAATATGTTGACGAAACAGGCTCATCTGGTGCTGCACCGAGGCTTCGATCGCCCCCAAGCGCTGCTCTACCAAAGCCTGGGTCTGACGGTTCTGCTCCGTAACGTAATGCTCCAGTTGCACCAGAGCGTAGGCGAGGCGTTCTTGCAGCATGACCAGCTGCGTTGGCGTCAGGGGGGGCACGGACGCGGCACCGAGCCCATTCACGTCCACCGGATTGGTGTCAACTGCCTGCATTGCCCCATTGCTAATCACCTCAGGCTCTATCCTTTGGGTGTCGATCGCCGCAGACGTTTGCGTGTAATACTGCGTCAGCAGGGCAAAATCTTGCTTAATCGTGGTTAGGGTCGTCAGAACTTCGTCGGAATCCTGGAACTGCTGACGATATCTGGCAAGATCCTGCTCAAGTTGTTCAAGGTGCTGGAGAGGTCCTGGCACTGTGGTTGGGGGGCTGGCCCTGGCGATGGAGCCCATTATCACGCATCGACCTCTTTTTTTGCCAGCCTGAGAGATAAATCCTGATTTTAACGTTGCACAGATGACTCTGCTTGCAAGCCGTAAACCAGCGATCGCGTCACCAATGCAATCAAATTCGCTTGTTCCGCCTCCGTGGGCAAGGTCAATTGCCCTTCGATCAGCAGCATGGCTAAACCATGCACCAGTGACCAAGCGACAATCGCCAATGAGCGGGGTTCCCCCGGTTTGGTGTTGCCCTGCGCCTGACCCTGGGCGATCGCCGTCACCATGACCCCAAAGGCCGCATTGCCCGCCTGATTCAACTCGGGATAGTTCGGATTACCGGGGCGGAGCGCACTAAACATGACGCGGTAATGAGCCGGATGGGCGATCGCAAACTGAACATAGGCGATTCCACTCGCTTGAAGCTGTTCGAGCGGGTTGGGTGCGACCTTGGCGATGCTGGCTTCTAATTCCTGGGTGAGAATTTGGAATCCCTGCTCAGCCACAGCGGCCAAAAGCGCCTCTTTATCCGCGAAGTGGCGATAAGGCGCAGCTTGGGAAACGCCGACTCGCCGGGCGACCTCCCGCAGGGAAATGGTCTTGGTGTCTTGTTTTTCCGTGATCAGGGCGATCGCCGCGTTGATTAATGCCGGGCGTAACTCGCCATGGTGATAGGACTTGGGCATGAAGTGAAGGGAATTTTGCTTATTATAGCCTTCGATGTTGACAGCGTTAACTTGTGGGGCTATATTGAATGTTAACGGCGTAAACATCGAATGTCTGCAATACCCCGTGCCGCCCCAATTCAATACCCTCTCGACTGGGAGGCAACCATCATGCCCAGCAATCAACACCCCTACAACTTGATTTTGATTGGCGCTGGCATCGGACTGCTTGTGGTTTGCAATGCCCTGCGCCGTCCCAACCCACTCCCTTCTCACTTTGGAGGAAACAATCATGCGCAACACTCACTCATCGCCCAACAACTATGACCTGATTTTGATTGGCTCTGGCATCGGTGCCCTGACAGTTGCCAGCCTGATGGCCCAACTGCGCCATAAGCGGGTGCTGATTTTAGAGCGCCACTTTGTCGCAGGCGGCTATACCCACACGTTTAAACGTCGGGGCTACCAATGGGACCCTGGCCTGCATTATGTGGGAGCCATGAACGAGGGGTCGCAGTCCCGCAAGCTGTTCGACCTCATCACCCACCAGCAGGTGAGCTGGCAAAGGATGGTGGAACCGTTTGAGAAATTCATTTATCCAGGGCTGACCTTTGATTTGTATGGCGATCCCCAACGTTTTCAGGCGGATTTAATCCAGCGTTTCCCGGCGGAGAAGCGGGCGATTCGTCGCTACTTCAAAGACCTCACCAAAGGGATGGCGGCGTTGTTCCTCAACGCCATGGCTCAAAATGGCTCCTGGTTTTACAAAGCAATGGGGGCGATCGCTAAACTCTGGCATCGCATTGCCCTCAACCTCACCACCCAGAACTACCTCGATCGCCATTTCCGTAGCTCTCAACTCAAGGCCCTGCTGGCTTCCCAATGGCTGGATTATGGCTTGCCCCCCGAACAAAGTCCTTTTGCCCTCCATGCCACGATCGCCAGTCACTACCTCAACGGTGGTTTTTACCCGGTGGGTGGCCCCGGCAAGATTGCCAAGGGTGCTCAGGCGGCGGTTGAAGCAAAGGGGGGTACGGTGTTGGTCAATCGGGAAGTAACAGAACTGTTGCTCGCGGGCGATCGGGTGACGGGCGTGCGGGTGCGCGATCGCAAGACTGAAGACATTGAGGAATATTTCGCTCCTGTTGTCGTGTCCAACGCCGGGGCTTACAACACCTATTGCAAGCTGATTCCCGATTGCTATCCCATCTCCTTCCGGGAATCGTTGCGGCAATTTTGCCAAGCCCATTCTCCTGCAACGAATGTTTCGCTCTACATCGGGTTTTCGGAAGACCCCCGTCAGCTTGGTTTCCAGGGTGAGAACCATTGGATTTACGAAACGTGTGACCATCAAGCCGTTAGTCAACAGGAGGGGCATTGGCTCTCGGACCGCGAACCCCTTCAGGTGTATCTTTCCTTCCCCTCGCTTAAAGATCCAGACGCCAAGCGGTATACCGGCCAGGCGATCGCCTTTGCCAACTATGCAGATTTTGCCCAATGGCGTGAGCAACCTTGGCTCCATCGGGAAGAGAGCTACCAACAACTCAAAGACCAAATTCGTGACCAGATTCTCGGCTTGCTAGAACGGCATTACCCCGGTTTTACAGACTTGGTGGACTATTGTGAGGTTTCGACGCCGCTTACCAACGAGCATTTCACGGCCCATCCAAAGGGGGCGATCTATGGTTTACCCCTGGTAGCAGAGCGTTTGAAGCCCGAAAATCAAGCCTGGACAAAGGTGAAAACGCCGATTTCAGGTTTGTATATGACCGGAGCCGATGTCTATGTGCTCGGTATCATGGGCAGTGTCATGGGTGGGCTCTTCACCCTGGGTCAACTCCCGGATGGGATTTCGTTGCCGCAAGCGTTTACTGCCGCAGCAAAGGCAGCTCATCTCCCGTAGCCCATGTAACAAAAACGTTACACTAGCAGTCAGCCCGCTTCACCCCACTGCATTGCTATGGAACTGCGCGAAAGCATCTCAATGGCCACCCGCACCCTGCTCAACTATCGGCTGCGGAGCCTACTGACCATGCTGGGGATGATCATCGGCAACGCCTCGGTGATCACCATGGTCGGCATCGGTGAAGGGGCGCGGCAATTAGCCGCTGAGGAATTTGAATCCCTGGGTCCTAATACCATCTTTGTTGTGCCGGGTTCCCAGCGGGATCGCAACACCACCTTTGACTTGCCCAAAACATTAGTTTGGGAAGATGCCAAGGCGATCGCCACGCAAGTGCCCACCGTCAAGGCGGTTGCTCCCCAGCTCAATAGCCCCCGGGTCATTTCCTATCAAGACCGCAACGTCAATCATCTTGTGATCGGTACGACCCCAGATTACTTAGCGGTGCGTAGCTTTGAACTGGCCGGGGGTCGTTTCCTGGAAGAGAGTGATATTGATGGCAACACTCGGGTTGCTGTCCTCGGACCTGAAACCGCAGAGCAATTGTTTGATCGCCGCAACCCCATCGGCGAGCGGATTCGGATTAACGAGCTGAGTTTTGAGGTGATTGGCGTTACGGAAGAAAAAGGGTCATTCTTGGGCGAGAATCAGGATGAGATCGTCCTTGTGCCCTTGACGACGATGTCTAATCAGATTGTTGGCAATACCTCCCCTTACGGGATGCAAGTGACGTTTATTTCCATTTCTGCCCAAGATGAAAACAGCGTCAGTGCGGCTCGTTTCCAGATTGAAAACCTGCTGCGATTGCGCCATCAAATCGTCAATGAGGATGACTTTGGTGTTGAGACCCAACAGGATATTTTGGCAGTGGTGAACCGTGTCACGGGGGGACTGACGGTGATGCTGGCGGCGATCGCCGGTATTTCCCTGGTCGTCGGCGGCATTGGCGTGATGAACATTATGCTGGTCTCCGTCACCGAGCGTACCCAAGAAATCGGCCTGCGCAAGGCCCTCGGTGCCAAGGAAGGAGATGTGCTCAGTCAGTTTCTGATTGAGGCGGTGATTGTCTCGGCAGCCGGGGGCGCAGTGGGGACAATTCTGGGGATCAGTGGGATTGGCCTCTTGGCGCTTTTAAGCCCGCTCGATGCTTTTATTTCGCCCGCGATGATTCTGATCTCGGTCGGCGTCTCCGGGGGGATTGGTCTGTTTTTTGGTGTCTTCCCGGCTCGGCGGGCAGCGCGGCTCGACCCGATTGTGGCGTTGCGGCGGTTGTGATCGGGGTGGTGGGGGATAATTAATCGAGAGATTATAGATTCAGACCGTGCATTTTTTATCAAGACCCAAAATCCCCCCTTCCCCCCGAAGTCAAGGGGGGTGACGCCGCAGGCGGCTGGGATAGTCTTTTAGGCAGGATTTGGCAGTAGAACCCCCTTACGAAGGGGGTCGGCGCAGCCGGGGGGATCTCGCTAGCCTAGTATCATATTGAATCCGCAAAGCATAGGGAGAGATAACCTACTGATTATTCCTCGGGCAGGCGGGACGCCTGCACTACGGGTTTCTGCAATCAATATCCCGTAGCGCGGGCATCTTGCCCGCCACCCGGATCAGCCTTCGCTTTCTGTGTTCATACAATCCGGATTCAGTAT
>JBCDEB010000264.1:0-5704 GCA_039180005.1 Cyanobacteria bacterium P01_G01_bin.54 | reverse complement strand
GGCCGGGGTATCTGATGCGCAGAAAAATTCGCCTTGACCAAACCCAATTGCCAGCGGAGCCTGTTGCCGAACTACGATCAGCTCGTCGGGAAAGTCGGCATTCACCAGTGCTAGGGCAAAAGCCCCTTCCAATTGATTAACGACTTGACGGACAGCTTCTAAAAATCGAGACTGACCGCTGAGGGGGCCGTCCGACTCGATGGGATTTTTCAGATATTCAGCAATCAGGTGGGGAATGACCTCTGTATCTGTGTCTGAGCTAAACTCGTAGCCCTTGGCTTTCAAGTCTTCGCGCAGTTCTCGATAGTTCTCAATGATGCCGTTGACTACCACAGCAATCCGTTCACGGGCGTCGGTGTGGGGATGGGCGTTATATTCTTCGGGTTTGCCGTGGGTGGCCCAGCGGGTGTGACCAATGCCCACACGGGCGGGGTCTTCGAGTCCTTCTAGCTTATTTTTTAAGTTTTGCAGTTTGCCCTTAGCGCGGACCCGGTTTAGCTGGCCCTCGCTGACGGTGGCTACCCCGGCGGAGTCATAGCCTCGATATTCGAGCTTTTGCAGCCCTTCGACCAAAATGCTGTGGGCGGCTCGGGTGCCGATGTAGCCAACAATTCCGCACATAGTTGCTTCTCCTTAGGCTATTAACCAGGTACGCCAATGACTTTTTAGGTAACTTTTAACGGGGGATGACCGTTTTTGATGCTGATTAGATTACATCTTGCCTTTATTTGCGATCTATGTCGATTTCACCAAGCTCTGTGTCAAGCTTAAAATCTCGATTAGGAGAGGTGAGAGGGTGAGGTAGTGAGAGGGTGAGGTGATTGTGTAGAAGCACTTCTAGGGAACATGATGTTATTCACTTCACCCATTCACCAGCGCAGCAGATTCACCAGCGCAGCGCACTCACCAAACCCAAAAATTCAGACTTGGCAGACTACTACTAGACTGCTGGCAAGTAGATCTTAAACTCTGTGCCCTGGCCTATTTCGCTATGGACTTCGACAAAGCCACCGTGGCTTTTAATGATGCCGATGCTGGTTGAGAGCCCTAGCCCGGTGCCTCTGCCAGGAGCTTTAGTGGTAAAAAAGGGCTCAAAAATTTTATCGATCACATCGGGTGAGATGCCGCTGCCAGTGTCGGTGACACTGACTAAAATATACTTTCCCATCTGGGTGTCTGGGGGAGAGCGATACCCTGTTGCGTCAATCTCTGGACCAATCTCTATATTGGTCGCATCAAGGCTGAGCGTCCCGCCTGGTAACATGGCGTCTCGGGCATTGATAAAAAGGTTGAGTAGAACCTGGTAAAGCTGGGTCGGGTTGCCCTTTATTTGCCATAGCTCAGGGGCGACGTGGGTTCGCAATTCAATATTTTTTGGAAAGGTTTCGTTGACCATCTGACTGAGCTCGGCAATCAGAGGGGTAATGGAGAGGTTAGCGCGAGGACCTTGGGCACCCTGGGCAAACAGCAAGACCTGTTTGATCAAGTTAATCCCTCTTAGGGAGTTGGTTTCGATGAGATCAACCAGACGCTGGGCCGACTCATCCATGGGGGGGAGCACCTGAGGTAACAGTTGGGCCCCGCCCATAATCGAGGTCAGGAGGTTACCCAGATCATGGGCCAATCCGCTCGCCAGGGTACCCAGGCTTTCTAGACGTTGGGTACGCAAAAACTGTGCCTCTAGCTGCTTTTTTTCGGTAATGTCAGTGTTGACTACGAGGGTAGATTTTGGTTGCCCGATTTCATCGAGGACGACCTTCCACCGACTTTCGACGATCACCGCCTGGCCCATTTTGGTGATTTGTCTGAGTTCACCCTGCCACTGGCCTGTTTTGGACAGACTGTCTTGAATAGCGGCAAAGTCGGTCCCACTATATTTGAACAGTCGCTCTTTGATAGGTTGGTTGAGGATTTCGTGATGGGTCCAACCATAGAGTGATGCGGCCCCGTCATTCCAATAGGTAATCTGGTGGTCAAGATCACACACCATGATGGCGTTGGTGGCAATGTCTAACAGGGCGGCTTGCTCTCGCAGGGTGTGTTCAGTGCGTTTGCGATCGCTAATATCTCGCGCTGATGCATAGACAACCTGTTGCGTTAAATCAGGATGCGCCGTCCACATCAGCCACTTATACGCCCCATCTCGACAGCGATAGCGATTTTCAAAGGCGATGGTTTCGGCCCCGGCAGCCAATTTGTCGAGCTCTGATAACGTTTTGGCCTGATCGTCCGGATGGACAAAGGTCAAAAAAGGCTCGGTCAGGAGGGTTTGAGTCGTGTAACCCAAGGTACGCTCAAAAGCAGGGTTAACGCGCTTAAAATAGCCCTTTAGGTCAGCTATACACAGCATATCCACAGACAGCTGAAAAAAGCGCTCATTATCCATAGTATGGGATAAAGCTGTGGTTTTGAGAGGTGTCTGAAGGGTGCTGGTTAACTCGGTAGAATAGACATCGAGTGATTGAACCACTGATTGAACTCACCTCCGCCTGCTATTTATGCGACCGATCGTTTGCACCACTTGTGGAGGTAATTGTACAGATTTTCCGAGTGCTTGGGGGTACCCCTGAGGGTGAATTTTAGGTAGACCAGTCTGAATAACGAATCTCCCGAACTTTTATCCCGAACTTTGAGAGGCGTGATTTTATGGTGATAAGTGAGTAACTTCTATAGTAAGTAACTTCTATGACAATGATTCAAGTATCTCCAGCCAAAACCCTTAAAAAGCTAGAGGCCCGCTTGCGTGGGCTGGTGGGACGCGCCATCCATGACTACGGCATGATTGACGACGGAGACCGGGTGATGGTCTGCCTATCAGGGGGCAAAGACTCGTACACGCTGCTCGAAATGCTGAGGGGGCTACAGCGCAGCGCACCGATTCACTTTGATATTTTGGCGGTCAATCTCGACCAAAAACAGCCTGGGTTTCCAGAACATGCCTTGCCCGAGTATCTAGACTCGCTTGGTGTGCCTTACCGCATTGTTGAAGAAGACACCTACAGCACCGTGACGCGGGTAGTACCCGAGGGCAAAACCATGTGTGGTCTGTGCTCTCGACTGCGGCGCGGCATCCTCTACCGGGTCGCCAGCGAAGAAGGCGCGACCAAAATTGCCCTGGGCCACCATCGGGACGATATTGTGGAAACCCTGTTTCTCAATATGTTTTACGGGGGCCGACTCAAAGCAATGCCGCCTAAGCTGCTGACCGATGACCAACAGCACGTGGTGATCCGTCCGCTGGCCTACGTGCCCGAGGGCGATATTATCCGCTATGCCGAGCTGCGATCGTTTCCGATTATTCCCTGCAATCTATGCGGCTCTCAAGAAAATCTACAGCGGGCCACGATTAAGCAAATGCTCCAAACTTGGGAGGCAGCTCACCCAGGCCGCACGGAGAGTCTCTTTCGCAGTTTGCAAAACGTGTCGCCTTCCCATTTGGCGGATGTGGAATTGTTTGATTTCGTAGGGTTAAAGCAGGCGTAGGGGCATATTATCCCCAAGGTCTTTTTGCAAATTAGCCTGATGTTCTAGGGAACAGGTCGCTAGAAATAGGCGCACAAACTGCTGTTTTCCTGGCTTTGCTAAAACTACGTCTGAACCGACTTTGGGGGACACTTGACAGCCTGGTTGCCCTAGCTCTAAAAGCTCGCCCATGTCGGATAGCGCCACTCAAGTCTACGCTGCCTAGATCCCTCTCTCGTAGGAGAGTCCTGATTAAGTTAGCTTTAGTCAGATTCGTCTTAGCCAGGACCGCCCCGATCAAGATCGCCTCGACGAGGAGCGCTTCGGTCAGATTTGTCTCAGCCAGGACCGCCCTGACCAAGACTGCTTTAACGAGGTTTGCCTGGGTCAGGTTAGCGCGGGTTAGATCTGCTCCGATCAGGTCCGCATTTACTAAGGTCGCGTTGACCAGGGTCGCCCCGCGCAGGACCGCCCTGCGCAAATTAGCGCTAGGTAAGTTTGCCTGGATCAAGTCCGCATCTGTCAGATCGGCACCGGCTAAATCGGCATTGGCCAAATCTGCCCAGTGCAGTCTGGCCCCTTTCAGGTTTGCCCCTTTTAGGTTTGCCCCTTTCAGGTTCGCCCAGCCCAGGTAAGCGCCGGCTAGACTGGGGGACACAAAAGAGTAATGATTCCTCCATCGATTCCAGCTGTCGGCCCCTTGGAGTAGCCTAGTAACATGTTCAGGATTAGCCACGTCTGTATTGAGCGATGTCTGTATTAGAGTATTGTGCGGCTTATATCGGCCTTATTGTCCGACTGATGAAGATTTCCTCCATCAGGGTTCGACCTCCTATGACATAGAGGTGACATAGAGGTTGCAGTCAGTATAAACGCTTTGGTTTTCTACCAAATGCAGTCTTCTAACTGCATCACCGCTGACTGCATTTGCTGGGCGGCGGTGGCGGCGGTGGCAATCTCATCGTTGATGTATTGGTACAAAATCTGGGTCACGGTTTGGGTGTTGTAAATGGCGGCGGCGCAGTTGCCTCTGCCTGCGGCAAAGCCCCAGCGGTCAAAATTTTCTACCCCAAAGGTCAAAATGTCGATAATCTCGGGGGAATAGAGGTCAGCGATTTTAGCTTTTCGGTCTACGCCAATTTCTAACTGTGTCCAGTCTTTGACAAACTCAGGCCGCAAGGGGAATTTCCCCTCTGGGGCCATGGACAGCCAGTCTAAATAGCCCTCGCTGAGCAAGAAGCTGACCCATTGCTGGGCCTCGGGGGGAGCATTTGTGGTCATGGCAAAGTAGTTGACCTGTCCCCATTGGGCTGGGGTGCCCTTGGGGCCGGTCAGGGTGGTGGCGATGCCAATCCGCTTGTGTAGTGGCGGGGTCATGCTTGAGACCGGGACTTCATCCCGCAGGGCCGCTAGCTCATCTAAGATAAAGGGTGACCAAACCACCATGGCGGCAGTCCCCGATTGGAGGTCTTGGCGCGTTTGTTGCCAGTAGATGTTACCGGGTGGCGTATAGTCTTTGGCCAGCTGCTTGTAAAACTCAAGCGTGGCGACACATTTGGGTGAATTGAGGTCGATATTGTCTGATACGTTGATCAACTGACACCCGTTGGAGAGGGCAAACTGCTCGAAGACCTGCTGAGTATATATCTGGGTAGGATCAGTCGCGACCTGGATGCCCCACATGGCAGAGGGGTTGTTCAAAGCTTGGGCCGATTGTAAAACGGCTTGCCAATTACTGGGTTCGGGGAGCTGTTTTTCGGCAAATAGGTCTTTGCGATAGAGCAGTAATTGTCCCCAGCCATCGGCGGGGACAGCGGAGAACTCGGCCTGATTTTGGCTGACGAAGGTGAGTGGCCCCTCGGCAAAAGAGGCCTTTCCCAAGGCTTCGATGACGGCGGTGGCGGCGGCGGTATCGATCTTTTGATTGCTTTGCAGGGTGGCGATTAGCTCTAGGGGGGCAAAGATCACATCGGGAAGGGGGGGGGTTGTGACCTGATCTGTCTGCGCAGCTGCAATAGTCGAAGACTGGTCTATGGCCATCGCATCTGCTACCTGCTGTGCGAGCTGATCTTCCGCGATCGCAACGATTTCAATCTGAATCCCGGTTTCATCCTCAAACTGTTCGGCGAGCTGTTGTTGGACCTCCAATCGCTCTGGCTCGACCTCAAAGGTCCAAAAGGTGAGTTGCTCAACTGTGTTAGCGGGCTGGCCACAGCTAGAGAGGGCCAACATTCCTGATGTC
>JBCDEB010000263.1:0-5755 GCA_039180005.1 Cyanobacteria bacterium P01_G01_bin.54 | reverse complement strand
GATTGATGCCAACCTGCTAGTCAGCAATCGTCAAGATACCTCCACCGTGGAGCTGGCCCATGAAACCCTGATCAATGCCTGGCCCAAGCTAAAACAGTGGATTGATGACAGCAAAGAGGTGATCGTCATGCAAAATCGCCTCTCTGACGATGCCCAGCACTGGCAGCAAATGCAGACTGAAGACCCTGACCATGCTCAGGATGAATTATGGCGCGGGGCAAAATTACAGCGGGCACTGGAGCTAAGGGAAGAAGGCTTATTTGAGCTGTGGCTGGGGGGGCTCAATCAAGAGGAAGCAACTTTTTTGAAGGCCAGTGTGGACAGTCGCGATCGCGCCGCCAGGGAAGTAGAACATCATCGGAAGCAACAGCTAAAGCTCTATCAAAGATTTGCGATCGCAGCCAGCTTCTTGTGTGCCTGTATTGCAGGTTTATCATTCTGGTTAAGGATATCCTGGGTTGAGGCAGAGCAACAAAAAATCTCGGAAACGGCTAAGTCATCAGCCTATGCGTTTGGGGCCTTTGAATCCAATCGATACACCTTAGACGCCCTACTAGAAGGACTTGAAGCCGGGAGCGCTATCCAGCGGGGCAGTTGGGCAAAAAGAAACCAGTCCTTGAATGTAGAGGTGCTATCTGCGCTGGGTTCAGCGCTGTACTGGGTGCGTGAATCCAATCGCTTAGAAGCGCATCAGGGTGCCGTGCGCGATGTTGCTTTTTCACCGGATGGCCAGCGAGTTGCCACAGTCAGTTCCGATCACAAAGTTCGCCTCTGGACAGCGGCAGGAGACCTGATCCACCTGATGGGAGAGCAAGACGAAGAGATCAACAGCGTCGTTTTTATCTCACCAACCCAGCTACTGACTGCCAGCAACGATACCACCGCTAAGCTATGGAGCCTGGGCGGAGAAGCGCCGATTACCTTTGAAGGTCATAGAGCAGTTATCTACAGCATCGCATTCGATCCCCTCAGCCAAACCGTTGCAACGGCCAGTCTGGATGGCACCGTCAAATTGTGGAATCTCCAGGGTAAACTTCAGCACACTATAAACGATGTGGACAGCAAATTTGTTCACAGTGTCGCCTTTAGTCCTGATGGTCAGTTTCTAGCAACGGCTGGGGGAGACGGGGTGATTAAACTATGGACAGCAGCGGGTCAATTTATTCGAGAGATCAAAGCACACACCGAGCCCATTGCCCAAATCGCGTTTAGCCCCGCTGAGTCAAACTCTCCTAGGCTGGTTTCAGCTAGTTTAGATAAGACTTTGAAGCTTTGGGATATCAAAACGGGTCAAGAGATTCAAACATTCACGGGGCATACAGATCGGGTCTATTCGGTTGCCTTCAGTCCAGACGGTCAACAGATAGCCAGCAGTGGCTATGACAATAGGGTCAAACTATGGTCACTTTCCGGAGATCAACTTGAATCTTTCCAAGGGCATCAAGCGCTTGTATTCAAGGTTAAGTTCAGTCCAGATGGGCAGATTCTCGCCAGTAGCAGTGGCGATAACACGGTCAAGCTTTGGCAGCTCTCCAATCAGAATCTGAAAAATCTTCGAGGACATACCCGCTCGGTACAGGATCTTGTTTTCAGTCCTCAAGGTAATCAAGTTGCCACAGCCAGTGACGATGCCACTGTCAAGCTCTGGTCTTCAGAAGGAAACTGGCAGAGAGATCTCAAGCATCAGGGAGATGTGTATAGAGTGCGATTTAGCCCAGATGGAGGAACACTTTACTCTGGAGACGAAGATGGAATACTCGCCATGTGGTCTACCGATGGTGCCCCCATCAAAAGTTTCCCAGCCCATCCAGAGGGAGCAATTCTGGGTATTGCCATTAGCCCAGACGGTCAAACAATTGCCACTGCTGGATATGAGTCGGTTATCCGCCTTTGGTCTGCACAGGGGGATTTACGCCAGGAACTACCTGTATCTTCTTCAGAATACATCTGGAATTTGTCCTTTAGCCCAGATGGCCAGATTCTCTTTACCGGTGACACCGGGGGAAACTTGCAGTTTTGGAACCTATCATCAGGCAAGCTTGAAAAGACGATAGACGCCCATAATTCAACTATTCGTAGCATTCAAGTTAGCCAGGAAAAGCAGCTAATCGCCACGGCTAGTGAAGATCAGACGGTTAAGCTTTGGACCTTATCCGGTGAACCCGTTGGCCAACTCGTCGGTCATCAAGATGCGGTCTGGAGTGCAGTTTTCAGCCCTGATGCTTCTCAGGTGGCCACTGCCAGTGGCGATAAAACCATTCGGATATGGCGTTTAGATGGGTCGCCAATAGCGGTGCTCAGAGGCCATCAAGACATCGTCAACGCTGTCAGCTTTAGCCCGGATGGTCAATGGTTAGCCTCAGCCAGTAATGACCAAACTGCTTTGCTCTGGCATGTAGCCCCACTATCCCTAAACGGGATGGTTGACCTGGGCTGTGATTGGTTACTCAACTATCTTGATAGCCACGAGATGGCTCTGTGTGCTGACTAAGGCGTTTATCCAATAGTTTATTTCCAACAGAGGTGCAGTGATGACTAACTTCAACAATGGCTCAAGTATCAACTGGGAACGAAAGGGAACGGGATGGATTCCTGACTATCCTGACATCAGAGACTACTATCTCAAAAGTGAAGAGATCCAGCACAACAGTAATATCATTCGAGATGAAGCCGGTGGGTCTATAGAAGTTTTGGCCTCTAACTTTACAGCACTCTTAGATAATCTAAAAAGTCAAAAGAACCTTGAGGAAGTCTCTGACAATATTTCAACGATTGAGCAGATTATTACTCGCAAGATCTTAGGCGAAGTTGTTGTTTCGAAAGTCCGGTATCAGAGAATTCTGAGATACGGTATTCCAGACTGCCAGGAAAATGCAGATCTCAAGTCAGATTTATATCGATTGGCTCATTCAGCAGGCACTCGGATCAATGACAGTGCAGTCAGACCAGAAATCTATGAATTCAAAGATCTCAAGACGCTTTGGGACGGTCAAGATCTGCATCAACACTTAAAGAGCCATCGTTTCGACGCCTCTACAGAAGACATGGTGAAAGCCTTTCAAAAGGATTTCAACCACCTGTTGACTCAGGTCAATTGTGTTGAAGAACAGATACATGTTGAAAAGCTGATAGAAGATGGCATTGTGGGTTTTCGCACCCACGTCGCTATTCAAGACTGTCTACGCTGCCTGGACGAGACTCCTTATGCCCATCGGGATTTTACTAAGGCTGCTCGAGGAGGCCCCATTGAGCTGATCTCAATTCCGTCCGTGATGCCACCAGATGTTTTCAGCGCCGTTATTGATACGCTCGATAAGTTCAAACCCGCCGTTGAACCAGAAAACCCGTCTTCAGTCTATTGTGAGCAATCTGAAGAACAACCTACTATCAAAGTATTCTTAGAAAGAACCATTAATGAGTTTTTAGAAGAAATCAGAAAGGGACTTGCTCAATCTAGCCAAAGAGACATTGAGGAAGATTCGTGTTGTAAAAGAAGCAGATCGGATGAAATCTTGAGGAAGGTTTTTCCTGAGATCATCTGGGAAATAGCCCAGTCTCCTGATCAATCTCATAGACTATCCGACTTGGTCGATAAAGACACCGAAATCAATGTCGTTTATCTACATGCTTTTCGAACCATTTATCGAACTGCCTTTGTTGAGATTGAACCCCTGATTTCGGTCATCATTAAGCTGATCTCTCCGCTGGCAAACTACGAAGATTTGCCGTCGGCTTTTGAGCAAGGCATTATCAAGCTCATTGTGATTGTTGATCTTTTCAAAGATTATTATTCAGATTACTTTTTTGATAAGGCGTCTAATATCTACAATATTATCCTGCCTCAGAAGGTGGAAGATAGTTTGGGTCAGTACGGTTTGACATTGCCCGAGCATCACAAGGTTTTTTCTAAGCGAGAGCTAGACGATGCTTGGCGTGCCATTCAGAAGGTTTACAGTAAGATTTGTGACCTCCGAGAGCAGCGTCAAAATGGCTTGGGTAAGCGACTGGAAGCTCTCAATCAAAAGCTATCTAGCAATCCTTCTCAGGCTTTGAAAGACGGTCTCGTTTTGAGAGACTATAAGTTTTATATTGTACAGAAATTCTATGATTGGTTAGAAGTAGCGCTTCAGCACAAAGATAAATTTAAGAGAATAGAACAGGCTAACTCAGAAAGTAGCCAAACGGAAAATCTTTCACAGGGTTCGAGAAAAAGGGCAGGTGTCGACTGGCCGGTTGATCTTTGGAATCGAGCCTACATTTGTGAGCTGTATCCCGACTCTCTCGAAGAAGCACCATCTGCGATCGCCAGTAGCATCTTCAAGTTACCTGTTGCTCGCAGTTTTTCTGAGACCTATGAATCTGATCCGGCTTCCCAAGCTCGCAAATTCTTCTTCTTGCCAGCAGTCGTTGATTTGAGCTTTTGGTGTTCCCCCGTTGTTGATCAAAAAACGCTCAATGCCTGTTCTGCCCATGCGGCTGTGGGTTTGATGGAGTACTTTGTACGAAAGCAGCTTAAAAAAAGGGTCAAGAGTTTGTCCCCCCTGTTCTTGTACAAAGTTACGCGCAACTTGATGAGCCAGGTCGGTGATACAGGCGCTTCAATTCGAGAAACGATGAAGGCAATGACGCTCTTCGGTGTGCCTCCGATGGAATATTGGCCCTATAGCCTGGACAAATTCGATATGGAACCTACTCCTTTCTGCTATTCCTTTGCCCAAAACTTTCAGGCCTTAAAGTACTTTCGGATTGATTATGCCAACATGCCACGGGAGCTGTTGCTGTTTCAAATTCAGGCGCTCATTTCTGCGGGGTTTCCCTGCATCTTTGGTCTGACCTTGTATAGCTCAGCCTACAAAGAAAAAAATATTCAAAAAGGCTTTATTCCCTGCCCTGACCCAAAGCTAGACAAACGGGCGGGCGGGCACGCCCTGATGGCGGTCGGCTATGATGATTTTAAGATAATTTCTAATAAGGATGGAGCAGGTTCAGCTTCTCCAGGTGCCCTGCTCGTGCGCAATTCATGGGGATCTGAGTGGGGGCAAGGCGGCTATGGTTGGCTGCCCTATGAGTATATTTTGAACGGTTTAACCTCAGACTGGTGGTCACTCCTTAAAGCAGAATGGTTTGATGTAGAACGATTTGGGATCGGGGCGACCTGGACCTCTGAAGGGGATCCCCGCGAAAAGGGAGTTATTGGATAAAAAGCTCTGCCATTAACCTCTACCACCACCGCAGTGCCCACCGGGATCGATCGGGCTGAGCCAGATCATCGGCAGCGGGCCATTCCATCGGCTTGTAGGTGCCAAACACATGGTCCCACCAGTCAACCCCCAGACCAAAGTTGTGGTGCCACATGCCGTACTTGTGGTGGATGAAGTGGACAGGCATTTTCATCCAAAAGCACTTGCGAGGATTTTCGTGCTGGAGCTGGTGGGCGTAGGCCGAAAAAGCCGCGTAGACGATTGCGCCCGCAGCCCAGCCCAGCCCCGCAGTGAGGGAAAAGAAAAATGGGATGACCGTTGCCACCAGGCTACCGACTACATAGTCGCGAAACTCCCACAGCACGCCTTGACCCTCGTTGCGCTTGTGATGGTCACGGTGGCGGGCACCGATGCGCTGGGAGCGATGCATCAGCCGGTGCAGCCAGTATTCAACCAGGCTGGCCAGGACGAAGGCCGAGACAAAGCAAACGGCAAAGAGCATGAAAGTCCTCCTCGGGGATCAGGTTTTACGTAAACCGTTAATCCTATTATTG
>JBCDEB010000262.1:0-5857 GCA_039180005.1 Cyanobacteria bacterium P01_G01_bin.54 | reverse complement strand
GTCTGCTCAAGACGGGCTTGCGGGCAGACTATTACGGCTCAGGCGCAGATCATGCGGTCGTTTGTTGATTTACCGAATCGGTTCGTACTGCTATATATAACAAGCCTTGAGTGCAATGATAGCCATGACAAACGCTTATGTTGAGTGTGAGACGCCAGAAGTCTACTGGTTTGAGAGCCCGTATCATAGCATTTCTATTTGGGGCTAGTGCAGGGCTGTTACAAGCTGTTTTATTCGGCTAGACGGTAGATGTAGCGTTATCGTCAGCGTTATCATCGGGTTTAGCACGCTAGAGGTGATCGCAACGCCGAAGAAACCCAGTGGATGCGGCTGAGTCAACGGCTCAGCACCCCTTGCACCCTATCCAGGCCAGAAGCCACACCAAAAAGGGGAAGATGGCCAACGGGCTTCTCTACGGTAGAGAAACGCTCGGGTCTGTTTATAAGCAGCAAAAATCCGATCCATTTTGGTTTGGTACTGTCTTAAGACATCCCATTGTTCAGTGGACAAATATTGCTCAATCACTCGGGCGGCTTCTGACGCTGTAAAGATCGCATTGGTGATGCCATGGGACGATAGGGGATCAAAGGCCACGATTGCATCGCCGATCGCCAGAACCTTGGTCTCTGGAGAGAGGATGCTTTTAGACGTACTGGCATCAGCGCTAAGGACTGGCGTGCCTGCAGTTGGAGCAAGAAACCGTTTAAGCCAATGGGTTTTTGCCAGGATATCGGGCCAATGGCAATAGGTTTTGAGTAACGGGGCAATCGGCGTATGGGGATAGGTAAATAAAGAAAGAACGCAATGTCCTAAGCTGAGGTCTGAAACAATGCCCCAGCCCTGTTCAAAGGATTCAATCAAGACGCCATGGGGGAGTTGCAAATCATAGATTCTTGGCAGGTGACAACTAAACGCAAGCAGTCTATCGTGTCGTTCAATGGCATTGTCATTTTGTTGGATATCTTGCTTAAGAATTTGTTTAATCAACGCCCGATTTCTTCCGGTTGCATCCACAACTATCTTGGCGCTGATGGTTGCCGTCTGCTGGGCCAGGGTTGTGTGCAGAAAGACCCCGGCAGGATTGGGTATGAGGGTAATTGAGCGATCGCTATAGCGGATGGAACCCGCTAAGGTTTTGAGTCCCTGGAGCAGGCTTTGTTTATCCAACTTCAGACCATAGGCTTGGGGGCTTTGAACATAAAAATTAGTATGCGTGAGATCTTCATGCCCCCAACTGAGGTGATAGCCTCGGGTTTTTCGCAAAGCGTGATGATGAAACAGCTCACCGAGATGGAGCGATCGCAGTAGTGGTATCGCTGAGGGGGGCAAGGTTTCTCCCAACGCGAGGGGATCTCGTCCCCGAAACAACCGATCAATCACGATAGGTTCAATTCCCCTGCGTTGCAGGAGAATTGAGAGTACCAAACCGGCAATTCCCGCACCAACAATTACCACATCAACCATGACAACCTCAGCGGCCGATGAGGGTTTAGTCATCCGTCTGCTGTGGGCTCAGGGCAACATAGAGGATTTCAGGAATCCCCTCAAGCGGCACTTGGAGTTTACGCCCTGTAACCATACCCATATTTTCCCATTTATACACCATATTAATCAGGCCATCGGTATAGCTACCGGAGGCATGGTAGCCCACATAGCCGAGATCAGAAGTATGGAGCCAAGCCAAACGATTGGCATAAATATTGCGTCGGGTATTCTCTAAAATGGTGGCATCTTCTAATTTTTGATAGCTATCTTCCGGTAAGACAAAGACCGGTAAAGTTGCGGCCCACCAGGCCGGAATCGGATATTCCTGTTCAGTGTAGACGGCTTGACAACTTCCGGCATCAGATTGCCAGGGAATCCCCATCCATTTGGTTAAATCACCGGGGGTAATGCGCCAGAGCCAATGTTTTTCATTCTCAGGGTCAAGAGACGCTTGAACATCTGCCGATGACATTAAGAAACCAAAATCATTGTAAAAAATTTCTGCTTGCTCAGCTTCACTGGCGGCATTGAGACGCACTTCTCTCAAACCATAGAAACTGTTACCGGGAGTGACATCTGCAAAGACAATTTCATTCTCAGCATAGATCTGGCGATGTCGCATCGGCCAGGTCAGCTCGACTCCAGGATGAAACCCCCCGCCGTAGAGCGTTTCAAAAATCGCTAGGGTCATCAGAAAAGGGCGTCGGGCTGGATCTTGAGCCGCTGCGCAGAATTGAGCTTGGTAGTAGCGCCCGAGGGCATCCATATTGGCATAGTCACCCGGTGGGGAGACAAAGTGACCCTCCCGCCATTGTTCAAATTGTTGGTAGAGCAGGGGCGGGATGGCAAACCATTGGGCAGGACTACCCGGATAGTCAACACCATCACCCGGATAATAAGGAAACTTGAGGGAAGATGTCCCCGAGCCCCGGTTTTCAATGCTGGTGTTCTGATTACTGGGAATGACGGGTTCGTTGTTGTAAGGATAGAGCGGATCACGAAACGCCTCGAAAATCTGCTGGCGAATGGCCATACCCTTTTCTAAGTCAGGTCCTTGCTGATAGAGATACTGAAAATCTCCTTGAGCCGTGATCTGATCGATCATTTCTGTGAAGGACGGTGCAAGAAAGTCTCCCAGATTAACCCATTGCATCCGGTAAAGGCTGTAGAGGAAGGGAAAAATTAAGCTTAAGTCAGTTTGGTACTCGGTTTGAGTATCAGTCCCCGCTACCATGTCATACATCGTGGCGAGGGGCTGAATCTGGGGGGCATAGTCCGGCGGGGCGGTGGCGACCCAGGCAGCCGCTTGAGCATCAACCAGACAGTATTGTTCTGAGGTGGCTTTTGAGGTAATCACAGCAGTGACACGGCCATCACAGATATCGTCATACCAGTTGGAGTTGTCTGCAAAGTCGGTGTTGAGGTCGGAGGGGTTGAGTGATGCGGAAACCCCATCGGCAGCATAAAAAATCAGCGTGCCATCCTCATCGTATTCAATCGTGCCCAAATCCACCGGCTGACAGGGAATATTCATACTCTTAGCGAGCTGACTCTCACCGTCTAAGGGATAGGGGAACTGGCCGTGGATAACCTGGCGAGGACAGTTGGCCGTTACCGTCACTTTGGGTGGATGATTGATCAGTTCTTTACGGTAGTCATGCCCGCTTGGAACTCGCTGGCTTTGGTCGAGGGTATTGGGGTTCCGTTGCGTTGCAGTCCGAGCGGGTGCAATTTCTTCTTTATAAAACGTGGGTGAGAGATTATAGTTATCACTGACAACGGAGAGGTCGAGACAATTATTAAATACATACCAGTAGGGCTTTTTGTTAGCCACTTCAACTGACCATTGAATGTCATATTCTGCGTTTGAAATGAGATGCATCGGCCTGCCTAAATCATCACATTCATAGATATAGAAACGCTGAGCCTGCTTCTTGATTTCGCCCGTTCCAGTTAGATAATTCAGATCAGTACTGTAGAGGTTTTCCCAAGGAACTTCCGGACTAAAAACAACTTGATCTTTTACTGCTGGCCCATTACCCAGGCGAGCAATACCTAGGGGAGGATAGATTCTAAATTTTGGTGTACTACTTGACATAATATTAAGTAAATCAGAGACTTGACGATATAATTGTTTGCGTCCAGTGTACTCAGAAAATATAATTTTAGCAATCCCCAAGCGTCTGCATAAATCTCATCTCTTAAACCAACACTTTTCATCAGTATATATACTGAATTAACGATAATAGTAGATATACTGAATTAACGACAACCCGGCGAAGTAATTGGGTTAATTCTACATATTGACCGAAATTTCATCCCAGCTTACGACCGTAAAATTAAACATAGGCGATCGCCCCTCCCGAGCATCGAAAAGGGCGATCGCAGCTAAATTGGACAAAGGTCACAACTCACCCTGAGCAATCATCTGGATGATACAGGGAGTGCCGGGGTCCAAGCCACCCAAATCCCAAGACAAGGGATCTTTGGGGTCAACCAGCGTGATGCCATAGGGCGCAAGGGTGATGTAGACCGCCTTGGCGTTGGGATTGACCCGACAGTGATCGCCCGCTGGGTCTGATCCGGATTGCGCTTGAGCCATTCATACCAACCGATCTGCGCTAACGCCGCTGAAGGTGCGGCCTCGGGCAACTCCACCCAACCCTGTGTCACCCATGCAAACAGGCGATCGTGATCCGGTGTGGGGGGCTTGAGGTGGAACAGGCGCAGGGCATCCCGTTACTCAGAACTCACGTTCGCTAGAGAAAGCACCACTGATCAAAAACCGCCGCCTGCCCCTGATACTGCCCCTGAGCATCGATTAAATTCCAAACGATCGCCGCCCGGATCAAAAACCGCCGGCCCGTTGCCGAGATGCGGACGCCACTGTAGTCATCGATATAGCCCTGTTCTGTTACCCGCGTGAGTAAGCGTTGGCGCTCCGCTTGGTTGAGCGGTTCTGCTGATGTTCTTGAGGGCACCTGGAGCAATTGCGCCCAGGTCAGCTCAAACAAGGTCAATGCGGTTTGGTTGCCAAAGTTAAAAATCGGGTCGGCCTCGATGCCGTGGGAGAGTAGGGCAAAGGGAGCGGCAAACAGCGCTTCAATTGGTTCCTCATGGGTTAAGGGGTTCGGTAGCAGGGACTGACCCGTAAAACGCTGGTAGCTCTGACACAGTAAGTTGCCGTGTTGGCGATAAAACGGGGTATTCAGAAAAGGAACGGGCATCGCTACTCACCTAAGTTTCGGTTAAGCGAAACTATCACATTCCCCAAACCATTACAGTCTCATTGCCAAACCCGGTTGTCAGGGGACCAGCCCCCCGACACCTCCCGCTGAGGGGGAAATTGCCCCCTCAGACTCCAGCAATATCGGAGTCAGTATTGTGGATTGTGCTGAGTTTCAGGGTCTTTCGCGATGTCTGCTTATCCAGAACTCATATTAGGGCGCGTCATCAATTAACCTCAGGAGCCTGATGGGACAAGCGATAGAGCGCCCGACCCAAAACACCGGGAAAGGGGCTGTAATCTAGACACAGCAATGGTTTGAAATCTAAATGATGACAGCCCCTAATCACCATCTTGGTGGTGCTTGAGAACCGCAGTAGTGAGGACTCGTTTGGATTGGGCTCAGAATCCAGTTTTTTTGAGGTTCTCAATTGCCACAACCAAAGCGATACAAATAGGATCAGCACAACCCGTACCGCAATGCTGAATTTCGAATAGCCCAGCTTGATCCGTCTGTGTTCTACTTTAAAGGGAAGATGCTGGGCAACACGGCACCAGGGATTAAAACCAAACTGATAGGTGGTGTCTGCGGTTGAGATTTTCAGGATAAAGACCGGGATGAAGAGTTGCCGTGCCTCGAATAATACTGCTTCTTGGATGGTGGACGAGGGGATAATCCAGTCACCGCATTCGAGGCGATCGTCGAAGACACTGAACCACCCCCGACGCGAAACCACCCAGGCGACACTATGCCGAGGATCGCTGCTTTCTTGGTCAGTTGCTTTGGTCCAACATTTGTAGCGCAATTTGCTCATCTTTTGTTTGGCTTCAGGGTCGGGTGGGCAAATATTGAGGAATCGATATCTCACCTTTAAAATCGCTGATTTTGCCTACCTTATACCAAATCCGGAACTTAAAACCGAAGATAGGGGGTTGAGCGGAGTCGAAACCCGGCTGCTCTGCCTTCGACTCCGCTCAGGCTTCGCTATCTTAGGGGATACAAGTCAGATTTACTTTGAAAATAGACAATGTTAATACTCTTGCACCAAGTAAATGAAGCTAGCGAGATCCCCCCGGCTACGCCGACCCCCTTGGTAAGGGGGTTTTCATCGTTGGGGGTGATAACCCGTCATGACTCGTTGGTAT
>JBCDEB010000261.1:0-5915 GCA_039180005.1 Cyanobacteria bacterium P01_G01_bin.54 | reverse complement strand
GCGTTCGTCAGGACAACCCAGCGTTTCCGACACCGAGGCGAATATAAAGTTCGAGGTGCTCACCGACAATCGGGATATGGCCGAGAAGATTTCGGATCGGATCGCAGTGGAGTTTTTCAACGATTATTCAGGCATTGCCTATATCTGCAACGCGGAGGTACTGTACGGGCACAGTTTCTGTGGGCCAGACGGCTGTTGAAGCGAGACGACGCAGACCCAAAAAGCCGGGGGCATGCCCCCGGCTTTTTGATGGCCGTGTTTCATACCTGCGGAAGGTAATGTTGCGGAAGGTAATAAAATGAGGCCGATGCCCAACACAATCAACAGAATGCTATTAAAGGGGGCAGGCAAGACATGGATGGCCGACTTGGAAACGTCCACCGATGGGCTGGTGGGTGTTTTCACTCCATTCATGTTTTTCATGCTGGCGGAACCACCGTCCACAAACAGATTTGCTAGAAACAAACCTATTCTTTCTCGAGGGTGAAACAGAATTTCTAGGAGGAGAAAGATCATGCTGCTCAGCAGATTGAAAAAGCCTTTACGGTGGCCACCGCAAAGGCTTTTCTAAATTCTGTTTTATTGGTTACGTGGCCCAGGCTAACCAAGGTGTTGGTAAGGGTGGTGCCAAGGTGGTTAGAAAAGTAGGGATGCAATGCATCCCTACTGCTTTCACAGGGGCCCACCTAAGGGCCAGTGAGACGGAGTTACAGGAGTCAACAGTCTCGCCGTTGGAGAGCGTTTAGCATCCAAGGATAGCTTCAATAGAAGATAGATTTATATCAATCCTCTATTGATCTCCCATACATTTAAGTCTATCTCACTAAGCTCAAAAACTATCAGGAAATTCAGCTAATTTGGAATGAATTCTTAAATCTGAAATATAAGCAGAACTTTTGAATTTCAGCCAAAAATATATATTTAGCTAATTAAATACTGTCCCAAGTATTTTGTTATAAATTTGGGAAGCTTTAGGCGAACTCAGCCGATCAAGCATGCCCGCATACTTAATCAGCTGGGTTACTCGATTTTGCAAAATGAAGTGATTAATCGATCCAGAATAAAAAATCGTTCGCTTGAGCAGGTTGACTAATCGCCGCAGGCGCTGAGGGTAAGACATCAGGCAATGGTGACGAGGTTGGCGGCTCAGGTGTTGGGGTATGGGTAGACAAATTTAAATTGCCCCCCAGCAGAGCAACCAGTATCCCCATCCCGACTCCGGTCCCAAAGGACCACCCGTGGGAGGTATCTAGGGTGCAATAGAAAGCGGGATACATAACAACACTAATAACAGCTGCCCGATTTTCGATGAATGACTACGGGACTCCCCTCAGGCTCCAAAACATTTCCCTGGGTGATCTCTGCATGAATAAGCCAATGATCGCCGCAGGCCATCCAATTTTTGACTGTGCCCTCCAAATAGGCCAGGGCTTCATCCAGAATAAAACAGCCATTGGGCGCTCGATGATGCTCTAAAAACGTGAAAGGATTTTCTCCGGGCGTTGGTAAGTGAGAAAAATGTCGGCGCACGTTGTGGCCTGCTTTCAAAATGTTGAGCACCAAGGGGGTCCCCGGTTGGGTTAGACAGGCGACAGACTGATCGGCGGCAATGGCGAACATGATGCCGGGTGGGTTAAAGCTGGCTTGAGATACCCAAGCCGTCAGCAGACCCCGGTCGAGATCGCCTTGCTGAGCCGTGACAACACATAGCGAATTGATAATCCGACCGACCGCCTGGGCGGTTCGATTGGCTTGGGTTTCGGTGACTGCCTGTCGAAGGGCCTGGCGTTTTTTATGTTTGCGCAACTGTTGGGCAAATTCTGTGCCAGCGGTTTCACACTGCTGGAGAGCCGCCTGGTTGGGGCTAAATTTGACTCGGATCGGGGCAAAACCAAAGCGATAGTTGGCATCTCGCAGCTTTTGTTCTAGCAGATCAACGGCTTCACCACTCCAACCATAGGAGCCAAATACCCCAGCCAGTTTGAAGGTCTCAGCGGTAGACAAAATCGTCCCCAAGGCGGTTTGAATTTGAACCGGGGCATGGCCCCCCAGGGTAGGTGAGCCGATGATAAATCCATCGCAGGCGGCAATCGCTCGGATAATGTCATCGACGTTCGCCGATTCGCAATTGATCGCGTCTACGGCCACCCCCGCTTTGGTCAGCCCCCGACCAATAGCACCTGCTAAAACCGCCGTATTACCATAGGCAGAGGCATAGAGCAGAGCAACCCGATAAGCTTGCTGGGTTTGTTGTTGGCACCACTGGCGATAGTCAAGACTAAATCGGCTGAGACTATAGCGCACTAGGGGCCCGTGGCCTGGGGCGTAGCATTGGGCGGGCAGTTTTGAGAAGCGCAGCAGGGCGGCCCCGACCTGTCTCGCTTGGGGGGCATGCAGGCAATCAAAATAGTAGCGGCGATCTTCATCTAGCTGTTGCCAGTCTTCGTCCCAAAGAGTATCGCTACAGATATGGGCCCCCAACAGCTTGTCGGTAAATAAAATTTGGGTGGCGGCATCATAGGTGGCCAACCCATCTGGCCAGCGGGGCGTCGGGATGGATAAAAACTGGAGTTGGTGACCCTGTCCCAGGTCCAGTTGGCGATCGCTGCGCACTGGAGACAGTCGCGATGCCCAATCGGGAAACATGGCTTTAAGGGCATTGGCGGCGGGGTGAGTACAGACTAATTTGACCTGGGGGGCTCGCTCGACCAGATGGGCCAGTGTCGCCATCCGGTTGGGGTTGACATGCCCCAGCAAAATATAATCCAGGGTAGTTAGATCGATCTGTTGCGCCAGGTGAGTTAAGAAGAGCTGAGTAAACGATTCACCCGGGGGATCGATCAGCAGTGTTCGATCGGCCTGGATCAGGTAGGTGTTGGCCGTGGTGCCTTTACGACGTCCATATTCTACTTCAAATTTAAGTCGTTCCCAGGCGCGCGATCGCAACACTTTTGTATGTAGCCCGATCTCAGCAATCTGGACATCGCGAGGTCGCGAGCCCGTCGTCAGTGAGACAGCTGAGATGATTTGAGAGTTTGAGAGAGACATAGGATTGCTCCGAGAGCGTTTGAATATTGGTCAAGCGATCGCGCTATAATCTGTCAGCACTAAATTTTCGAGTAAGCCTGACGCGGGGATAGGGAGACGCGGAGGCTTTATCCATGGGCCATCTCCGCGTCTCCGCGTCCTCCCCTCTCCGTGGCTTTCCTAACCAAAATTTTAGGCTTGACGCAGTACTTGTTTCCACAGCGAGTCAATAGTGCGTTCCTACTTTGCGATGACGAATCGCGGTCAGAGCCTCTGTTTTGGCAACCCGCCCTGCTTGTACGGTGGCATACACCAGCCAATGGTCACTGACTTCAAGCCGGCTTGTCACAGTACATTCCATATAGGCCAGGGCCTCCGCCAAAATGGGTGAGCCATTTTCGGCACTGTAGGTGTCTACACTGGCAAAGCGATCGGCCCCCGGTGCAAACCGTTTTAGAAAGTGTTTGATCAAGGTTTGGTAGCGGCTCTCCTCCAAGGCATTGATCACCAACGGGCTGCCCACCTGCAAAAGGGACTCAATGGCCCGCTCTTTGGCGACTGCGATCGCAACCCCGAGTGGGTTTAAGCTTGCCTGAGTGACCCAGGAAGCCACCATCGCCCCCGATAGCTCACCTTGCTGAGTGGTCAAGATATAGAGACCGTGGCTGAGACGACCCAAGGCCCGTTCCAAATCAGAGTCTAGGGCTTTAATCTGTTTAACAGTGCGGTCTCGCATCAGCCATTGCCCCAAGTCGGTACCGGCCTCCTCACAGCGGTGCTCCATCGCTGTGTTCGGCGCAGCCTTAACCAAAATGGGAGAAAACCCCTCAGGCACTCCCAGGTCTTGAAAGCGGTTGCGAAGCGGATAAATCGGCTCATCTTGCCCGCCCCCTGACTCAAAAAGGCCCACGGTTTGTTTGGCAGTGATCGCCGCTAAAATTGTCCCCAGTGCCGGGTGGCTGCGCTCACCCTGGGGCGGCATGCCAATCACGATACCCGCTGCACAGTCGACCAATTCACGCACGTCGTGAATATCGACGCTAAAAAGATTGACCAACTCGCTATTGACCCCCACTTTAGCGAGACCTTGGGCAATCGAGCGAGCTATCTGCTCGCTGTGGCCATAGTCTTCTGCATAGAAGATCGCAACAAATGTTTCCATCGCCGCCTGGTTTTGACTCCAGGTGCGATACTGCTCCACCCAATCAGTCCGGTGATGCTTTAAAAGAGGACCGTGCCCCGTGGCGATCAGATCCACCGTCAGGGGTTCGATCCGCTTTAAGGCCATTAGCACCGAGCGAGCATTCGGCCCCATCAAACAGTCGTAGTAATATTGAAAGTCGGTTGCCACTAGCTGCGGTTGTTCATCCCAGAGACAATCGTCACAGTAGTGCATGCCAAACACATCGCAGCTATAGAGAATCTGGGTGCCCGCATCGTAGGTAAAGATGGTATCAGGCCAGTGTAGATTAGGCGCAGAAACAAACGCTAGCTGGTGGCCCTGGCCAAGATCAAGCTGATCGCCGCTTTTCACAATGCGAGACAAAAACGGCTGATGCACCCAGTTCTCTAAAAATTGAATGGCAACCTTAGAGCCCACCACTACCACCTGCGGAGCCAGCGCCAGAATCTCTTTAACCAGGCCACTGTGATCGGGTTCGGTGTGATTGACAATCAGATAGTTTAAGTCAGTCGGGTCGATCAACTCGCTCAACAGATCCAAATACAGTTTCCGAAACTTGCCATGGGTTGTATCGACCAGGGCCGTTTGATCTCCCTGGATTATAAAAGAGTTGTAAGTGGTCCCTTGTCTTAACTCAAATTCAATATCAAAGCGATCGCGATCCCAATCAAGACAGCGAAGCGCCTGCGTGCCAGCGGCAATATGGGCAGATTGCAAGGTCAGTCGCCCTTGAGCAGCCTCTGGGAGAACACCCTGAGGAGGGACTGGAGTAGCGTAAACAACAGAATCAGCCATAGTGTTATCTCAATACAGTAAAAGACTTGAGTAGATTTACCTACATGATGTCTGAACTGATAGCCTCTGTAAAATGTCAATTTCAAAATCAATTAATAAGTTTTTTATATATTTTTTATGGATTTAGTTTAGTTAATCCTATTTGATTGCCATGCTCAATCTATTGAATTCCTGAGTCGGTTGTGCAGGCCAGTCATCGATGCCGGTTACAAATTCTGTAACCTACATGAGATCTATTGAGCCCGTTCGGCATACTGGTCTCGAAGATCAAGCTGTTGTAGAGGCTGCCTGTGTTTAAAGATGCTCGAGACCACCAGATTGTATTTTTATCTCTGTTCCTAACCCTCGGTGTGGCCATGCGAGACTGGTCGCTCAGGCCAGAGATTGTCGCAGTGGCGATCGGGGTAAGTCTGGTTACGCAGGCTGGGTTGTCGTGGGTGCATCGTTATTGGGCGAAGGGAGAAAAGCCAAGGGAGAAAAGTGAAGAGGCAAAGGGATTACCCATTACCCATTACCCATTATCTTTTAACTGGCGCAGTCCCTTGATCACCGCCCTGGGTCTCAGCCTGCTACTCCGCACCGACCACCTTGGGACGATGGCCCTGGCTGCGAGTCTCGCCATTGCTAGCAAATTTCTCTTTAAGGTTAATGGCAAGCATTGCTTTAATCCAGCTAACTTTGGCATTATCGCTGTGCTCACCCTTACCCCAAATGCCTGGATCTCACCGGGGCAGTGGGGTGAGGAGATGTGGTATGCGCTAATTTTTCTCGGGGCGGGGGGGATTGTGCTGACGGGGGTGGGGCGTTGGGATACGACGGGGATGTTTTTGGGGTGCTATGCGCTGCTGGAGGCATTGAGAAATGTTTACCTGGGGTGGACCTGGGATGTGTGGATGCATCGAATGTCGAG
>JBCDEB010000260.1:0-5988 GCA_039180005.1 Cyanobacteria bacterium P01_G01_bin.54 | reverse complement strand
CATACTCAGCTTAAAGCCTCAAGCACAACCGATTCTCAATCTGATCCTTCCGAGACATCAGTCGCTTTATCGCGAAGGCCCGAATTTGTTCCTATCTGGGCTTGGCAAATTGCGACTAAAGTTGTGGCAGCAGGAAAAGTAACAGCGGTTGCTGTAGGTCACTATTTTCTAGGTCTCTTCACCGCAGGTATAATTTTGACGTATGCTCAGCCCACAAATGTTGGTGAGGATGAACTCATTAGGTCAATACAAGAACGAGAACGTGTTATAGAAGGTTTTAAATCTGGGGCGAGGGAGCTAGATGTACCGTGGGAAGATCGCGATAACTGGCCCGACAGATGCCAACTCTATGATGAGTATGACGATGAGTTTGCTGGGTATCGGAAATGCTTGTATAAGTGTCGAGACGTTCCTGGACAATTAGTATGGGGAAGGAAACCTCTTGGTACACCGTGTGATAAGTGGGGAGGGGGAGATGAATGGTTTGATAGATAGGCTTAAGAGGTGTTGAAAAGGAACAGATCTGCTCTCTTGAGACTCTACTTTATTCTAAAAATCTTATTGGTTAGATTACAATACGTTTTTTACGATGTGCACCTTAGAAGAAGCGCAAATGGCTTATGAATCTCAGGACTATGACCTGGCTTACACTCTGTTTCTTCGACTCGCTGAAGGCGGTGATACAGAAGCTCAGTCATCTGTTGGAGGAATGCTTTATTGGGGTTTAGGAGTCGCTCCAAGCGCTGAAAAGGCAGTTTTTTGGTATGAGCAGGCAGCCAGTTCGGGAAATTTAATCGCTCGGAATAATTTGGCAATGATCCTGCTTGATTCCGGCCCTGAGGTGGCTATGCCTTGGCTACTTACTGCTGCGAATGATGGAAGTCCTTTTTGCCAATCGTCTCTTGGAGACATCTACTCTGGTTGTTACAACTTTCCGAAAGAAATCGCATTCAAGTATAGCGATGATGCAGTTGCTATCGAGTGGTACTCGAAAGCAAGCGAGAATGGACTTGCTTCTGCTGATCATCGTTTGGGAGAAATGTATCTTGCAGGGCAGGGATGTGAACCAGATGTAGAAAAGGCAATCTTATACTTCTTGAAAGCTGCTGAAAGAGATTACAAACCATCCTTAGAGTTTTTATCGAAAGCTTATCGCGAAGGTGTATCTGGAGTAGAGATAGATGAAGAAAAAGCCAGTTTCTGGAACAGTCGCCTTCGAGAGATAGAGACTTAGGTGATATAGAGTTGTAGGGTGGGTAATGCCCACCACAACCCATTAATTATTCAAGATCGATCGCCTTCTAGAGACAAATTAATCTGCTTTGAGAATTAACAAAAACCCGATTTTTTGGGCAGCAGTAGGGTGCGTTAGCAGGGTTACAATCTCTCAATAAATCGACTATTTTTGATTCTGCGTAACGCACCACCCCCACCAACCACCTCTCGCCTAAAACCTATTTCCAATATCAACATTCGAGTCGGTGCGTTACGGCGAAATCAAGATTTTCGAATTATCCAAAAAATTGTTTCCCGCCTAACACACCCTACACGAAAATCGACTCCCACTAAGGATAATATTCTCATCAGTATGATTCTTGCAAGAATGCAAAAAAGCAGAGCCGTGAATTATGCCTGTTGTAGCTCTACTTATGACCCAAGAATATTGAGTCTTATTCCTCTGCTACTGGGGGCATCAAAAGCTGCTCCTCAAACGTCTGGAGTGAGGTTCCCGGATAGTAAAACTGTAAAATCTGGCTATAATTCCAACCCTGCCGCGCCAACGTATAGGAACCGTATTGATTGAGCCCCCACCCCATGGCCAAAGCCACCACCCACAAAGCGATAACCCGTTAAGCTCTGCCCATTGAGTAGAGGCTCCAGATAGAAGAGGGTACTGCGGGGTGGGCCAAGGGCGCTGCGGGCCTCAGTTTTATGGAGTTCCACAATCCCCTTGTCGGTGGTGATGCTCAGGGTCAAAATTCGACCCGAGGGCGATCGCTCCGTCACGGCCATCCGGACAATCCGTTGAATCCCCGCTAGGGGATGTTTGGTTTTCGTCAGATAACGGTTGAGATCAGCGGTTAATTCGGTCAAAGAACTCTGACGCTGCCAACGAAACACCTGGGAATCGGTGCCGTTAAAGCCTTGACGCTGGCTTAAAAAACGGCGAATCGTCGCTTCAGTATTGAGGGGATTCTGGGCCAGATTCCAGGGAGGATTGGCTGCATCAATTCGCGCTTGGAGATAGGGGCGCGCTTCGCCATCCCAAATGTCTTCAAAGGGAGAGGTGATCCCTCCGGTGTGGGCGGAGTAAAGGGCATCCACGAGCTGGTTGTCGTAGGTGAGGACGAGGTTTTGGGTGGTGCGGATCGCCTGATCGGCCCGTTCGACCGTGCCCGAGAGCCCCTTATAGACCTGACAGTGAACCGTTGCGCAGAGTTCATAGTCATCCGCTTGGAAGCGACGCAAATTGCGCAGGGCATAGGTGCGAGCAATCACAGTTTGGGCTTGAACAGCGGCATAGGGGGCTTGAGGACCAATTTCGTGGGGAACGACGCCCCGCAGATAGGTTTCCATTGGCACTTCATTCACCACAGTGAAGTCACCATAGGCATTGGGTTGCACCACTACCGTCCCGCCGTAGAGGCTGGTCTTACCGTCCTGTTGGAGACGGAGGCGCTGTCGTTGGCTCTTGATTTTCAGACGATCGCGGTTATAGCGATAGTTGCCAATCTGAAAGGACACCCGAGGCATGTGGTTTAACAGCTCACTATGAAGATAGGGCTCGGTTTCCCCCACAGCGGTCAAATTATCCAGCAGCTTGCGCCGCAGCAAGGCGGTGTTGTAAACCGAGCGCTTGGCCCAAACTTGCCAACGGCCCGGTTGAGTGACTTCGGTGATCACACCGCGACTGGCCCATTGCTTTGCACTATGCTCAGCCGTTTCAAAGGTGGCATGATCACTGAGTACCACCCATTCCTGGGGTTGGGGCTCGGCTAAAGGCTGGGCTTGAATCTCCAGGGTTAGCCGCGGCGTGGTCAGGGTGGTTGTACTCCCATCGGGATTGTTGAATTCAACGGTGAGGCGATCGCCCTCTAGGCTACTGAGGGTAAGGCGATCGTTGCGCTCTTGGCCAAAGCGCTGCACAACCCCCACCTCCAGAATCCGATTGGTCGCCTGGACGGGTCGGGGGAGTCCCGTTATCGTCAGCGTCACCAGGGCGATCGCCGCCCCCCGCACCCAAGTCAACTTAGAGAAGATCAACATCGGTCGTCTTATATTATGTTATCGACACAACAAAACAGTGGAGATGGTTTTCATCTCCACTGAGCATTTACGATTTCAGATTCAGCTTATTACTCAGCAATTTCCGGCAATTCCTCTGCATTCAGCTCATCTAAGCTCCCACCAACGCCAATGGGCGTGTTGAGAATCGCCGCCTCGGTAATGATGAGATCCGTCAGCGTTGCGCCCGCCAACTTAACATCCTGTAAACTTGCCGCTGTAAAATCGACGTTTGAAACAATTGCGCCGTTGAGATTCGTTGAATGTAATTGAGCTTGACTCAAATCAACCTCTACTAACTCAGCATTGGTTAACATCGTCAGGGTTAAATCAGCGCCGGTGAGATCCGCCCCAGTTAAATCCGCACCCTCTAGGTTAGCCCCCATAAGATTGGCATTCTGGAGATTGGCATTGCGCAGATCCGCACCAATCAAGTGTTGCCCCGAAAGATCTGCACCAGAGAGGTCACAAGCCTCACAGGCATTCGTCTCAACCAGCTGCTGGACAAGGTCAGTTTCAACCGCTTGGGCGACAGGCATTACGCCAAGCACCAGCGTTGCTGTTAAGGCAATTACAGTCTTTGAATTTAGATAATACATAAATTATCCTCCCGTTCTATTCTGATCCTCAAACACCAAAAGTGACTGGAAGATAAACAGTGACTCTCTTGACTCATTCTCCTGATCTGAGATAAATGAGGTTATACTTCTCTAAGCATCTAGACCCTTAACTGTATAGAGACTCGAACAACTAACTTGCTTAGGCATTATGACTTGCCACTTGATGTTAGCGTGATGAGTATGGGTCAATAGAGTTTTGGCAATGGGCAATCTGGAAAGATCACCGCAGTGACTGTTTAGCTCACACCTTTATGATAACAATGAACATGGTTAATGTATCGTTCAATTGCAATAGTTTAAGGTGACAAGATCCAGCAATGATTTCTTTCTGAGGAGAGATGATTAGAAAGATTAGATTTTGCTAAGAATCGTTGTAATTTTAGGCTGGAGTTGGATAACAACGCCCAAAGCTGGTATCCTCAATGCTTCCCAGGCATCGTTATCGATTGCGACAGAACGGAACTCACCTCATCGCTCTCCAGCCGGATTATTGGTCTTGTAATAGCACTTCATCATGGCGATTCAACGCACCTCGAACCATGCCAAACCCTCACGACACCAACCAACCACAGCGGCTGAGCAATCCGCGACAGAACCCGGCCAGATAAACCCTGCTGAGCAGCAACAACCTCCTGCCCAGCCCAATCCTCTGCTTCAAGCTACCCCCGCGCCGGAAGAAACGGTCACGACGGTCGATCGCGCGATTCGCCCTCAGAAGCTGTCAGACTATATTGGTCAAACTGAACTCAAGGCGGTTATGGGGATTGCGATCGCCGCCGCCCAGTCTCGCCAAGAATCCCTAGAACACCTCTTATTGTATGGGCCACCAGGGCTCGGCAAGACCACCATGGCACTGATCTTGGCCCAGGAAATGGGGGTCAAATGCCACATCACAGCCGCCCCTGCGTTGGAGCGTCCTCGCGATATCACCGGTTTGCTCGTGAACCTCAAGACGGGCGATATTCTCTTTATTGATGAAATTCATCGGCTCAACCGGATGACCGAGGAACTCCTCTATCCAGCGATGGAAGATTTCCGACTCGATATTACGATTGGCAAGGGTCAATCGGCACGGACGCGCAGTTTAACGCTGCCGCAATTCACCCTGATTGGGGCGACCACCAATATGGGGGCATTGACCTCACCCCTGCGCGATCGCTTCGGCTTGATTCAACGCCTCCGCTTCTACGACCTGGCAGAACTCCAAGCCGTTGTGAACCGGACAGCAAAACTGCTGCAAGTACAGCTCACCCCTGCGGGTGCCGAGGCGATCGCCCGGCGAGCCAGAGGAACCCCCCGGATCGCCAATCGCCTACTGCGGCGGGTGCGAGACTACGCTCAGGTGAAAGCCCATCCCTGTATCGATCAAACGGTGGCAGCCGAGGCGATGGATCTCTACCATGTGGACCCATTGGGGCTAGATTGGACCGATCGCCTGGTCTTGAGCACGATGATTGAGCAGTTTAAAGGCGGCCCGGTGGGGCTAGAGGCGATCGCCGCCGCCACCGGGGAAGATGCTCGCACGATTGAAGAGGTCTATGAGCCCTATTTGTTACAAATTGGCTTTATTAATCGCACCCCGCGTGGGCGGGTGGCAACGTCGGCCGCCTATGGCCATTTGGATTACAAGACTCCTGGGCCGACGCAAGGGGAATTGTTCTAGCCACCTGCTGTTCCCGAGTAGCGGTTTGACTCATTAAGGGAAGAGAATTCTCGCTCTTTTGTAGGGACGCAGTTTGGGCGCATCCTAGGCAACCCTCACCCTAGATCCCTCTCCCAAGCTTGGGAGAGAGACTTTGAGTCTAGCTCCCCTTCTCCCAATTTTGAGAGAAGGGGTTGGGGGATGAGGGCAATACTGGCAAAAGTGGGATGCTCCCTGCGGTTTGGGCACCCAACCCGGAAAAACCGAACCCTGGACAATGTGCAGGGGGTATGAAACGAGCGCAGGGCAGGGAAACCCAGCCCCTATGTCTGCACTCATTACTTGTTATACCAACGAGTCATGACGGACTGTCACCCCCAAGGATGAAAACCCCCTTACCAAGGGGGTCGGCGTAGCCGGGGGGATCTCGCTAGCTTCATT
>JBCDEB010000259.1:0-6029 GCA_039180005.1 Cyanobacteria bacterium P01_G01_bin.54 | reverse complement strand
TGGTCTCTCTACCGTCAGGCTTTAGTTTCAGAATCTAGAACTATCCGTTACTCAGCTCAATTACAGCTCGAAGAAATTGGTACACCAGAAGCATTAGAGCTGCTGAGAGAGTTTGATGAAGAATAATTTATTGAATTTGAGAAACAGGAATATCCTATCTCAATCCCCATTCATCTTATTACTCTCTGGCTCTATGCTTTTACTTGTGCCTGAGAGAATATTGTCTTTGCCAATTTCTACAGTTTCTCATCAAAAAACAGATCGATTTTCAACTATTAAGCTCTCAGACAATGATGTTGATGAGGTTATAGATTTACAACTACCAGAATGTGATAGATCAGTTCTTGCGGGTGAGCAAGCCCCTGATGCGGAGCAAGTTGCTTGTTATCGGCTGATGACGACTGGCTACGAAATTCCACGGGACTTATCCTACACTGAGCGTGAAGTTTATGGCGACCGCATTAGTCTATGGATCAACGGTTTTGGCGATGATCTAAGTGAATGGCAGCGTGCTGCTCGCTATCCAGACTTTCTGATTCAGAATCATGCTCTTAATATCTTGGTACATATAAATGAACCGACAAATAGGGAGATTTTTTTGTATTGGGTCAATCAGCTGAATGATGAAGAGTCTTCTCAAGATCACGAAGTCCTGGCACTCTCAGCTTATGGTTTATACCAACTGGGTGATCAGTCTTGGTTACCCCTCTTGGAACATATTGCCCTATCAGGAATAATGGATGAATGGGCGTCCGCTAAGGCGGCAGGTCTTCTGGCTCGTCTCGGTCAATTTGAGGGTTTTATTGTTATCAAAGAATTAATGGCTAGTGGTTTGAGTGTCATCCAAGATGAGGCAGTCTACAACTTAATCTACTTCGTTCCTTTGCATGGTCAAATTGATTCAGAAGGGGAGCGAGTTGATATTTGGTCTCTCTACCGTCAGGCTTTAGTTTCAGAATCTAGAACTATCCGTTACTCAGCTCAATTACAGCTCGAAGAAATTGGTACACCAGAAGCATTAGAGTTGCTAAGAGAGTTTGATGAATAATGATTTATCTTACTTAAGAAAGTGAGTACTCTATCTATGAACAAGAAAAGTTTTATCTCCATACTTAGTCTGGTGAGATCAAAGGAAAAGAAGAACTTCAATTACTGTCTCCCTCAATACTCATCAATTTTACTGTTCTCAGGCTCCATCCTTTTGCTTATGCCGACAAGAATATTGTCCTCGCCAATAGCTGAAGTATCTCACCAACCAATAGCTCAACCATCAACCCTAAGGCTCTCAAACAACGATGTTAGTGAAATCATAGAACTACCACTACCAGAATGTGATAATTCAGTTCTTGCAGGCGAACAAGCACCCGATGCGGAGCAAGTCGCTTGTTATCGGCTAATGACGACTGGCTACGAAATTCCACGCGACTTATCCTACACTGAGCGTGAAGTTTATGGCGACCGCATTAGTCTATGGATCAACGGTTTTGGCGATGATCTAAGTGAATGGCAGCGTGCTGCTCGCTATCCAGACCTTAGAATTCAGAATAAAGCTCTCAACATCTTAGTACATACAAATGACCCTGAAAATAGGGGGATTTTTTTGTATTGGGTCAATCAGCCCGATGGTGAAGGATCTTATTTATCTTCCTTATATTATAGAGCCCAGGCACTCTCGGTTTACGGTTTGTACCAACTGGGGGATCGGTCTTGGTTGCCCCTATTAGAATATATTGCCCTATCGGGAGTAGTGAGAGAAAAAGAATGGACGTCCGCAAAGGCGGCGGGGCTCCTTGCTCGTCTCGGTAAATTTGAGGGTTTCATCGTTATCAAAGAATTAATGGCTAGTGGTTTGGACGTCATCCAAGATGACGCAGTCAATAATTTAATCTACTTCGTTCCGTTACACGGTCAAATTGATTCAGAAGGGGAGCGAGTTAATATTTGGTCTCTCTACCGTCAAGCTTTAGTTTCACAAGATAGAACTATCCGTGAATCAGCTCAATTACAACTAGAAGAAATTGGTACACCAGAAGCATTAGAGCTGCTGAGAGAGTTTGATGAAGAATAATTTATTGAATTTGAGAAACAGGAATATCCTATATCAATCCCCATTCATCTTATTACTCTCTGGCTCTATGCTTTTACTTATGCCTGAGAGACAACAGCCCGGACAGTTTTGGCAACGAAGCTGCAAGGCTTACAGGGAAAGCACCCTAGCGATGTCTATTTAAATCAAAGTTAGCTTCCAGGCTGACATTGCTTTAAATATTTCTGATAACGTGCGCTCTGGATTACAGGCGATATAAGGGGTCGATTTTTGTCCGGACTGTTGTGAGAGAGTATTGTCCTTGCCAACATCTGCAGTGTTTCATCAAAAAACAGATCGATTTTTAACTATTAAGCTCTCAGACAATTGTAAGGTGGGCAAAATTAACAGTCTAAGAAGCAAAGCATAGACTTATCAATATTTGCCCACCCTACGCCTGCCCAAAAGATGACAGCCCCTAGGGTGATTAATCAACCTGCCTAGTCCGCGTGGATCTTCTTGCGTCGCTGGGACCAATTGTTGCGATCGCCACTAGGGCGATCGCGGCGATGGCTTGAATTGCCCCCACTCCGACGCTTGCCATTGCGCTTAATGGGCTTGGAGAGATCGGTCGGCGGCACATCCCAGTCTTCTTCCATCCAACTGGGGCAAGATTGATCATAGACCATCTGGAGGGCAGCAGCGGCGATCGCATGGGCATCATAGTCAGCACTCAACTCCTTAACGATCGGCAAGAACGAAGCCATCCGCTCACCGCTAAGGGTTTCCTGGAGCTTCTCCTTCATGCGGCGGATGCTGCTGGCTTCCACCTGAGCCCGTGAGGGAATTTGACTCGCCTCAATGGTCTGTTTCAGTGAGCGTTCAATCCGCTTGAGCAGGTAGCGATCCTGGGGCTGCACCAAAGAAATAGCCGTACCCGTCCGGCCCGCCCGTCCCGTCCGTCCAATGCGGTGAACGTAGGTCTCGGGGCTATCCGGAAGGTCAAAGTTGATCACATGGCTGAGGTCTTGCACATCCAGCCCCCGAGCCGCAATATCCGTCGCAACGACCAGATGAATCTTGCCGTCGCGGAAACGCTGCACGAGCCGTTCCCGCTGGCCCTGGCTGAGGTCACCATGGTACTCATCCACATTGAGACCACTGCCTTGAAGCTGACTCGTGATCTCACCTGCTGCCCGCTTAGTACGAACAAAGATAATTCCCTGTTCCGGATTCTCCATCGCCAAAATAGGCTGAAGCGCCTTGATTTTTGACCAATTCCGGGGCAAGAAATAAGCTCGCTGCTCAATCCGGTTCGGGGTGGCTTCCGGTCGCTTAATCGAGACCGTGGCGGGGGATTTCATGAAGTTGTTGACCAAGTCCCGAATTTCCCGGGGCATGGTTGCTGAGAAGCAGGCGGTTTTCCGCTCGGGTGGCGTCTGGCGCAGAATGGTCTTTACATCATCGATGAAGCCCATGCTGAGCATTTCATCGGCTTCGTCGAGTACCACCCACTGCACGGTCTGGAGTTTGAGAACCCCCCGCTCAATGAGGTCAATCACTCGGCCCGGCGTGCCGACAACAATCTGGACGCCGCGATTCAGGCTGCGAATCTGACGTTCCATCGATTGTCCGCCACAGACGGTGAGGATGCGAATCCGGCGATCGGTGGTAAAGCCAATCACGGACTTAGCCACCTGCTGGGCCAGCTCTCGGGTCGGCGTCAGAATTAGGGCTTGAACCGCACTGACCTCTGGGTCGATATGCTCTAGCACTGGCAGAGCATAGGCTGCGGTTTTGCCGGTTCCAGTCTGGGATTGACCGACAATGTCGCGACCGAGCAAAAGATGCGGAATCGCCTGAGCCTGGATCTCGGTTGGGGTTTCAAATCCAATTTCAGTGAGTTGATCAACGCAAGCAGCTGAGAGACCGAGACTTTGAAAAGTAGTTGTCATGAAGAATACCTTTGGCGTTAGTGACCCTGTCTCTGGGGGCAGGGAAGAGGGTGGATAATCAAACCTTTACTCTGGAGATGTGCGATCGCTCAGCTCAGGAATGCCAAAAGCATTTGGGCGTTGGCAGCAACTGGAGGATATCGCACAGTCCTTCCCCTCACCCAACAGTTCGGTCTCCGATAACAGAGCAGTCGTTCACTCAAGTCTTGGTCAGACGCTTAACTCACTGGATTGACCCTGAAGACCAATCGAATGGCATGAACCTAAAGCGGGAGGCAGAGCGGCTGATCGCTCTTACGAGCAATCATAAATAAAATTCAATTCTGTCATAGTTTACAAAACTTAACTTCATTTGTGAATAGACTTCTGTCACGAGATACTCACAAACTGAAACGTTATCCGTATATTTTTTGGGCTCAAACCACCTGACCGTAAAGATCATAGGGATCAGCATGAGTAATGGTCATAGGCAGAATTTGGTTCAGGTGAGCCTCACCCTGAACATAGACCAGCCCATCTACCTCCGGCGCAAACCGCGCCGATCGCCCCAGCCATTGGCCGGTGGTTGGGTTTTCCTGCTCAATCAGCACATCCACCACCTGACCGACCATCGCTTGGTTGTGCGCGGCTGAAATGGGTTGTTGAATTTGCATCAGAACATCTCGCCGCTGGTCCATGAGGGTTTGGGGGAGCTGATGGGGTAAATCATAGGCAGCCGTTCCCTCCTCAGGCGAGAAGGTAAACACGCCCACATGGTCAAACTGGTGGGTCTGTACAAACTCAACCAGATGTTCAAAATGGGTCTCGGTTTCCCCTGGAAAACCGACAATAAAAGTGGTGCGAAACGTAGCATGGGGCAATTGCTCCCGCAGCCAATCGAGCAACTCATCATTGACGCGACCTTGCCAGGGGCGATTCATCGCCCGGAGGATTTCAGGATGGGAATGTTGCAGGGGTAAGTCTAGATAAGGGAGAACATTGGGCGTTTCCTGAATAGCGGCCACCACCTCCGGGGTCAAGCCTGTGGGATAGGCGTAATGCATGCGAATCCAGGGGATATCCACATTGCCCAGGGCCCGCAGCAGTTCGGCCAGGCGGGGCTTGCCGTAGCGATCTTTGCCGTAGTTGGTGGTGATCTGGGAGATCAGAATCAACTCCTGAACGCCCTGCTCGGCAAGCAGTTGGGCTTCGGCGACGAGGGATTCGATCGAGCGCGATCGCTGCTTGCCACGCAGGTGAGGAATGATGCAAAAGGCACAACCATAGTCACACCCTTCGGCCACCCGCAGATAGGCGACGCTCTCGTTGGTAGTGCGGTAGCGGGGGATGGTTTCGTCGGCAATGTAAGTGGGTTCCGGCGACACGGCCTGAACGCGATCGCCTTTTTCCACCTGTTCCATCACCTCCACAATTTGGTGATAGTCGCCGCTGCCCACCACAGCGACGGCTTCAGGAATTTCATCCAGGAGCACGTCTTGAAAATGCTGGGCCATACAACCGGTAATCACAATTTTTTTGTCTGCTTCAGCCAGCTCAACCAGGGTGCGCACCGACTCTTCCCGCGCTGCTTGAATAAAGCTACAGGTATTGACAATCACATAGTCGGCGAATTCCTCGTTGCTATCGAGGTCATAGCCAGCCGCCGCCAAGAGCCCGAGCATATGCTCAGAATCAACGCGGTTTTTCTCACAACCAAGGTGCGAAAGGGCGATCGTGGGTTTGGTTCCCATGGGGTTTGGGGAAAGTTCGAGGTAGACAAAGACTCTTATTTTCGCATAAAACACCCAGATTTAGTAGGCATAATACCAAATCAAAAAAGTCTAACTACAGATAGAATCTGGTCTTAAGCGCCGGACTTCGACAAGCTCAGTCCTCTTCTTGATTGATCTGTAGCCTGAAATATCGGAGTTACTTTGAAAATAGACAATGTTAATACTCTTGCACCAAGTAAATGAAGCTAGCGAGATCCCCCCGGCTACGCCGACCCCCTTGGTAAGGGGGTTTTCATCGTTGGGGGTGATAACCCGTCATGACTCGTTGGTATAACC
>JBCDEB010000258.1:0-6138 GCA_039180005.1 Cyanobacteria bacterium P01_G01_bin.54 | reverse complement strand
TCCCTTCCCCTCATCCCCAGCCCTTCTCCCTGGGGAGAAGGGGGTGTTTCCTCTCCCTGGGGAGAGGATTAAGGTGAGGGGTTGCGTAACTGGGATGCTCCCCGTTTTGCGAGTTAAGTTATATTTCGCCAACAGCATCCGAAGTTCAACCCAACCTACTCCAATACATTTTTGTAGCTGTGCCACGACACTAGGGTGTGTCATCTAACCTGTCCTAGGAAGTAGAATGCATTAACACGATTGAAGTATCAGTATCCTCAGGCGAAGAGTGCCTAGAGGGTATAAGCGCTTTGTATCGCCCAAATGATTAGTGCCACAATGCTGCCTAGCACCACAGCAGCAGAAACGGCGACAACAACCGGTTTATCGGCATTTTTGAATTTCATGATGCCGCGATCGAGGTCAGACATAGCAAATTCCCATAGCATAGAAGCGAACAGGCAATAGGGTAGCGAGAATTGGGCGGTGATGGGGCGAGTTCATTCACCAAATTTAAACAGTCTTGAGGAAATCTAAAATGATGACCAGCGTCTTCGGGGTCATTGCCCTTGCCGTTTTGCTACTGGTGCTGTTCTTCGCGCTATTGGAGAGCAGTCTGCGCTGGGGTTTGGGCTTGGGTCATCCCGTACTCTATGTCGCTGACCCGACCATGGGCTATCGCCTGCGACCGAACCAGCACCTGCGCCGTCTGGGACGCCGCATTGTGATCAATGCTGATTCCCTGCGGGGAGAGGCGATCGCCCCCCAATGCCCCCCCGACACAACTCGGCTTCTGCTCCTGGGGGATTCGGTGGCCAATGGCAATTGGTGGACGGATCAATCGCAAATTCTCTCCCAATTACTCCAGAATGACCTCGTCCGTCAAGAGCAGTTTGCGACGGTGGAGGTTCTCAACGCGTCAGCTAACTCCTGGGGACCGCGCAATGAGTTAGCCTATGTGCAACGCTTTGGCACATTTGGCTCGCGCTGGGTTCTGCTGCTGCTCAATACTGATGATCTTTTTGCCACGGCCCCTACGTCGCTTCAGGTGGGGCGCGATCGCAACTATCCCGATCGCAATCCACCCCTTGCCCTCGTGGAACTCTATGAGTACTATCTGCGCAAACCCCGACCGATTCCAGGTTTGAAGGCGATTCAGAAGGCGGGGGGCGATCGTGTGGGCCAGAATTTGGCGGCGATCGCCACGCTGCAAAGGTTGTGCTCAGAACAGCAAGCCCAGCTCCTGATTGCCCTGAGTCCCCTGCGTCGAGAAGTCCAACCGGGCCAACCCCGTGATTATGAACAGGTGGCTCGGCAACGCCTCCACGACCTCGCAGTTGAATTGGCGATTCCCTATCTCGATCTCTTACCCGCCTTTGATCAGATGGGGGCAGCACTCTACCGCGACCATATTCACTTAAGTCCCCAAGGGAATCAGTTGGTGAGCCAGGTTTTAGCTGAGTGGATTCAGACGCTTGAAGTCCGCTGAGGGGGGACGGAACAATCGCCGTCAAGCCGTCACCGCCGGAGCCGGAACCACATCGCTGGTGGGCCAAGCTTCAGCATTCCAGGGCTTGCCCTCTAGGGCCATTTCTTCAATGATGCTGGCTAGCTTGAGGGCTTTAAGGGCTTGTTCACCGCCGACAGAGGGCTGTTCACCCCCCCGGACACAGTTAACAAAATGTTCCAATTCCGCGTTGAGGGGTTCAATATTACTGGTGTAGACCTTCTCGATTAAACCGTCCTGGCGGTAGAGCACTTGACCATAGTCGGTCATGCAGTTCGCGGTGGTTTGGCGGTGGATGAGGATTTCGTGGTTCAGAAAGTCGGCTTCGGTGAGGGAGTTTTTGCAATGGGCAGCAATGCGACGGATTTTACGGTGGGTGACTTTGCTGGCCGTCAGCGTGGCGACCATGCCATTAGAAAAGTCCAGAGTGGCGGTGACATAGTCCAGATAGCCGGAGTCCGCCGCACGGCTTCCACTAGCGGTGATGTGGGTAATGTTAGACTGGGCGAGTTCGAGGAGCAGGTCAATGTCATGGATCATCAGATCCAGAACCACAGAGACATCGTTAGCGCGGTTGGAGTAGGGGCTCATGCGGTGGGCTTCGATCGCCAGTAGCTCCTCGGTTTTTAAGACTTTACTGAGTTCTTGAAAGGCGGGATTAAACCGCTCAATATGCCCCACTTGTAAAATACATTTAGACTCAGCTGCCCGATTGACCAGGGATTCCGCCTCTGCAATGCTCGCGGCGATCGGTTTTTCGACCAGCACATTCACCCCAGCACTTAGGCAGTCCATCCCCACCTTGTGATGGAGTCGAGTGGGCACAGCAATGCAGACCGCATCGACGTAGGGCAGCATTTCGTGATAGTTCTCAAAAAAACGGACACGATACTTCCCTGCCGTATCGAGGCCCCGTTCTACATTGATATCGGAGATGCCAACGAGTTGTACATCTTTGAGTAAGCTCAAAATTCGAGCATGGTGCTGGCCCATATTGCCGACGCCAATCACCCCTACACGGATGGGCAGGGGCCTCAGGGCTTGAACGGTCTGATTGGACTGTGTCATCGTCTGTGCCATCGTCATGGTCTCGCTTGCACTCCTTCACAATTGGTCTTGTCCGTGGAGACTCCCTTGCCATTGAATCCCCGCAAGAAGTACCCCGATAGTATCACAGTCGTTTAAACCCTAAAGAAAAGTTGAAATCACGAAGAAACGAACCTCAACCGTCATGTTTTGTCCTCTGTCATAGCTGAATTTGGCGATCGCCGACCCCGACAATTGTGTCACTTTCCCAGTTGTCCGGGCCGGGAGGTTGGCCCTGTAGGACTGACGCATTTCAAACCCAACACGCTATATCTAGAGACCCTAGAGGCCCCTACACCCTTTAATTAAGGGGGGAGAGCGCACTCGAAAGCCTTGCTAATCGGTGCAAATGCGTAAGTCTTTTCCTGAAAGGGCGATCGCCAACACAATAAAGAAAGCAGGTTAACCTGCGGGTTAACCTGCTTTCTTTATTGTGTTGGTCAATTGGATTTTTTATTGTCCCTGCTTAGCCCTTGTCAACTGCTATGGGGCGATCCGCAATGCTCCCTCTTCTACTGCAGGGCAACATCCACAATCTTGTTAAATGCTGCCGGATCAGCCACAGCGAGTTGAGCAAGCATCTTGCGATTAATTTCGACTTGGGCCAGTTTGAGCTTGTGCATGAGCTGGCTATAACTGATGCCCCGCTGACGTGCCGCAGCATTAATCCGCACAATCCAAAGGCGGCGAAAGTCGCGCTTACGGCGACGGCGATCGCGATAGGCATTGCGCAGGGCTTTCATCACCTGCTGGTTAGCCGTACGAAACAGACGGGAGTGAGACCCCCGGAAGCCTTTGGCCAGCTTAAGGATCTTTTTGCGGCGTTTGCGGGCAACATTGCCCCGTTTAACTCTAGGCATGACGCTATAGATTGAATAGAGATGGGAAAAACTTGAATGAGGGGTTAATTTAAATCACGAAATTCCAGCGACAGACTCAACTCCATCTGTTGTGGCAGTTTAATCACTGCGAACGGCTACAGGGCATTGGCAAGGGGCTTGAGCGATCGCCCGCTAGTCGTGATCTGGCGATGGCTTACAAGTAGGGCATCATCAGGCGCACATTTTCTTCATCACTCTCGTGAACCAAAGAGAGCTGTGAGAGACGGCGACGAGTTCGTTTAGAGCTCTTATGCTCTAGCAAGTGATTTTTAAAGGCCTTGCGGCGGCGAATCTTACCACTGCCTGTGGCGCGAAATCGTTTGGCAGCAGCACGCTTGGTTTTGAGCTTGGGCATGGGGCTAAGACTATATGTGACACAGTCTCCCATAGTATCTTGCTATTCTCTTGTTTTGCAAGATAATTTTGCTTCAGATTGCTTTTGCCCAACTTCGAGGGCGGCTCGTAAGATTCGCTGGGCATTCGGCCGTGTCGAGTCGATTTGTTCACGCCGCTTTACAAAGCCTTGTCAGACCCAGGCAAGGCAGATTACCCTCATGCTAATGGGTCGTCAGCTACTAAGCAGCCCATGCAGCAGCTTCAGTAGACTCCCTAAATACAGTTTCCGCAGTGGGCAAGATACCTGCATCCCACAGCCTGTTGTGCAGGCATCAATCAAGAAAGTACTGCGCCAAACCCTTTAACGTACACCTATGCCCCGATTCGCTTCTAGCAGTTCTGGCTATCCAGATCGCATCTGTTTGCTCAACCTCAGGGTTGAACTGGTGTTTGCACTCTTGCACTGCTACTGGCAAAGTCTTTGGGATTGGCGGATGACGCTGTTGTAGCCGCTCGCTTCAAGGTTTTAACAGTTCAGTTCCTTGGAATTGCTGATTCAGAATCGATCGCGCTCCAGCGTTGCAGGACGCCAGAACGTGCTCTCAACTCGCTAAATTTTGCCCTAAGCAATTCATCACCCTGGACTGAACGCTGCCCTGCTTCATCTGGTGAAATCTGCTGCATTGCCCTAACCCCATGAACGCTTCGGACTTTTGTGATTCCCGGCTAACTGGTTCGTCTCTGCTCCAACAGTATCAAGCAGGGCAGCGAAATTTTAACGGCCAGTTGCTTCAGGGCCAAACCTGGGACTTTCAGCGTCTCAGCCGCATTGATCTCTCCCAAGCCAGATTGGCTAAATTGACTGGTTTTCAGACCCATCTCATCCAGGCCAACTTTAGCCAAGCTCGGGTACAGCAGGCGAGTTTTGTCCAGGCTCTGCTGGTTGAAGCCAGTCTGAGCCAGAGCCATTGGCAGCAGGTGGACTTGTCCGGGGCGGATCTGAGTGGGGCGATCGCCAGCGCCAGTACTTGGTCGGCTTGTCGGTTGGATCGGGCTTGCTTGCAGGGCAGCAGTTGGCTCGGGGCTGAGGTTGCGCCAGGGGTGAGTTTTGCCCAAGCAGATTGTACGGGGGCAACCCTGAGCCAAGGGCAGTTTGCCGAGACCTGCTGGAGGGGAGCACGTTGGGTTCGCGTCGTGGCGACTCAAGCTAATTTCAGCGGTGCAGACCTGCAAAATAGCCAGGGAGCCCGGGCCTATTTGAAACGGGCTAACCTGCGCCATGCCAACCTCAGGGGAGCAAACTTGAGTTTTGCGACGTTGCGGGAGGCGGACTTGACCGGAGCGGACTTGACCGATGCGATTTTAGAGGGGGCGGATTTGACAGCCGCCCGTTGCGATCGCACTCGTTTCAGTCATGCTCAACTCGCAGGCGCGCAGTTTACGCAGGCTACCTGCGAGGGAACAGTGTTTAACCAAGCCAACCTTCTGGGCGTTCAGTTTCTCAATACCCACCTCAAGGAGGCCGACTTTAGCCAGGCAGTCCTCAACCAAGCCGGACTCTGGTGTGCCGATCTCACCCGTGCCAATTTTCAGGGGGCGATCGCCCATGGAGCCCAGTTTATCGGCACGAATCTTGCGGCCGCCCAGGCAACGACTGAGGTGATTGCCCAAAGCAACAATTCACCCATGATTTGAGTCCGAACTTTGGGATATATTCCAAGAATAATGTATATAAAAATTCTATTTTCAATCTGTTACAACGGGGTATTATTCTGAATAAGTCAATGTAAACAAAGTGTTGCAACTTAACATTGTCCTTAATAAGTCGATGTCAATAGAGACAAGAAATATTCTAAAAGCCAAAGAAAGCAATCTTTTTATATCAGGTCAGGTCAATCTTTCTGGCTTTCTCTCCACCCTCTTTTGTCAGTCAATCAGGCCTAAGGGTCTGAAGGGGCTGCATCGGTGGTCAGCGACGCTGAAGGCGCTGGAGGGATGGCTGAAGGCATCGCGGGTGCGACAGAGGGGTTGTCCTCGATCGCGGGTGTCTTAGGCGGTTTGCTGTAGCGAGTTCAGCGGAATACAGCAGGCAAACGGCCATCGTCAGTCCGGGTTGTATCTCTCCAAAATATCAAAATCCGCTGTTGGGGAGGATTTCTCCTCCTCCCCAACAGCGGATTTTAGGGATTGAAGATACGCTCTCATACTGAATCCGGATTGTATGAACACAGAAAGCGAAGGCTGATCCTGGCGGCGGGCAAGATGTACTTCGACTCCGCTCAGCAACCACCCGCGCTACAGGATATTGAGAGCAGAAACCCGTAGCGCAGGTGGTCAGTGAGCTTGTCG
>JBCDEB010000257.1:0-6155 GCA_039180005.1 Cyanobacteria bacterium P01_G01_bin.54 | reverse complement strand
GTTCGGTTACATCCAGCGTGCCGCGTAGTTGGGTAAGGCTGACTTCTCGCGCTGCGGCTGGTGCGGCAACAGCTGCAAGCGGCGCGCCGGCCATCAGCGCCAGTACCTTCCGGCGTCCAATATTTGCTGGTTTGCGTGCCATTTCAGCGCATTCTCCGTGGTTCCTCGGTTCTCCATGGTAAACAAGCAGTTTCCGTGCCAGCGTTTGTGACCGATGGCTGTGCCGATTTGGGACAATTGCGAAGGGTCGGGTTTGCGCAGCGCCGAGCCTGCGCCTATATGAACTGCCCGTTTCGGGTGGATTCGTTTGGGCATTGATCGCGGCATCGCCATGTCGCGCAAGTAGGGGAGAACATCATGCTGGAAGACGGCCGCGTCTATCTTGGTACAAGCCGTCATCCCGATGACAGCATCAACAAGGGTGAGTATCTGGAATTGAAGCTCGCGTATAACTGAAGATAGAGTTTATATAATCGCATGATCTGGCAGCGACCGGGAACCCGCAAAGACAATTCTCATGGCAACGCGATCGCCCACACACGCAAAGAAATATAATCAAATCAAGGTGGTCTATGGAAGCAGAACTGAAAAACACATTGGTCGAATTGAAAGACCTTATTCAGCATCTCTCCATCAGCGATCGCTGGATATTGTTGAAATGGCTCGTTGAACTCTTACAGAAAGAGCCTCAAGCTTCTCCAACGGAAAAGAAAAGAATAAACCTCAATAAAGTCAATCAAATTTGCACCCAGATCAGAAGTTTACCACTGCTGAATGATCGAACTCCTGAAGAAATTATTGGTTATGATGAATTTGGAGGATTAGGATCGTGATCATTGATCCTTCCGCTGTTCTGGCAATGATTTATGCAGAAGCTGAAGCTGAGATATTCCTCAAACTAATTACTCAATATCAACCTTGTTTACTTGCTTCTCCAAGCTACGTTGAACTCTCAATCGTTTTAGGAACTCGACATGGTGAAAAAGGTTTAAAAAATCTGGACTTATTACTCAAGGAATTATCCATCACAGTTGTGCCTTTCACTCCAAAACAGGCTCAGTTGGGAGCTGAAGCGTTTTTGAAATTTGGTAAAGGCCGCCACCCCGCAAAATTGAATATGGGAGACTGTTTTTCCTATGCCTTAGCAAAAAATACCGGGCAACCATTACTGTTCAAAGGCAATGACTTTTCCCGAACTGATATTGATCTAGTTGAGAATGAAGATTGATCGATACAAGTTGTAAGGTAGGAACAATTAGCGATATCAGAATCAAGTTACAGATTTTTCAATATTTGTCCACTTACTAATCTTTTGAATTCGAAAAAAAGTTCATATGACCATTTTTATGTTGCTCATCTCTTGCGATAGAGCCAAACAAAAACAGGGATTCAATAGCAAATTCTTGTAGACAATCTCGGTAATCCTCGATTTCTTTTGGAATTTGTTTTTTGCGTTTTTAGTTAATCTCAATCTTAACGAAACTATGGTTCGATCTTGGCTCTATCGAAGTTCGTAAAGAAGTCATCTTTCTCAAGAATCAAGGCGATCGTAGATTGGTAAAGACCTAGATAAAACCAGTTCTTGAATTTAATGGACTGCTTCTGTAGTATCACAGAGAAAACCACGCAAAACATAGACAAAATGATGCTGAGTGTGCTCCGGAAAAAGATTAAATCGATGAGGAATGTAAATCCTAGAAATAGAACCGAAAAACTAGAATTCCTCAACATTATACTGGTTGCATTATTTTGTTCTACGTCTCGCGCAATATCTAGACTATAGCGCTTGATGAAAGAGAGGAAAACATACCAATCCGTCTCATGAAGGATTGCGGTGAACGCTGGATAGCGAGAACTGAATTCTCGGATAACTTTTCCTTGGGTATCTTTGGGAGAAAATATCTTTCGCCATGGCTTAGAGACTACATCAACAACGAAACCCAAGAGATAAGCAGTACCGATGAGAATAAAAAACTCGGGGGTAGATATATTCTGTGGATCGATGGGTAATGCGTTCAGCTTTGCAAGGAGATAGAGTACTGCAAATACGATGACACTACCCGGCACGACATAGGAAAAGAAATCATAAACACCGACTCTAATGGCCATGTAAACTTTCCTCACTGGAATTACGGTTATTGCCGAGCAGAGTCTTCCGTCTTTGATCCAACCACCGCTGCAAAATTAACGCCGCCGCCTTGCGATCGACTCGTCCCTTATTGCGCATGACCGAAACCTTTTGGGCCTTAAGCTGATTTTCTGCTTCCATCGAAGTCAGACGCTCATCCATATAGTCCAGGGGTAAATCCAGGGCGTGAGCCAGTCGCTCGGCATATTTTTGTACTTTCTGCGCCTGAAACCCCAGCGAGCCATCCATACAGTAAGGCAAACCTACAACCAGGCGCTGCACCTGGCGCTCGGTTACGAGGGCTTGGAACTGGCGCACATCTTGGGCAAAGGCCGATCGCTCGATCGTCGTGAGCTCCGTGGCCAGCAACCCCAGGCCATCGCAGCCCGCTACCCCGATGCGGCGTCTGCCTACATCGAGCCCCAGCACCGAGAGTCGTGTTTGGGCCATGATGCTCCAGAGGATTAGCAGTGGGACTTAGGAATGAGCCTCAGGGGGACGTCGCTTGCGCTGATGGGGTACGAACTTTGTCCAAGACATCCGGGTGGGAATGGGTGTGCGGGCTGGCTGCAAGCCCAAAACATCCGGGAGCTGTAGACCTTCCCGAGGGCGAGTCTCTCGGAGTTTATGCCAGACCGAACGGGACATCAGCAGGGTATGGTTACGGCAGTCTGCACCCAGTTTTTCCAGATATTCTTCCCGCTCTTGTTGGTAGTCGGCGGAGATTATATGCAACTCCTGGGCAGGGTAGGCCTGGGCGACCTGGGCCATCTGGGCCATGAGTTTGGGATAGAGCCAGGTATAAGCAGGATGCACGGTCAGATGAACTTGGTGGGGATGTTGACCCGTCTTAGCAAGCGTCAACTGGAAATGGCCGATCGCCGCCTTCCGTTGAGGCTCAAACACGTAGCCCTCCACCCGATCCTGGCCGCGCCAAAACATCTGCATTGCCTGACCGAGCCCTTGCCATAAGGGCGTTTTAAAATCAGCAATATGGCGATCGAAGACTTGGCGCAGCAGTGGCGGCATCGATACTGTATCGAGCTGATAGAGGAGTTGGGCATCGGCGTTGCGCACGGGCAAAAGGTTGGGCAAGTCCGGCTCAAGCTCTGCTAGCTGGGCCTGTAGCGTGGGCGAAATCGACCAGTAGGTCTGCTGAGCCAAGGGCTGGAAACCATTCTGTCGATAGAGCGCCAGAGTGGACTTGTCGTTGATATCCACTTCCAAAACCCAAGTCCGCGCTTCCCAAATCTTCTCAAAGCAATGGCGCAACAGTTGGGAGCCCGAGTCGGCTAGGTTCAACCCCCGGTTGAGTTCCATCACCGCTTGGTCATGAACCACACAGTTCACCCGCCAAGTACTACGGGTGCGATTAAAGGGTGAAACATGGATCAGACCACAAACTTGCCCATTCTGCTCCGCGACATAGAAGCAAAATTGATGATGACTAGGATTGGGGAAGAGCCGCAACAGCCGCAGTAAGCCATACCATTGTTGATAGAGTTCCAATTGGTGCGAGAGCCGTTGCCATTGGCTGGCCTGTACCTCACCCCATGTGCGCTCCACCAGTTGGGCGATCGCCCCAATATCGCGGAGTTGTAGCGAGCGAATTTTAAGAGAGTTGGGACCAGAGGATGTCATGGTTGCAAAGGGCGGGCGACGTACTTCTCATGGTAGCGTACCGTTGGAATCTGCCCTGAAGATAAAGATAGATCTGAGCCCTCTCTGCTCGGGCGCAGCTTCAGTCTCGTTTAGGACGACAGACCCTACAGTAAAATCCCAGTATTGGCAAAAGAAATCCCCCATTGGTGTAATGGAGGAGTCTGCAGATTACCCCTGTACAGGTGTAGGGGATGGGTCACACCCCCCTTAACGGGCTCGCAATTGAGATGTTGAAGTCCGTTAAGGGGAGCGTGACGAGTTTACAACGGTTGCACTCAAAACTTGTGCGCGTGCAGCACCTCCATCACGTCACAGAGATAGGAGATTCCCGAATAATCCTCGAAAAACCTCGCTGCGACCTCATCCGAAATCTTCACGGCCATTTCCCGACTGGGAGTGAGCACCTCAAACTTGATATTAGAGTAGGTGTCGCCAACACTGGGTTGTCCCGACGATCGCACATTGCGACTGCCCCTACCGCCCGTTTCTAGCACCGTATAGCCGGGTGCCCCGGCTTTGTCGATGATCTGAGCGACCTTTTTGAGCAGCAACTTTTCTGTGACGATAACGAGCTTGGTGGCCTGCTGAGTCATGATGTGTTACCTCTTAATGCATTCTGTTGCAATAATCAAAGAATAAAATCTATGGTTTTTCTTCTAATCATATTTTTTAGTGTATATCAAGGGCGTCTTTCCGTTGAGCAAGATCGGCTCAGATTAGCGGAAGCCCTCGATAAAGAACTCTTATCCGTTTAGGGCTAGGAAATGCCCAATGCCTGAGGACAAACGGGTTTGATAACGAGATTTCAATGCTTTGAGGAATGCGATCGCTTCGCTTATCCAGAACTTCAGTTCGTCGACTCTACATTGATCAGAGATATAGAGTTTCCCTGAACCCAAAAGAAAAACTTATGGTTTGGATTTGACATTACTTAGCCGATTTCGGTAAGGCGATCGCCAATTTGTGCCGCCCTTGAGATAGACTTAAGCGCATATAAACTTACTTCTCAATAGACATTGATCTATAAAGGTGCAGTGAAACCCTCCCCATCGTCTAACCCTGTTCGGAGACGGGCACTCTCTGAATCGCCTGCCGATGGGCTCTCGCGCAAGACCTGCACCTTAGGGATGAAACCCTTCACCCTGACGTTTTAACGCTCACTCATCACAAGAATCGCCCCGCGTTAGCGGCGGTGGAAGGAGGTATTTGTGGATTTTTTAGCCGATTTCTGGACGCTGTTCCTAGCCAAGTTGCAGTCGCCGACCCTGGGTTTCCTGATCGGAGGGATGGTTGTTGCCGCTGTCAATAGCCGATTGCAAATTCCCGATGCAATCTATAAATTTATTGTCTTTATGCTGCTGATTAAAGTCGGCCTCAGCGGCGGCATTGCGATCCGCAATGCCAATCTGGTGGAGATGCTCCTACCCGCAGCATTTGCTGTGCTCACGGGCATCCTGATCGTCTTCATTGGGCGCTACACATTGGCTAAGCTGCCGAACGTTAAAACTGTAGATGCGATCGCGACTGCGGGCTTGTTCGGGGCGGTGAGTGGCTCTACCCTGGCCGCAGGCCTGACCATCATGGAAACAGAAGGCATCTCATATGAACCCTGGGCCGCTGCACTCTATCCCTTTATGGATATCCCCGCCCTGGTGACGGCGATCGTTTTGGCCAGTGTTTATACCAGTCAGCAGAAGCAGCGCCGTGCGGCAGCGGAGCAGCGAAGTCAGCAGGAGTATGTGGGTGAGCCAGGAGGCGGTACTGCGGTTCTCAGCAAGCCGCGCAGTGCCGCAGACGGGCGGGTCAAGATCTGGCCCATCATCCAGGAGAGCCTCCAGGGATCTGCCCTATCGGCATTACTGCTTGGCCTTGCTCTAGGATTATTCACTCGCCCGGAAAGTGTCTATGAAAGCTTCTTCGATCCCGGTTTTCGTGGGCTGCTGGCGATCCTGATGCTGGTCATGGGGATGGAGGCCACGGCACGGCTGGGCGAGCTGCGTAAGGTGGGTCAATGGTACGCCCTATATGCGTTTGTGGCACCGCTACTGCACGGGTTCATTGCCTTTGGTCTCGGCATGGTTGCCCACTACCTCACCGGCTTTAGCCTAGGTGGCGTTGTGATCTTGGCGGTCATTGCGGCCTCTAGTTCTGACATCTCAGGGCCGCCAACGTTACGGGCTGGCATTCCTAAGGCCAACCCTTCCGCCTACATTGGCTCGTCCACAGCAGTGGGTACGCCCATCGCTCTGGCCCTAGGCATCCCGCTGTTCATCGGGCTGGCCCAGACGTTGGGGGGCTGAATCCCAGACCGGCTGAATGCTGTGGGCGCGGGCCCGGGGGATGGACCCGGGGCGCCCCCCCCCCC
>JBCDEB010000256.1:0-6234 GCA_039180005.1 Cyanobacteria bacterium P01_G01_bin.54 | reverse complement strand
TGACAACCGGGTTTGACAACGAGATTTCAAGGTTTTGAGGAAGGCGATCGCTTCGCTTATCCAATACTCAGGTTGCTTATTTCGTTGCGTAAGTCCTGCCAGACTTCACTTTTTCCTGGGTATATATCCTTCCTCGACTAGGGGCTGTCGTCAGTTAGACTTCAAACTCTTGTTATGACTGACTTACAGCCCCCTTTCCTGTTGTTTAGGTCGGGCGCTCTACCGCTTATCCCGTAAGGCTTCTGGCTCTAACTGACGACACGCCCTAAGAATTGGCCGAATTCTCCAAATCGACCTCCTCGGTGTCCCCTGACATCATGGCCGGGTCAATCAAGGTGATATCAAAGGGATCATCGCTGCTTTGAATATCCACATTATTGTCGATGAAAGATTTTTCGGATTGCCGTGACTGGTAGGTAGCCCAAACTTGGGGACCAAACACAACTTGATCACCATGCTTGAGGCGGTATTGAGATTGCTTGTGACCATTGATCATCAGACCGTTCACACTCGGGTTACCCTCGGTATCACCATCAATAATCAGGTAAGTGAAGCTGCCATCCCCCTGGACTTGGCGGCGCAGGAGAGCATGCTGCCGTGAAACAAAGAGCGAGGCGATATAAATATCGCAGTTGCGATCGCGACCAATCACATAGGATGGTTCAATCAAGGGAACGGCACGCCGCCCCTGACCATCCTCGATAATGAACACATGTTCCAAAGGTGGGTTGGATACGCTCATGTAGATTAGGCACCAGGTGAAGATTGGGATCGGTACAGCTACATTACACCCCCCTACTGTTGACGGCCAGACCCGTTCGCGAATGCCCCGCTGGGGACGTGAGTGCCAACTCAGTTGACCGTCTCCTGGCTGGGAACGCTTCACGAATGCAGTGGTGACGCCATTGCTGCATCTGGATTCATCACTGACAAAGGACTGATAGCCGCTTGAGATGGGGATAACCCCGAATCACTTTTCCCCATTGTGTCATACCCCTTCCCAAATGTCGGCGGTGGGGTTCAGGAGGGCGTAGGGGAGCGATGCTGTAGCAGCAATGAGTTGACCACCACAGCGATCGAGCTCACTGCCATCAAGGCCCCCGCCACGGGGGGCGGCAGAATCCAACCCCGGCTCGGGAGCAAAAGACCGGCCGCGATCGGCAGCAGCACCAGATTATAGCCCAAGGCCCAGAAGAGATTTTGCCAGATTTTGCGGAACGTCGCTTGGCTAATTGCCCGAGCTTGGAGCAAGCGACTGAGTTGGAGGGCTGCTGCTGCTGCTGCTGCTGCTGCTGCTGCTGCCGACTGATCTTTGTTGTTTATATGACTGTTTGTCATCAGCACCACGTCGGCGGCTTCTAGGGCAATATCGGTGCCGCTCTGAAGTGCAATGCCCACATCCGCTTGGGCCAGGGCTGGGGCATCATTGATGCCATCACCGACCATGGCCACGCAATGGTGCTGTTGGAGCTGGGCAATCTGCTCGGCTTTGGCGGCGGGCAGCACCTCGGCATACACCTCCGTAATGCCCAGTGGGGCAGCGATCGCCTCAGCCACAGACGCCCGATCGCCGCTCAGGAGGATGGTGCGCAGACCTTGGGACTGGAGCTGGGCCAGCGTGGTCTGAGCATCGGGACGCAGTTGATCTGTGAGGGCGATCGCGCCTTTGTAGTCACAGTCAACCGCAACATAGACCCGCGTTAGACTGCAATCTGGCTCTATTGCATCTGGATTGGGCAGCTCGATCGAGACCCCATGCTGCTGCAACCAAGCCCCATTGCCCAAAACAACGTCAAGCCATTGCCCTTGAGAGAACTGCACCTGGGCCTGCATGCCCTGACCGGGACTGGAGGCAAAAGTTCGGGCGGGCAATAGCTCAAGCTGCTGCTGCTGAGCTGCCGTGGTGATTGCCTGCGCTAGGGGATGCTCGCTGCCCTGCTCAACGCTAGCGGCAGCTTGCAGGAGCTGAGACGCTGTCCAAGCCGCAGTGGGATAGACCGCCTGCACTTGGGGCTGGCCGAGGGTTAGGGTTCCGGTTTTATCAAAGACCACACAGTCGACCCGCTGGAGAGCCTCCAAACTGTCTCCTCCCTTAAAAACAATGCCCTGCCCGGCAGCAACACCGGTGCCCACCAGAATGGCGGTGGGCGTGGCCAGCCCGAGCGCGCAGGGACAGGCCACAACAAGAACGGCGATCGCCAATTTCAATGCCAGCAGGGACGCGGGGGTCTCGGCAGGGAGCCAAGCGGGCCAGAGCCAGGGGATGAGGCTATTCCAGATCGTAAACGTCAACAGGGCAAGGGTCAGTACACCATAGGCAAAGTAGCCCGCCACCCGGTCAGTCACCGTTTGAATCGGGGCCTTACGGGCTTGGGCCGCTTCAACGGTGGCAATGATTTGGGCCAGCAAGGTGTCCTGGCCCGTTTGGGTCACTTGTACCGCGATCGTCCCCGCATGATTCATCGTCCCGGCAATGACGCGATCGCCTTCGCTCTTCTCCACAAGGCCCGCTTCCCCGGTCAGCATGGATTCCTCCACTTGCGTGTGCCCTGTAGTGATCTGGCCATCGACCGGAATTCTTTCCCCCGGCAAGATCCGAATCCACTCCCCCACACGCAGGGCAGTAACCGGAATTTCAATACCGACTTCCTGGCTCTGGGCCATTGCTTGGATCACTCGTGCTCGCGCGGGTTGCAAGGCTAGCAGTTGCTGAAGCCCCAAGCTGGCTTTCTGGCGCACCCGGCCCTCTAGGGTTCGTCCTAAAAAAATAAACCCCAAGAGCATCACCGGCTCATCAAAAAAACAGTCCCAACCCAGATTTGGCCAGAGCAGTGCAGCACAACTGGCCAGGTAAGCACTCAAGGTTCCCAGAGCAATCAGACTGTTCATGTTGGCTGAGCGATAACCCAGGCGACGCAACCCATCGCTCAAAATCTCGCGTCCGGGAATCAACAGCGCCAGGGTGGCGACTAGCCCATGGCTCAAAATATGGCTTAACACCGGAATCTGGGGGCCACCCCAATGGTGCCAATGGCCCAAACCAGAAAAGAGGAGCAACAGGGCAGCCACCAGCAAACGGCGCTGTTGCTGCACCTGTTCGCGACGATCGCGCTCTAGCCAATTGGGTGTGGGGTCAGCGATCGCGGCCAGATTACGCGGCGAACTGGGAAAGCCCCGCTGTGACAAGTGAGCCGCTAAGTCGGCTGAGCTGGTTTGGGCTGGATCATATTCCACCACTGCCAAGGCAGCCAACAAGTTCACTTGAGCCGATTGCACACCCGACTGCTGCTGGAGTTGACGCTCCACCGCATTCACACACCCAGCACATTGCATGCCCTCCACATCCAAAGTCGCAATGGTCAGCGTTGACGTCGCTGTTGACGTCGCGACCGAGGGCGTAGTAGGGGATGAAGTTACAGCAGTCATAGCAGATGAATAGGGCGGATGAATGTGGGGTTGAAGCGCTCAAGGGTCTATTTTAGAGCGCCTCATCACTATTGGTGTGCGCTAAGGTGCCCTACCGAATCCATCCAGAACGGGCGTCTATACATTCATTCCTCATCTTGAAACCGATGGATATCAATCAAATTTCTTAATTTACAGTTAATACCAAAGCCCTCCCGACCAAAACAGTCAGGAGGGTTATTACTAGCGCTAGGTCAGCATCAAACCACAGGGTTAGCGGCTGACCTGATGGCCAAGGTTTTACTTCCGCTTCTTGAGTAGCGCACCTGCACCCAGAGCCAAGCCTGCACCAATCATAGAGAAGGGTTCAGGTGTTGCCGCATCCGGTGCATGAGCGCTATTGAGCGTGAAGTTCACACCGTCGCCTGTGCCGTTGGCGGTATCATTACCCAGATTCAGGGTAATGGAAGTAACGTCATAGAAGGTACGCGACTGGAGATTATTGTTCGAACCTGGATCAATCCACTCGCGAATCCGCTCGCCATTGAGAGACATAATGCCAGTGCCAACACTCTCCGTATCCCAGAAATCAATCGTCAGCTCAGAAATAGCACGACTGAAGTTGAAGGTGTAGGTGCCGACCTCCAGTTGTCCGGTCTCTTCGGAGTAGTCGCTGTCGATGTTGTACTCAGACGGGCGGAATACGTAACCGGTTTGATTCGTGCCGGCATCCCTCTTGTTGAAGTACAGTTCGTTGCTGCCGCCCGCATTGTAGGTGTTGCTGGTTGCGAGATTGTCAACAAACAGACGGCTCTTGCTACCAGTGCTCCAATCGTGCAGAGAGACAATGCTCTCGAAGATGGGGTCAAGCTGGATGCAGGTGTCGTAGCAGCCCAGACCGACATCAATTTCACCCTCTTGCTGGGGCACAAGGTCAAAGGCAAGGGCAGGAGTGGCATAAACGCCAGCGGCAACAGTGGCAGCCGTAGCGAGCAGAGTGGTGAGAACTTGAGATTTCATGAGCTTTAGTTAATACAGTCAATGGGATGATGGATTAGGGCAAAGGGGGTAGACGCATTTAGAATAACGTTTCGAGAGCCGCCAGCCAAAGAACTTTCGCTCGACTATCGCGTATGCCTCGACAGACCGCTGCATGATGGTTGAGGCGATGCAGATTGCTTACAGTTATTACTGTAGGGGAAGGGGATGCGATCGCGATAAAGGGTTAGTAAAGATCTAGCCGACCTTTTTAAAGTTTCTGTGAGATTACGGAGTCTGTCTCATCATCCTCTCGCTCAACGGCTGATGCAGCCAGGTTTTTACTGAGTTCAAGGGAGATTTAGAGTGGGCAAACGGTTTAGATATCGAATAGTCAGTTGTGGGTTCTGGTCTAGGATGAGTGGACTGAGCCTGACAACCCTAGGGCTAATGCTCTTGCTGATGGGGGGGATTGGTCTGCGATTAGTTTGGGTGCAGCAACAGGTGAAACAGCCCGAGGCGATCGTCATTTTGGGTGGTGATTTTGAGCGGGAATATTTTGCGGCACTATGGGCACAGCAACATCCCCAACTGCCGATCGTCATTTCTTCCGGTATGCCAGAGTCGATGTCGCGGGACTATTTTGCTCAGGAGGGCATTGGCAGTGAGCGTCTGGTTTATGATCTCGCTGCCGTCGATACACTCACGAACTTCACAACCTTATTGCCCCAACTGCAACGGGCCCAGATCCGTTCGGTTTATGTAATTACCTCAGATTTCCATCGGGCGCGATCGCGCCTGATTGCCTATCTGGTTTGGGGCTCCCATGGCATTACCTACCAGTTTGTGGTCATCCCCAGCCAAACGCCTGCCGAACCCTGGTGGCTGATGCTGGGTGATGGGATGCGTGCCTTGGTATGGCTCGTCACCGGAGCGGTGCCAACGGCAAGGGGCTAAGGGTGTTGCCCGATCGGCGCATAGAGATATGTAACGTTCTGGGGGGCGATCGGTTCTCAGAATCTGTGTTCTGTAACAATGGATACAGAAAATCCATCTTGCGGCGAAAACAGCCTACGCCAAGTGGATTCGATTCTATTGCCAACGGAGGCGATACACCATGTCCCTTTCCCATTCCCCCGTTCTTCCCCAACCGGAGCAATCGACCCGACCCGATCCCACCCAGCTTTGCAATCCCGACCTCAACTACACCCGCACCTCCTGGGTAAAATTGCACCATCTTCCCAATCCTTATAGTTTTGATGAAGCACTCCTGCTCTGTCAGGAATCGGCGGATCAATGGCGAGCCTGGATTCCGGATCATGGCGAGGTTGTGCTGCACCAAGCCGAATTTTATTGTTAGCACCATGCAATCATCCACAGGATAAGGAAACCCAACACCGACAATGTTTTGAACGATTGCGCTGGAGCGCAGTGCTAAAGGCAATCATGTTGGGTTTCGTTATCACTGATACTGTTGGCGAAGTTCATATTGCGCAACATTGGTGTCAGGCGTCCCGCCTGCGCTACGGTTCTTCCCTTCAAGAAAATCCCGTAGCATGGGTAGTTACTGAGCGGAGTCGAAGTACATCTTGCCCGCCTCGATCTCCAAGACAAATCACAGTAGGATCAGCGCTTTACGCGTTAAGTTCTATTTTGCCAATAACATTCGTGATCACGAAACCCAACCAACAGAATTCCATGGGTTTCAAGGGGTGCATCCCAGTTACGCAAGCCCTCACCCTAAATCCCTCTCCCAAGCTGGGAGAGGGACTTTGAATCCGGCTCCCCTTCTCCTTTTTTGGGAGAAGGGGCTGGGGGATGAGGGCGATGCAGTCTGGATGTGCCAAAGTG
>JBCDEB010000255.1:0-6256 GCA_039180005.1 Cyanobacteria bacterium P01_G01_bin.54 | reverse complement strand
GACGGGCTCCGGCAATACCGGAGCCCGTATTGTCGATTTCATTGAGTTTTATGAGTTTTCGTGCTTTTGGCTTAACCGAAACTCAGGTTATTGAGTTTGTGTCTTGCTACAGAATAATATTCTGCTCAATAAACCCAATCACCTTCTCCAACCCATCCTGGGTTTTCAAGTTCGTAAACACAAAGGGGCGATCGCCTCGCATTTTTTTTGCATCCCGATCCATCACGGCGAGATCTGCCCCCACATAGGGCGCGAGGTCAATTTTATTGATCACCAATAAGTCGGATTTGGTGATACCGGGGCCCCCCTTACGGGGGATCTTATCCCCCGCCGCCACATCAATCACATAAAGAGTGAGATCCACTAACTCCGGGCTAAAGGTCGCCGCCAGATTATCGCCGCCACTTTCGAGAAAGACCAGTTGCAGGGGTGCAAAGGTTTTCTCTAGCTCCTCTACCGCCACGATATTCATCGAGGCATCTTCCCGAATCGCCGTATGGGGGCAGCCGCCCGTTTCCACGCCACGAATGCGCTCAGCGGGCAGGGCTTGGGAGCGTACCAAGAACTGCGCATCTTCCTGGGTGTAGATGTCGTTGGTGACGACGGCGACTTGATATTTGTCACGGAGGGCTTTACAGAGGGCATCAAGGAGGGCGGTTTTGCCGGAGCCAACTGGCCCCGCAATGCCAACACGGTAGGCGGTCATAGAAGGGTTTGGGGGGTGAATTGAAGCGTGATGCGGTTCAACGCTGCACAAGACATCTAGATGCGAGATCCCCCCTTTCCCCCTTATTAAGGGGGGTGACGCCGCAAGCGGCTGGGATAGAGATTGGTCAATTAAGGATTGAAAGCTTAGAAACCCCCTTACCAAGGGGGTCGGCGCAGCCGGGGGGATCTCGCAAGCTTTATCTGCTAGTGCAAGTGCGCAACGCTAAGTCTCGCTAATTATCAAACGCGATCGCCCCTTTCCAGCCCTTTCTTAAGATTGAACTTGCAAAATCAGGCACTCTCACCCAGCCGATTCTCGCTGCCGCCGCAACAGTGTAAGCACCATCACCGTCACCAACACCCCACATCCTGCCAGCGCCGTCCCCAAGATCAAGCCATTTGCTGATTGGCGCATGGCGATCGCCGCCAACGCCCAGACAAACACCCCTGAAAATACCCCATCCCGGTAAATCCAGGTCATGCCACAACCCAAAAGGGTCACGACGCCGATCATCACCACCGTCCAGAGCGGCATTGCCTGCTGCCAACCCCAGCCATAGAAGACAATCGCCCCATTCACCACCGTCGCCACACTGATCCAGCCCAAATACAAACTCAACGGCCGCTCCACAAACCAGCGATCAGCTCTGGACAAACTCCCCTGGGCACGGTGCTGACCATAGCCCCAAACCAACGCAACTAGAATCACCAGCATCGCCAACCCCGAAGCCCAAAACAGGCGTAAGAGAAAGAGAAAGACCCAAATCATTTGCGCCAGGGAACTGATGATCAGAGCATTGCGCACCGGGTTAAGGTCGGGACGAGCGTGATGGGCCCACAGTAGTTGGTAAATACCAAAGCCGAGTAAACCCAGGTAAATCAGACCCCAAATACTAAAGGCATAGTTAGCGGGCGTAATCATCACTCCACTAAATGTGGTGTTGGAAATAGCTCCAATCGACTCGCCATTGATCGGTTGAACATTCGACAGGACATTAAAGGTAAACGCGGCAGTGATAATAACAAGCGTCAGGAAGGGGCGCAGGACTTTGCTGGACATCAATCGGTAGGGTGTAAAAGACCTTTCTATTCTAGGACTGCTGTATGATGCGACCATCTGCGTCTAGTCACAATTCTGCTCTACCCATCCATGTCGTCTGATTCTGCAACCGCGCCCAAGCCCAGCGTCCCCCTGACGCTTAAGACTCAACTGAGTTATGGCATTGGTGAAATTAGTAGTGAAATTACGGGCAGTGTGCAGGTTTTCTATTGGCTGTTCTTCTTGACGGAGGTTGCTCGGCTCTCGCCCGCTCAGGCCGGTAGTGTGCTTTTGATTGCCCGCGTCTGGGATGCGGTGCTCGATCCGCTGGTGGGTTGGCTCAGTGACCATACCGAATCTCGCTGGGGACGGCGCTACCCCTGGATGGTGGTGGGTTCAGTGCCTTTCGGTGTGAGTTTTGCCCTGTTGCTTTGGGCCATTCCGGCGGCTCCCGTTACCTGGCGGTGGCTTTGGGCCAGCGCGATCGCCGTTCTCTTCTATACAGCTTTTACGATCGTGATGGTGCCTTACACCACACTGGGCGCAGAACTCACCGCAGAGTATGACGAACGGACACGCTTGATCAGTACCAAAGCCGCCTTTAGTATTGCGAGCAGCATCTTTGCTTTGATCATTGCCCGGATTGTGTTTGCCCTGGTAGCAGACGATGTGCTCAAGTATCAGATTGTTGGCGGCATTTGTGGGGCGATCGCCACCGTGAGCATCCTGATCTGTGTTTGGGGTACCCGAGAGCGGTTTGATGCGGTGCAAAAAGTCCGCCAACGCCGGGTTAAACCGCCACAAATGTCGATTTTCAAACAGTTACGTACGGCGGCCAGTAATCGTCCTTTTCTGTTTATTGTGGGGATTTATCTCTGTTCTTGGCTGGGCTTGCAGGTAACGGCGGCTATCTTGCCCTATTTCGTGGTGGAGTGGATGGGGCGCACAGAACAGGACTTTACCCAAATGGCGCTCACCTTTCAAATTACAGCGCTATTGATGATGTTCTTTTGGCGGCGATTGACGGTTCACCTGGGCAAAAAAGCCATTTATCTCTGGGGCATTCCCCTGACGCTGGTCGCCCAACTCGGCTTCTTTGCCCTGCAACCGGGTCAAATTGTCTTTATGTATGGTCTTTGTGTGTTGGCAGGGATGGGTCTATCGGCAGCGTACTTTGTGCCCTGGTCTATGTTGCCCGACGCGGTGGACTTTGATGAGCTGCGCACGGGCAAGCGTCGAGAGGGCGTTTTTTCGGGGCTCATGATTCAGATCAAAAAGTTGGCGATCGCCGCCACGATCTTCTTCATTACGGAGGCATTACAAGCCTCTGGCTTCACCACTGGCAATGTAGGCGTGGCCACCCAACCCGATTCAGCGCTCTTGATGATTCGGCTCCTGATTGCTCCCCTCCCCGCGATCTCATTAATCGTGGGTCTCATTTTGGCGGCGGCCTATCCCCTGTCGCGATCGGTGCATGATGAAATTCTGCTCAAGCTCCATGACCAGCGGCAGGCGCAAGATGTGGCGGCGATCGCATCCGTGGGGGAAGCGGAAGGGGTGTAGTCGTTAGAATGAATTACCTAGACAGGACTGGCAACAATTAGCAAAGCTGGCGAGATCCCCCCGGCTGTGCCGACCCCCTTCGTAAGGGGGTTTTCAACTGTTTAATTTCTGAGCGAAAACTCATCTATCCTAGCCGCCTGCGGCGTCACCCCCCTGCCTCACCTATGCTCACCTCACTCAAAATCGAAAACTATCGCTGTTTCAAGTCCTTTGAACTTGAATCCCTTGGTCGCATCAATCTCTTGGTGGGGAAGAATAATAGCGGGAAAACTTCAATATTGGAGATGCTCGAGATGTTGTTGGCTCAGAACCCTCTAAAGTCTTTGGAAGGTATTTTAGAGAGACGCGGCGAGGCAATTGAAATAAATTACCATTCGGGCAATGTGGACTCAGAGAACCAATCGAATTATCTATCTGCTCAATGTATTTTCAATGGTAGGCTTGTTATTCCCGAACGAAAATTTTCTACTATCGGAGAGTCCAAAGGAATAATCGAGAAGTTTCAAGTATACATATCAGATCATCCAGATGAAAGTGAAGAGAGAATACATTTTATTAATGAGCTTAATTACAAATTAGATAATGGCTTTTATGTTCAGATAATCAAGGAGACAAATGTAAATGAAGAAAAGGCAAAAATGTCGGCTTCTAGACAAGATATAGAAAGGTTATTTCTATGTAAAGTCAATACATTGATCTCTACATCAATTGAGTCCAATATAGCCAAAGAATTGTATGGAAAAATAATGTTCAATGCAGAAGAGGATGATTTGCTAGATGCATTGCAAATCTTGGAACCCAGAATTGAGAGAGTTGCACCAGATACCAGTAGTGATTTTACGAATTTTTATGTAAAGCTAAAATCAGAAAGTAATCGTCTTCCTCTGAGTGCAATGGGAGATGGCATGTGGCGAATGCTGAGTATTGCTCTAACCTTGGTTACATCTAAAGGAGGAACTGTACTCATCGACGAAATCGATACAGGCTTACACTACACTGCCATGGTCGATATGTGGCGGTTTATCTGGAAAGTCGCTAAGAAGCTAGACGTTCAGGTTTTCGCCACAACCCATAACAGCGATTGTTGGCAGAGCTTAGCAGAAATTGCTGAGGAAGAAGACACCAGCGAGAACGGGATTACGATCCATCGGATTGAAAAAGGAGCCTCGCGGAGTATTGTGTTTAACGAGAAACAGATGGCGATCGCCGCTGAACGAGGTATTGAGGTGCGGTAGACCATGCAACGAGGGAATGCCAGTAAAATCCTGTTGGTTGAGGGCAAAAGTGAGCAATTTCTGATTCCAGAACTCATGGAAGCCAATGGTATCGATTGGCCGGCGAGAAACCCACCGATTTATATTGAAGATTGTGGCGGTTATGAGAAGATTGCTGATCAAGATGCGATCGCCGCTGAACTCCAAAACTCAAACCTAACCGCATTGGGGATTGTTGTCGATGCAGACGAATATCCCGATCGCCGCTGGCAAAGTTTACGCAATGCCTGCCTACCCAGCATTCCCGACTTACCTGAAACGCTGCCTGACACTGGGCTGATTCATTCCCATTTTTTAATCCCTGAGCGTCAAATCCAGTTTGGTATTTGGATTATGCCAGACAATCTTCAGCGGGGGATGCTAGAGACCTTTCTTGCCTACCTGCTCCCGGAGCAGACCACACCCTTATGGCAATATGCCCAGGAGGTGGTTCAAGTGGCCAAAAATGAGTTGAAGGCAAAGATCAAGGCTGTTCAAGTGGATAAAGCCAATATCCACACCTGGCTGGCTTGGCAAGATGAACCGGGGCTACAGCTCCACACTGCGGTGCAGAAAAAAGTGTTTGACCCCAATCATCCCCGAGCCCAAGAATTTGTCACTTGGTTTAACACCCTCTACGACTTTGAAGATTTACAATAATCTTCATTGCTCAGCCCGATGAAAAACCCTAGAGACTCTCATCATTGAGATGTCATACTGAATCCGGATTGTATGAACACAGAAAGCGAAGGCTGATCCACCAGGTTTTCCGGCATAGTTTACAACTTAGCTATCTCAATTAAAATCACGTTATAAAGGTGCTGCATTCCCTTCAACGAGTCCTCATTTTTTGCCGCAAATAATAAAGGCAGACGCTTAGGAACCGTGTAAAAAGTAGGGAGTGGGGGAGGCCGCCATTGCTTAGATGTGGCCCACTTCACTGGGACCCCAACGAAAGGAGTTCCATATTTGGGAGCAGCTTCAAAACAGCTGATGTGGTTTCAATAAGGTACGTAAGCACGCAGGCCTACAATATCGTTTTATCTCCGAGGAAGGAGTACTGCAAAAAAGTGGAGGAGGGGACCAGTGGCCCTCTGAACCCTCCCCCTGTTCCTACGCTTAGGAATTTAAGTGCCGTTTGCCGAGTAACTGGAGCAATGAATTAGTTGTGTATAGATACCCCGAGCTCTGTCACACTGTAGAAGTCACGAATAACTTACAAGTATACGTTTGTAGGTACAAGTTTAACCCAAGGTACAAGTTTGACCCAGCTACTTTAGGGAACTGTCATAAGCCATAAGTCATATTTTCACGCATGCCCACTATGTAATAGGTATCACCCTCTGTTCTGATCTGTCGATATCCTCGTCTCGAAGAAAAAGAACTGAAAAAATCAGCTCAAAAACCTGAGCGGGATTCGCTTATGACTACCTATATGTAGCTTTGTCGAAACATCAGAGAGAGGGTGCTGTTTGCAATGCTATCAATATGTTGCCAAATGTCCTCTCGAGTCGGGTAGCCAATACTTGTACACATAAGCAGCACCGAGCAGCCGTGGTCCGTCGGGGGCGATAACTTCCACCGGCACTCTCACAAACGCTACTTCTTTACGGCAACGTCCTGCTGCCAGAATGTTGTTCGCAGCCGGCTGGTAAATGAACGTTACGTACGGTTTCTGCTTCTTCACCGCGGT
>JBCDEB010000254.1:0-6333 GCA_039180005.1 Cyanobacteria bacterium P01_G01_bin.54 | reverse complement strand
ATAAACTACTGATTATTCCTCGGGCAGGCGGGACGCAGATTCGACAAGCTCACTGACCACCTGCGCTACGGGTTTCTGCGCTCAATAGCCCGTAGCGCGGGTGGTTGCTGAGCGGAGTCGAAGTACATCTTGCCCGCCACCCGGATCAGCCTTCGCTTTCTGTGGACATCCCGCAGGTTGATTAAAGAAGCAAATAATATTGGCGACAAGAAGGAGAAAAGAAACGAAGCAGATGAAGACGCTCAGGAGTCAAATTAGAAACTTGAGCTGTTGTCCCCTCAAGCCAAACCAAATGAATAGCTTGGAAGCATTGGAAAAGCCAGCGGAGAGTAGGGCGTTGAGTAGGACGACGACATTGGTCAGGAACCGTCTCGCCAGCAGCCGCTAAAGCCTGCCGAACCTGACGCTGTGCCAGAGAGTAAGTCATCAACGATAACCCCATGACAATAGCCAAGGCAGCAATGCGCTCAGGGGTCTTGAGGAAAACGGAAGAGGTGAAAAAAAGCGGGTCTTTCAAAAAGCGAAAACCCCGCTCAGGGATTGTTGACCCTTGTAATCGTGCAAAAGGGAATCCCCAGAGACGTGAGGATTGTGGACATCATTGGTGGCGAGGAGAAAACGACCCGCTTTCCGTTTAGCCTGAGTAATCGCCGCAGTATCAGGAATCAGAGTCGCGGTGACGCGATAGGTGTAATGGGTGGGCACGGCATCTTGAGCCGGACGACCCGGTTGCGCATAATGGGGAGATTGAACAACCTGCAAGTCACTGAGGTCGTGGTAAGTCCATGTTCGTGCGAGTCGTTGCGTCTGAGCAAGGGCGTCTTCAGCACAGCGAAAGTCAATCTTTTGATGCTTGCGAAGTTGTTTTTGGGCACAGCTCTGGTGCTTGGCGACTTGCTTATCCACCTGGTGGCAATCGGTCTCTACACGAGCGGTATTTTCCACCACCACCCACAACTGGGGAATCTCGCCATAGCGACTGCACAATGCCCCGAAACGGTAGCCTTCTTGCTGGGCTGCTTGGAGCGCTGATGCCGGATATGTCTGAATGACAGCTTGTGCTTCTGTCAGCGTCAAGGGCACTCGGGTGAGCCACTTTAACCCCCCCAGTCTTTGCAAGTTAGCCTCACTGTACAAGGCACTGTCGGCTACCAACAGACCCTCGGTATCCCATTGCTGGGCAAAGGCTTGGAGTCGCTCCCCAAAGACGGCTTTATCCGCTTGGTTGCCATCAGCAACTGCCATCGCTAGGGGCACACCGCCATCGTTGCTACAGCTCATTTCGATGATGAACTGTTTGAGGTCAGGGCGATGGTCTTTGGAATATCCATGGGTGATGTGGAGTTCAACGGTCTCCTCTTCTTTCGACTCATACTCTCCTTCTACACTCATGCTGCTGCTATCGAGATGATATCGGCTCGTTTGGAGTCCAAATCTTTGGTGGGCTTCCATTGCCACGACGCTGAAGAGCTTGCTCCCGCCATATTTCCAGATTTTGTCCAGTAGTCTGCCCAGATAGTCGTCATTCAACTGTTCGGCTTGGATTCCTGCTCCCAGCAGGTGTTCTGTGGCTTTGCCTGCGAAGAATTTTGCATACAGATACAGGGGCGCACTGACAAATCCCAATCCGTTGATGAGCATGGCTTTGACCCCTTGACCTGGACTGAGCTTCTGCTGGGGATGTTCTCCTAGACATTCGTTGACTTTTTCGACTAATCCCATCTGGTCTACGATTCCTGCCACGATTCCTAAATGGTCTAGGTCTTCGACTTTCATTGCTTCGTTGCTCTGTTGTAGTCCATACATATTAGTCTCTCTCTACACTCTGTGCGATGGGCATTGGCAAGTAGCGCTACACGACCAGCCGCTAAGCTCTGACTTTGATTGCTCTTTCAAAATAGAGAAGAATTAAAATTCAACCTGCGGAATGTCCATTTCTGTGTTCATACAATCCGGATTCAGTATTAGAGGGCCTGAAGATTAGCTTCGGTTACGCTGTCTGCCCGAATCATTAGTAAAACTGATTAAATCTATCACAAATGACCAACCTTGGCGTGAGCCAAGGTTATCTTTTTAGGGTTAATATTGACCCAATTCAATAAAAAAAAGCTTTTTCATTTACCAAAGGCAATGTGAGTAAGGACACTCGCAGCTAACGACGACCTTCTTTAGGAGTTAAACGTTCATCATGTTCTCAGATATTTTGCTTTCTCCCCCGTTGTGGGGAAATAGCGCTCTCCTAGGGGCGCTAACGCAACCAGAAGCCGATCCCGCTTTAGTTTTGGCGGGCGTCCTTTTGAGTTTAGTGGTCATTTACATCGCCAGTAAGCTGGGCGGTGAATTGTCTAAGCTGGTTGATCTACCGCCTGTGCTGGGTGAGCTAGTCGGCGGTGTGGTCGTGGGCGTCTCGGCCCTCCATTTTCTGGTTTTCCCCGAAGGTGGAGCCACCGCTGCTGATTCCCTGTTGATGACCATCCTGCAAGGGGTGGCGGGTCTGGCTCCCGAAGCGGCAGACGCCGTATTCTCCAGCCAGAGCGAGGTCATTTCTGTGCTGGCGGAGTTGGGCGTGATCGTCTTGCTCTTTGAAATTGGCCTGGAGTCGGATCTGCGCGAGTTGCAGAAGGTCGGCTACCAGGCAGCGTTGGTCGCTGTGGTTGGTGTGGTTGCACCTTTTGCCGCGGGCACGTTGGGTCTGATGCTGATCTTCCATGTGGCGGCAATCCCGGCGATCTTTGCAGGCGCTGCGCTGACGGCGACGAGCATTGGTATTACCTCCAAAGTGCTGGCGGAGCTGGGCCGCCTGAAATCCACTGAGGGTCAGATGATTGTTGGCGCAGCAGTGATTGACGATGTCTTGGGCATTATCGTCTTGGCGGTGGTCGCAAGCTTGGCCAAGACGGGCGAAGTGGACGTGGTCAATGTGGCTTGGCTGATTGTCAATGCGACGGTCTTTTTGCTCGGTGCGATCGCCCTCGGTAAATTTTTCAATACCTCTTTTGAAGCGGTTGCCAAGCGGCTGCAAACCCGCGGCAACCTGGTGATTCCGGCGCTGACCTTCGCTCTGATCATGGCTTTCTTTGCCAATGTGATTCACCTCGAAGCGATTCTTGGCGCTTTTGCTGCGGGCTTGGTGTTGGATGAAACCGACCTGCGCAAGGAACTCGATCGCCAGATCATGCCGATCGCCGATATCCTGGTGCCTATCTTCTTTGTCTCGGTTGGTGCAAAAGCGGATCTCGGTGTGCTCAACCCCTTTGTGCCCGAGAACCGCGCTGGGCTCGTTATTGCGGTCTTCTTGCTCGGCGTTGCGATCATCGGCAAACTGGTTACGGGTTGGACGGTTTTTGGTACACCAGACGTGAACCGCTTGGCGATTGGTGTGGGCATGATCCCCCGTGGTGAAGTGGGTTTGGTCTTTGCCGGCATTGGTTCAGCCAGCGGTGTGTTAGATAAGCCCCTGGAGGCCGCAATCATCATCATGGTGATTCTCACCACCTTCCTGGCTCCGCCCTTCCTGCGCCTGGCCTTTGAGCGGACACCGGAGGCGGAAGCTGCAGGCACAGCGGAAACCCTGGGCACCTTCGAAGCCAGCCAAACGACGGCTTAGAGTAGCTGGAGGGAGATCGGACGCGACAGAGCCCCATCCCCCTCCTCAATCTCCATTACTACTTTACAAATTCGATATCCTTCCTCATCAACCTTCAATCTCCTAGCAGAGATTGGGGGGATTTTTTTAGAGAATACTTCAAGCAATCGCCTTCGCCCCAACCGCCTCAACCGGATAACCAATTATCCCAGTTCGCAATTCGCAGTTATCAAACTATTGCTATTTCTGGGTTTGAGCCAGATGATCTGTAGCCAGACTTTTGCGTTTTGGTATTGGTCATGATGCTGTTGCATCGCTCCCAACCCTGAAAATCTATACATCTAGACCCAGAATCCCCCCTTCCCCCCTTGGGTTTGGGGGGTGACGCCGCAAGCGGCTAGGATAGTTTACTGGAGCAGGGTTTGACTATAGAACCCCCTTACCAAGTAGGTCGGCGCAGCCGGGAGTATTTCGCTCGCTTCGCTACGAATGCGTCAGTTTATCTAAAATTCAGGTTGCTCAGAAACAATGCAAATTAACCTGAGTTCTGGATAAGCAGACATTGTGAAAGACTCTAAAACTCCGCAGAATCAAACAATACTGGCTCCGATATTGCCGGAGTCTGAGGGGGCAATTTCCCCCTCAGCGGGAGGTGTCGGGGAGCGGGTCCCCTGACAACCGGGTTGGACATCGAGATTTCAGTGCTTCCGAGGAATACGATCACTTCGCTTAACCGAAACTCACGCGAATGAAGCCCGACTGAACTTCCCGGATTCTCGCCAGAACTGTATGTCAAAATCAATAGCAATGCTCAAGCCAACAGCAACCTGAATCCTGCCGGATTCGTCTTGAGCCAACCGAAACCTGCTGTGCTAGCGCTCTCTCCTCACCCCATAACCGCACTCCTTCATGGCCCTTTCCTTCTTGAAACGTCGTCCTTGGTGCATTACCCTCAAGCACCTCGGGCTTTTGAGCCTCTTTCTCACCAGTAGCCTGCTGCTCCAAGTCCTGAGTCTGCGCACCGCCCAGGCCCACAGCTCTCGTTATTGCATTCTCTCTACCCGGGACGCCAGCCAAAAAGACCGCTTGCGTCAGGCAGCGATGCAGGGCGATCGCACCGCCGAGCAGCAATACCAAACCCTGATTCGTCAGCATAGCACCTCCCTCGCCCAATGTCGGCAGCGGGGTTGGCCGCGCACCCAGGCGATTTGGCTGCGGCTCTATCCCTGCGATGTCACTCCGGGTGTGTTAGAGCAAGTCCTCGACCACATTGTCAATAAGGGCTATAACGAGGTTTACATCGAGGTCTTTTATGACTCGCAAGTGCTGTTACCCGTTAACGACAACCCGACGCCCTGGATTTCGGTGGTGCGGACAGCGGGTCAAGAAAATACCGATCTCTTTGCCCAAGCCCTAGAGAAGGGGCGGGCTCGGGGTCTGAAGATGTATGCTTGGCTCTTCACGATGAATTTTGGCTATGCCTACGGTGTACGCTCCGATCGCCAGCAAGCGATCGCTCGCAATGGTCGCGGCCAAACCAGCATCGATGTGGTGCCCGATGGTTCCCAAGTCTTTGTGGATCCCTACAGCCGCCAAGCCCAGCGTGACTACTACGCCTTGATTCAGGAGGTGATGGAGCGCCGTCCCGATGGTGTGCTGTTTGACTATGTCCGCTATCCCCGGGGCTCAGGCGGGGCTTCGGTGAGCAGCTCGGTCAATGATCTTTGGATTCACGGGCCCGCAGCCCGTCAGGCGCTAGTGGATCGGGCCAAAAACCAGCAGGGACGGGCCTTAATTCAACGTTTTCTGTCTCAGGGCCGAATTTCGAGCGGGGATGTGCAGGCGGTGCGATCGCAATACCCCGACGAGAGCAGCCCCCAATGGCAGGGGCGGGCCTCCGCGTCCTACGGGGCAGAACTCTGGAAACTCTCGGTTGCCCATGCCGCCCAAGGGGTATTAGATTTTCTCAATATGGGCACGCGTCCGTTCCTTAATCAAGGCATTCCCGCTGGTGCGGTCTTCTTCCCCGATGGCAACAAGCCCGTGGGTCAAGGCTATGACTCCCGGCTCCAGCCCTGGGATCGCTTTTCGCCACAACTAGAATGGCACCCCATGTCTTACGCGGTCTGCGATGGTACCCAATGCATCCTGGATGAGGTGCAGCGGGTTCTTGACCAGGCCCACCCCCGCACCCGGATTGTCCCTGCCCTAGCCGGCCAATGGGGTCGGGTCTATAATCGCCATCCCTCCTTGGAAGCCCAGATGGCAGCGCTGCAACGGGCGTTTCCCCAGCTTCAAGCGGTGAGTCACTTCGCTTATTCCTGGCAAGAGCCCCGCATTGACCAGGCGCGGCGTGCTTGTCGGTTGTGAGGATAAAGCAGAACATCCCCTCTTGGGAAGGGCGGTCTCGCGTAGCGATGACCGGGGTGGGTCGGGTGTATACCTCCCTTGAATGATGTGAGTCCTGGATAAGCAGACATCGTGTAAGACGCTGAAACTCAGCAGAGATAACAATACAAATGCTTTGTCAAGAGTGAAGTGAGAGGTTGTCGTGCAGATTGAATTGAATCCTACAATCCAGTATCAGCAGTGGCTGTGTTGGGTTTCGCTGGGCTCAACACCAACCTACAATTTAGATTTTACGCTGCACTGGCTCCGATATTGCCGGAGTCTGAGGGGGCACTTGCCCCCTCAGCGGGCGCTGTGGGCGGGCTGGCCCTCTGACAACCCAGGGTTGTTTTTGAGGT
>JBCDEB010000253.1:0-6366 GCA_039180005.1 Cyanobacteria bacterium P01_G01_bin.54 | reverse complement strand
TTTTTCCATGCTCACCTGGCAGCCTCTCGCCTTTCGGCTCATGGCCTGTAAGCCTCATAAACGTCTCTTTTTTGACCGTGGTCTGATGGCTCTTTCCCTTGTCCGCTCTACTCTTCAGCTTCCTTGTCATCCCTAAAGCACATGATGTTGTACAAAAAATCTGCTGTGTACTTATTCTCTCGCCCTCCTTCTCCCATACCTCTAAGGTGATTAAACAGGTCATTAAAACTTTGGTCATATATTTCTTTTGAGTTTATTATTTCCGCCACTCCCAAGGCGCGATCGCGCCCAATTCTTCCGGGTAAGTTCCCGCATCTCGTGCCAATTCTTCCGCCGTTATAATTGCGGTTTGGTTAGGGCAATTTGCCGAGTATTTCTCATAATGCCAAGCATGTCCTTCAAGAATCAACAAAGTATTCACCACTTCGTCATCTTTATTCCACACTTCCCCTATCAGGCGTCCATAACGGTCACGCTCAACTGGCACGATGATTACCTCACCATCACCAATGAGCGATCGCAAAAATTCCGTGGCTTCAGCTCCCCCTTGTTGATCATTCTCTGGTGCATCAACACCGCACAGCCGCACCCGGTCACCATTGATTAGCTCCAAAGTGTCGCCGTCAATGACCCGCTTAACGGTATGAGGTTCACCATAAGCCTTGCAACTGACTAGGGCCACAAGAAAACAGCACATCATTAATAGCGTAGGAATGCTAAAGCCCCGCTGGATACCTTCGGTGAGATTGTGCACTTTCCATTGAACATACTCACTCTCCGCATTGCCCCCACGAATATGTCGAGTTTTGATTCTTCCATCTATGCCGCGATACCGCAGCCGATAGTAAAGCCCAGGGCGATCGCCCCCCTTGCCTCGTGCTGAACCCCTTGGTGAGTAGGTGTCAAGCCATGCCTGGGTTTTCTCTGGTGGCTCAGTGTGATCAGAGGGATGGTAGTCCGGGTTGGGCCCGTAGTTGGTGACGGGGTCTTTTAGCAGTTCGTCAAAGATGGTGAGTTGTTGCATTGATAAAATGGGTAAAGTTCCAAGCGCCCTTCTGGGCGTTTATTTGTTGAACCGAAAGGCACGGACGAGAAGCCCAATCTCCACATCAAGGGCTTTTGCTAAATCAACCGCATGGTCTAGCCGGGGGATCTTTTTCCCATTCTCCCAATCCGCGATTGTGTTGCGTGTCTTGCCCAAGCGGGCCGCTAGTTGTTCCTGGCTTAGTCCAGAAGATTCACGCAGGCTCCTCACTGTCACCTCCTCATTCAGATCGTCTGTATTGTTCATTGTACCAACAATTGTTTGCACACTTTAGTTGACACCCTGACCCGATGCACACTAAAGTGGTCAATGAAAACAAGTGAAAAGCACCGAGGGTTTCTCGGTGTTCACCTAATCTTCTCAAGAACAATGAACAACGTCACACCAGTACAAATTGTTTATCCACCACCGGAGCAAACCACGCGTAGAACTGCAGCGGAGAGTTTAATTGAACTCCTTGAGCTGGCAAATGGTCAGGGATTTTTAATGACCGAAGGTTTTACTTGCACCTGGACGCCGGAAATGAAACCCGGAGATACGTGTCCTAACAATGATGCTCACGGGACGCTGGTTTTTGTGTATCGCGGCTCTCTCTCCCAAATCAACGTCCTTGGTAGTTTCCTCAATCATTTTGTGGATGATGAACTCGATTTCGTCTGTTAGTTAACCCCTAGATTCCCCCTGAGGCGGGGGGACTGTGGGGGACAACTCCACACGCTGTGCAGTTTCGGGCTGTCAGGCTGAATCAGGCTTTTCGCGCCTTTTCGCTATCATCGGCTCCAGCGGCAGCGACGCTTACAAGAGATGTTTAGGCTGTCAGAGTGATATCGGCTTCGGCTGTTGGGTGAATCGTCGGCTTCATCTCTTCAATCCCTTCATCACCCCATCAAAAAGAATATGAGTCAATCAACCGTCGTTATCGGCTTAGACGTGTGCCGCTCGTCCGTTGTGTGCTGTCAACTTTTCGCTAAACCGGATGAGCCACGCGAGTTTTACGATGATTTTGCTGAGTTCACAACCTGCTACGCAGATGCTTCAGGCGTGTCACGGTTGCTGGATTTAGCCAAAGGTTACGATCGCGCCATTGCGGTACTTGAGCCAACTGGTGTGAACTACTCGCAACTGTGGGGAACTCACTTGGCCCGCAACGGTGTTGAGGTCTGGTTGGTCGGTCACACTCAACTAGCGTCTTATCGTGAATCATTGGACATTGAAGATAAGACCGATGAGTTGGATGCGTTTGCCTTAGCTTGCTACTGGTTCGACTACAACCACAACCCTCGGCGCTTTGTGCAGGTTCGCAAGGGCGAGATTGTCAGAATCAGGCAAATTGTTCTGAGGCTGGCACACTTGAACCGAGTGCAGAATCCCATCATCAACCGCCTGCGCCAAGACTTACAGTGGCAATTCCCAGAGGTGGCCAATGTGCGATCGCTCTCCTACAACGGCAAAGACCCGCTGCTTTGGGGTTGGATTGCTGGAAAACGGACGGCGAAGAAATATGACGCGCTCTATGAAGAGACGGTAGGCACAGGACTGAGACCAGGCGCAATCTTTCATGCCAATCGACTCTGTGAGTTGAGCCAAGAAGAATGGCACCTAGAACAGGAGTTGAGGCAGTTGGCTAGCCGTCCAGAGTTTGCTGTTTATCAGCGTGTGTTTGCTCAGTTCCAATTCGGTCAACGGGTTGCCGCTCTGTTGTTGAGTCAGATTTATCCGATTGAGAATTATTTGGATGAGCAGGGCAAGCCGATTGTTTTACTTCGGAAGGGCAAACGTTCAGGCAAACCCACCAAACGCCACAAGTCACGACGACGTTTTGAGAAAGCTTTAGGCTGCGCCCCAAGGGAGCATTCTTCTGGAGCAACCAAACGGGCGGCGGTGGTGGGAGGCTCTGACCTCTGTCGAGTTGGGTTGTGGCAGTGGTTCTTTACCAAAGTTGAGGTACGACGCAACCGGAAAACCCCCATAGCTAAAGAGCTTGGCAGAATCTACGATGAGCAAAAAAATGGTGGAACTCCGATCGCGTTGGTGCGCTCACGCTGTCAGGCCAGAACGGCGCGAAAGCTGTTTTATGCGCTGCTTTCTGAGATGCAGAAAGCCTGTTAGAGTGATAGCGAGAATCACGCATTACGAACCAGTAGGCGGGTGGTATGGGATTGGATCGGCGGACATTTTTGCAGCAGATGGGCTATTGGGCGGCAGTGGCCAGCGGCAGTGCGATCGCTTCCCCGTGGGCTCGGGCCGCCCCCGCCCTTCCGGCCCCCCAATTGTTGAGCCAGACCCTCAATCCCCGCGCCCAGCGCAAACTCGCTCTGCTGGTTGGCATTGACCATTATCCGCATCAGCCCAACTTGGCTGGGTGCAACACGGATGTACAACTCCAGCGAGAGCTGTTGATCCATCGCTTTGGCTTTGTGCCGGGCGATATTGTTACGCTTACGGATCAGCAAGCCTCCCGTGAAGCGATCGAGACCACCTTTACCGAGCATCTCGTCAAGCAGGCCAAACCCGGCGATCAGGTTGTCTTTCATTTCAGTGGTTATGGGACACAGGTTCATCTGCCCGACACCGCAGGTCAGGATGCGAGCAAAGGAGAATGGGTGAATGCGCTGCTACCCCAAGACGGTGATAGTGTCGAAGGGGTCAGTAACTGTCTCTTGGAGCAAACCCTGCTGCTGCTGATTCGCTCATTGGCCACCCGTCAATGCACAGTCATTCTTGATGCAGCCTATGCAGGCTTGGGTCAAACCTGGCAGGGCGCGTGGCGATCGCGCTCCAATCCTGACCTGTCTGTGGTGCAACCGAGTCAGGCTGAGTTGGCCGTCCGCCAGCAGTTGCAACTGAATCGGCCGCGAAAACTGCCCCATGAAACCCTCCAATGGTCAAGCTTGCCCGTCAGTCTGATCAGTAGTGTGGGGGCCGTCGAAGTGCAGTGGCAGGGGTTTAGCGTCGGTCTGCTCACCGCCACCTTGACCCAATGGCTTTGGGCCATGACTGAGCCGACCGCGTCCCGTCTAACCTTGACCCATCTCCAGGAAAGTCTTGAGCCCCTGACCGAGCAGACCCCCCTGCTTGAGCCCGCCACCACCGCACCGCTACCCTATACTCAAACCCCCACAACGACGTGGGGGGCAGAGGGGTATATTCAATCCCGTAGCGATGCTCAAACGGTGATACTTAACCTGGCCGGCCTCTCCGCAGAAGTTTGGGCAAGGTATGGTCTGCGATCGCAGTTTCAGGTGCTGGACGCCCAAGGGCAGTCCGAAGCCTGTCTAGAGCTGCGCAGTAAGTCTGGGCGGCAGAGCAAAGCTGTGCTCATCAGTGGTCAGAGCGAACTGGCCACCGGACAACTCGTGCAAGAATGGGTGCGATGCTTGCCGCGTAATTTGGGCTTGGCGATCGCCCTCGATCACAACTTACAACGAATTGAGCGGGTCGATGCAACCAGTGTTTTAGCCGGGGTCTCCACCGTTAGTACGATCGCCTTGGGCAGTGACCATCCGGTGGACTATCTCTTTGCCAAACGCAATGGTGGCGGGCCGATAACCCTGGCAAGCAGCCAAAAATCTCTGCAAAAATCCCTCAGTCGCCCTCTAGGATACGGTCTCTTTTCAGCGGGGGGCCGGCCCATTCCCAAAACCAGCGGCAATGCAGATGAAGCTGTGATTGTCGCCCTTAATCGCATTATTCCGGCGTTCGATACGCTTTTGGCGAGCAAATGGTGGCGCTTACTGGTCAATGAAACCGCCAGCCAACTGGCAGCGACAGTCACCCTGGAGTTGCTCCAAGAGGAGCGATCGACCACCCTTGTTGCCCAACATTACAGTCGGCGTTTCCCAGCAACGCCAGCGATGCCGGTCCCCTTGCCACCCCGCTCTATTCCCTTGGGAAGCCAAGTCTGCTACACCCTCAGCAACCCCAACGAATTTCCACTCTATGCTTTGATCCTTACCCAAGATGCTCAGGGCAGCACCAGTGCCTTTGCTACCCTAGAACGTCCCTTGAGCCAGCCGAATATCGAGCTTGCCCCCCAGAGTCAGCTTGTCTTGCCCAGCGTAACAACGGAGCGGCGTCAAGGAATAATATTGCGATCGCCAGGCTTAGAACAGGTTTATGTTTTCTTCAGTCGTCAGCCCTGGCGTAATGCCAGTCAAGTCTTGGCGCAAAACCCACCCACTGAAGGGATGCGCAATCGGTTTGTCGAGCTTCAATCTCCCCTCCATTTGACCCAAGCTTTACTCAACGATCTCCACCAAGCCAGCTTGGACTGGGACACCCTAACCGCGATTCCTCCCGAGCACTATGCGCTGCATCATCAAGTTTGGGCAGGGTTTCGGATTGTTTACACGGTTGCTTGATGGTATTACCCGAGCGAACCCTAAGGTTGAGCCCCATCGCTCCCTCATCGCCTCTTCCGGGACAGCATAAATAAGCAATCGGTTCAAAATCCCCAGGAGTCCTATCGTACAAGCATTCTGAACCTTGAACTCTGAACGTTGAACTCTGTCTTTCGGTACTATGCCTAACTCGGTTGTTGAAATTCTCTCTGCCAACGAAATTCGTCGCACCTTGACACGCTTGGCCTCAGAAATTGTGGAACGTGTCCAGGATCTCTCCAAACTCGTTCTCCTCGGCATTCATACCCGAGGTGTGCCCCTGGCCCATGCCCTCGCCAGCCAAATTCAAATGCTGGAGCAGACCACTGTGCCAGTCGGGGCGCTTGATATTACCTTCTATCGGGACGATCTCGACCAAATTGGTCCTCGAACCCCCAGCAAAAGCCAAATTCCCTTTGATCTCAGCAATAAAATAGTGGTGCTCATCGACGATGTGATTTATAAGGGCCGAACGGTTCGAGCAGCCCTTAATGCTGTAACCGACTATGGCCGTCCGGAACTCATCTACTTAGGCGTTCTGGTCGATCGGGGTCACCGTCAACTTCCCATTCATCCTGACTTTACCGGCAAGTATTTGCCCACGGCTGCAGATGAACGAGTGAAGGTCTATGTCGAGGCCATTGATGGGCGCGATGCAGTGGATCTGATTCGTGCAACCTAGGGCCGTGGCACAGCTAAAAATGTGTATTAGTGTAGGTTGGGTAGAGCGGAGCGAAACCCAACCTAGCCAATGTTTTTAACGTGAGTTCTGGATAAGCAAACACTGCGCAAGACGCTGAAACGCAACAGAATTAACAATACTGGCTCCGATATTGCCGGAGTCTGAGGTGGCAATTTCCACCTCAGCGGGAGGTGTCGGGGGGCGGGTCCCCTGACAACCGGGTTTGACAACGAGATTTCAGTGCGTTGAGGAATGCGATC
>JBCDEB010000252.1:0-6395 GCA_039180005.1 Cyanobacteria bacterium P01_G01_bin.54 | reverse complement strand
CAGGAAGAGGTGCATTCACAGGGGTACCCGCCGCCGCACACGCCTGAAAACCCCCTGAATTCGGTCAGTTCAGCCCTTGAATCCAGACTGAATTCGCTCCTGAATCGGCTTGAATCGGCCTTGAATTCACACGAACTGATGGGGAATTCGTCTGAATCGATGGCGAATTCAGAGGGCTCTCTGGGTGAATTCGATCTGAATTCGGGGGCCACTCGGGAGGTGGTTCAGCGCTTTGCCCAGTGGGTACGTGAGGGGGTTAATCCCAGGGGCAATGAAATCATTGAAAAACTCTGGGGCCTGAAGCCGGGGGGCAGTGCGGCCTATAAGCAGGCCAGGGACCTGCGCGATCAGTTGGCAAACCGTTTTGAGAAGTTCAGGGGGAACGATGAAAACTAAAACTTATTCAGGCCATGCTCGCACGGGGCGCTCCTATCGACCCTCGGTGGTGCAGTGGCGGGCGGATACCGTGCGACTGATTGTTCTGGGGGCGGCCTTGGCGCTGATTATCTACGATGCCAAGGTGTCCTATGACGGCTTTCAGAAATTGGAGCTGGGGGATACCCATGCGCCCCTGATCTTTGCTGCGATGATTTTTGTGACTGGTTTTTTTTGCACAACCCCTCAAAAAGGTATAGGGGTATCAACTTAAGCCGCAAAAGTATTTGCGTATAAGGGCTTCAGCTGTTGTGCTTTAGATGACCTACGGGGCATCGGTAAATCACCGACATGATCTAGCATCCACTCAAACGGGTTTGGGAAAGCATACCCAAAAAGGCGCTGGGCAGCGGTGGTGCCGTCTGGGCGTTTGAGATCAAAATTGTGGAGGATGGTAAGCACCTTGAGCGATTGCTCCGAAAACCCCCGACCCGCCTGGTGTAGCTTGGATAGATAGCCATTACGTCCCTCCACCGCCGAGGAAGTGCGTTGATATTTGGCGCAGAAATCTCGACACCAGAGCACCCACCGCTCGAGCTCTTTGGGTTCGAGTTGTAGGGTTATCGGTTGCTCTAAGAGCCAGTCAAAAGCGTGGCTAGCCGCCTGGTGATATCGATGCTTGAGAGCGGGTTGTCGGGTTTTATAAGCTTGCTGTGTCCAATAGACCCATGGCAATAGGGCCATGAGCACCCACTCCCGGATAGCCAGGTCTTGGGTTTGAGATTGCAGGGCCAGTGTCACCCATTGTCGCCAGGCATCAATCCCTTGAGCCCAGGAGGAGATGTGTTCTTCAAAGGTGTCGATGGCGTTTTGCGCCTTCTGCCCCCCATAGGATTGAGCTAGCGTCCACAGACTCTGTAATGGAGGGGCCAGGTGAGTCAGCAATGCTTTTCCCGTTTGCCATTGCGGGGTATCGAGGGTAAAGGGATGGACGATTTGGCTAATCTGCTCGAGGGCATCGTGGTAGGTTTGTTGGGCTTGCTGTAAGCGTTGTTGAGCCGTCGCATTGCTCTCAATCAGCAACTGCAACGATTGAGCAGGGGGCACATCATTGCTTTTGCTCAGTTCCTTGTGCAGTTTGTCGTGTTGTTTTTGCAGCGCCGCACACTGACGTCCTAACACACTACCGATAGGACGTCCCAAGGCACGCAGCGCATGAAATAAATCGGGGACACTGACACAACCGATACCCGAGATAGCTAGCTTCACCAGGGCTCGGGCACCGTCACTGACCAGGTAATGACAATGCCACTGGTGACTATCCCACCACTGTTGCACCTGCCTCATCCAAGTCTCGTAGGTGCGATTCTCGCATTCGGTTTCGATAAAAATAAACCCACTGGCTAGCTCTAGCAGCACCAACACCGGTAAGCCAAAGAACGTTTCATCGGCTCCGACACAAATGCCTTGAGCTGCTGACGGTTGGCAATGCTCGGCTTGGGTAGCAGCATAATCGATCAGGGTTTGATTCACACGGTGCTTGAGTTGACGTAGACTGCTGGGCGAACTGGCCACATGGGTTTCCAGGTGAATAGCATGGATGAACTCTGATAAACTTTCGGCTCCCACTCCTTGCTTGATGCCAAAGTAGTAAATCAGGCCGAACACCAACCGCATCAGCCACTGATACCCTACCTCTGTTTCCCAAAAACTCGATTCTGGGTACTGATTGCGTCGGTGGATTGCCTGACGATGGCGATAGACACTGCTGACACTCAGCTCCGTCCCTTCTGCTATGGCCTTGAGCGTTTGGCGAACATTCGTTTTGATACAATCGGCGACTTTTTGGCTGCGTTCTCGTATAGTGAGTGACATCGTACCCATTTTTTGAATTTCTCAGGGTTACGATACCGGGCTCTCGGCTTCGCCGCAGAGCTTTTTTGTCAGGTGCTTATTGATACATCATTCCTGGCGCTTTTGCATTTCGCATTCTGCGGATACCCTCCAGTCTTTCTATTACCTGATTTTACTGTCCAAATTTAGGGGTTCACTTCAATTGGGTGATCGGGCGGGTAATTGAGAAGGGCAGAACAATGGCATTATCGGCTCAACTCTATCGCTACATGCTCAACTTTTTGGCGAGTCAACCTACCCCTGAGCAAATTTCGGAATTTCGTCCAACTTTGGAAATGCAAGAGAGACTGAGGTATTTGTTGGGCCGTGAACGGGATGGTGAACTGAGTGCCGATGAATACCAGGAACTGAATGAATATGAGCGCATCGAACACCTGATAATCATGCTAAAAACCAGCAGCTTGCCAAATGCCAATCAGGATAGTGGTTCGTAATCTCCGTCTTGATTAGTTGCTCACGGGGCAGACCGTCAAGTCGATTACTGTAAAGTCGCCCGGTTGCGATTTTTGGAAGAGTAGTACAATTTTACTGGTATTTACGGCGAATGCGATGGGTCACGAGCAAGTCAATGAGCAAATCAAAAAGCCCATGACCGATGCTGATGCGATTGATGCCTTGCTCAGTGTTGGGGGTTATCTCAAAAGCAAAGGACTGAGAAAACTGGAGCTGACCATTGAGAACAATGCGCGGCTCAGAATTGAAATTGATATCGATTTTGCGGCGGAGATGAGCGATCGGTTTCGGGATGCGTTTCGGCAATAGGCTGTATAGCAGTGGCGATCAGCGTCATTTTTATACCCCCTGCTAGCGTCGTTTTTTCCTCGTCTTCTTGTCTTTCTTCTGTTTGGTATGAGTGCCGAACCCTTGAGGTTGGGGCCGCTGTTTTGAGGTTCCTAAGGGGGGGAGTGCATCGAGATCCTTGTTCAGGAGTGCTACTACCTCTGGAGATAGCGGTCCTAGTACCTTGGTGGGCGTAAATCCCCTGAGGGGAACCTCTTGCCGTGTTTTTAACCCTAACTGGACTTGGGCCTCGTCCCAGTCCCCCATAATTGATAAATCGACCCGTTTTGCCGCAAAGGCGCGTTCTATCTCTGAAGCGTGTTCGACAGCCTCGAGATCGCAGAGGCCCGCAATCAGAAAGCCATTCAAGTCGGGCTCATTCTCCTCAAATAGGGCAAGCTGTTCAAGAAGAATCTCGATGCAGCGCTCGCGCGCCTGAAGGTGACGCTCCTGCAATTGCCTAAGGCAAGTCACTGCCGTAATCCGCCCATAGTGATCGCGTTTTGGATCGGCCAAGTAGCGCTCGATATCAGGGATGACTTCGGGACCTATCAGGCTTAAGACGGTGGGAATTTCTGTGTGAGCCCAATCGTCAAAGGAATTATCTAACAGCGCTAATAGGGATGCAGTGGCAGATTTTGCCTGGAGTTGTCCCAAAGCTCGCCAGGCGTGGGTAGGAGCCCAGACTTCAAGACTCTCGGAATCCGCTTGGTTGAAAACCTCGTCGGTGACCATGCGGATCAGCTCAGGAATATGGGTTTTCTGCAACCCTAGATCCTGGACATAATTAGGCCATTCTTTAGACCTGGCAGCACTTTCGCCATAGGTGAGGAGTTTGTTGACAGGTGGTTGATAATCCTGGTTAGCCATTGCTGATGTTTGATATCTGCCGTTAGGGTAGCGACCTAGCGGCAAAAAGCTCAAGGGGAATCGATGGTTTTGAAGTATTTGGGGATATACAGTGGTTGGCGGCGAATGCGATCAGGTGCCGAAGCGGCATCATAATCCGAGAGCCCTACTGGTTTGGACGGGGACCTCGTGTTGGGTTCGAAGAAACCAAGAGACGTCGGCCTTGGAGGCATAACAATGGCATTGTTTCTGGTGACCTGTGTGATTGATGAGGGGGTATATGACAGCTCCTTCCGAGTCGTTGAAGCCAACTCAGCCGTAGACGTAGCTGGGTACATGCTCCGCGATTATGACTCATGGCAGCGGTTTCTGAAGAGCAGTCTATTCTACATCTGGCTTTACGACCGAGAGGAAGGCCCGACCCAGCTCTGGGAGAGCATGAACCGGGTAATTCTCAACCGTGAGGATAGCGACCGATTGGAGTCTACCTTCCGTGATTGGTTTGCGACCTTGACGCCGGAGCGCTTACTGGAGTGGATAGGTCGTACCCGAGTGGATGGGGATAGCAGTGCGCAGCTGGCCATCCATGAAATCCAGGTGATCGAAAAAGTAGACTAAAGTCGTATTTCCGCCAGCGCAATTGGGCTCCATGAAGACCTTTGATCAGACGTATCCGCATCTCGCCTCATGGGTTCAGCCTCGAGGCGGCTGTTTAGAGATCGGCAATTTGGGCTATGTGTCTGATACCTCGTTCATTCGTGTGGGGGCCTGATTTGGGAGAGTGGTGATCGCTTTGCGACGTTGGATGAGGTGCTATCAGCGGCAGATGCTGGTCTTGCCGAGTGGTGTCGGGTTCACATCCCGGAGCTGGTGGTTAAGACCGCCACAGTGCCCTCGTTCACGCCGAAACCGGGACAGTATCTCGCCTATATCTACAACTACACTCAGCTGCATGGCTGCCCGCCTGCGGAAGCAGAGCTCCAAGCGTTTTTCCGGGTAACGCCCCCGACAGTCCATCAAATGATTGTGAAACTGCGACAGCAAAACTTGCTGTCGCAAGTGGCCGGACAAGCGCGTTCCTTGCGTGCGTTGGTTGCGCCTGAGCATTTGTCAGTCCTGGTTCGACCCTAAATAGGCTTGAGCAGGCAGGCTGTTTGCCCAATAAGAAGCCCCAACCAAACATGGTCGGGGCTTCGGGTTCATATATTAAGTTCGTAATGCTTTGCTCCTATGGACAATGAGGGAGAGTGTCAGCAAGCGCGATCACCGCTATGAGGTGTGACGGGACACAACTCTTAAAAAGAGGCTCCACGTCAGGCATAAAGCCATGGTGAGCCCCCAGTCTGTGAGCTAAGCGAACCGTCAGAAGGGAGGAAAATCCTATAAATTTTCAACTTAACAAACCTTTACAAAAGACAATTCCTTTCCACAGGTATTCCACAGGTATTCCACAGGTAGGGTACGTAGCCGATGGTATCTAGGGCATAGCTGTGGAAAACGATGCCTTGAGTGAGGTGATTGGGGCGACTGATTTATATTAAGTAAAGTAACGAAAATTGCCGTTCGACTCGCTTGACATCGTGAAGCGAAAAATTTTCTGAACCGTCAGACCATTTGCCCCTGCATTGCAAATTAGGAAGGCTTGTTCCACAATGGCATCCACTACTAAAACATCTTCTGCTAAGCACTGTTTGTGAAGCGCCATACTGCTTAGCTGGGGATAGTTTTGGGGTGTCTTGGTGTGGTCATAGGAAGGTTGTATGGCAGTTGGAACAGAAGTTGGAATGGCCTCTCAAAAAGTGAGTTTGATGGTAGAGATCCCAGAAGAACTACTCGACTCTCTTCAGAGTTTTCTGGGGACCCATACAGGTTGGGATCAAGACCGGGTATTTTGTGCGGCAATGGCACTGTTTTTGATGCAGAACGGTATGAACCAGCGGCAGGTGAGTCGTTTCTACCTCGACAGTTTATTCGGGTATGCAGCCTGAGGGGGGGCGAGTTGCCGCTGCCTCAACCACTCGGTTTATCGAGGCCATGAAAAAGCCCTCAGTCTCAGACTGAGGGCAGGAAAGTTAAATCGTGCTTCTATGCATGGGCGTATTAATAAGCAGCATCCTCAGCGGTGATACCGACCTGCTCATTGAGACGAATCAGCATCGATTGTTCGCGTTGGCGAGTGCTGCGTTCGCGCCCCCAGAAGAGTGCGCGGAGCTGAGCGGCGACAGATAGAGCCGGTGCAGCTTCTGTTGGCTGTTGAGGAGCCACAGCAGTTTCGCCAGCGGTGTAGGGCACGCCGCGGTAGATCAGGTCAACTTTGAGTGGATGAATGGGGGTTTTAGAGACTTGTCGGAATCGAATATCGACGCCGCGATATTTGCCAGTGGTCTCGATGGGTTGTGTTTCAATAACGGGGGGATTGTAATCGTACTGAACGCCACGATAAGTGAGTTTCATGGTTTCGCCTCCAAAAGGGATGT
>JBCDEB010000251.1:0-6497 GCA_039180005.1 Cyanobacteria bacterium P01_G01_bin.54 | reverse complement strand
CCCCCCCCGGGTGTTGTGGGGGGGGGGGCGCCGGTGCATTCCCCCCCGGCCCCCCCCCCACAACGCTGTAGAAGCGGATGCCACACTAAATTCGGACAGTAAAGAAAAATAAGTGGAGATGAAGGCTGAGCTTGTCGTTCGCGCAGCGTCTCCAGAGGGGAGAGCCCGGCCGCTCAGACTTCGACAAGCTCAGCCTTCACTTTTTTTCTGGCTCTATAAAAACTGGATCTGGAATTACTCAGATTCAGAATAGGTGTAGACGGCACCATCGCAGATTTCCACACCACTATGGATTAATTCACCTTCGCCGACTGAGCCATCGTCGGCAGCACCGAGTACACCCAGAATGTCGTAGTCACAGCCTTCACGAGCGTCGGTAATCGTAATGGTGGCTTCTTCACCGGGTTCTAGTACAACGTCTTCAGGAATAATGTCATCGCCCCATTCGTCCGATTCCGGCGGCGAGACATAAAATTCCAGGATGGGACGGCTGGTTTCGTTGACCAGGGTGAATTCTGCTGAGTATAGCTCTTCGTCGGCATATTCTTCGTCACCCTCTTCATCGGCATATTCTTCGTCGTCAGCGACCTCTTCATCAGCGTCCGTCTCGACGTCAACGGGCGCATCACAACTGGCTAGGGTTGTGCCAAAGAAGGCGATCGCCACAATCAGCGGTAGGCTACTCCAAAATTTCATCAGTGTTTTCTACTCCTCACAATCAGGGTCATATCAGCGTTAGTCACACCGAGCCTGTACCGATCAGGACGGTTATGACAGTTTGAGCGTCCCAGAATTATAGACACCTGAAGATTTGCTGAAAATAAAAAAAATATTAAAGACAAAATGGATCCTGTGCCACTTGTCTTGCTGGCCTAAGCCCACCAACCTCAAGGTTGCGACAGGGTCAGTAGGATAAAGCAGGGTCGTTCAGCCAGGAGACACACAATGAACCTTAATCATCGCTACTGGAGATATGTCTTGATCGCCATTGTGGTCACCAGCCTCTGCGGGTTGGTTCATCTGAGTGCAGAACCATGGCCGCAGCGAGCCCTCTCCTTCGCCCCATTGCCAGTGAGCGCAATACCGGTTGAAACCGAGGGAATTGAACCAGCGGGTGCCCCCCCAGTTGATGAACCGTCTCCCCCGCCCCCCGAAATCGGTTGGGACTTCTTGGGGCAGCAACAGCTCAACGCTGTCACCATTGCTGAGACAGAATATTATGGCGACTGTCCAGGACACAAACGAGACTATGTTGAAGCCCGCTTTTTTTCGAGTCAAACGCCGCCCGCGCGGCGTCATCGGGTGGTGGTGCGGAATGTAACTCGGGGTCTCGATGATGACCCCTTTCCTTACACCGATCGCGAATATGATGAGGGACGCGTTTCAGAGCGAACCAAAATGCGGTTTGGCACCAAGCATAGTGGACGCTATTTTCATGTCCTGCCCGGTATCAATGCGTTTGAATATGAAATCAAAGCGCGACGGCGGGGCCCGGTGATCGATTCGGGCAACTTCACAGCCGAAATTACTCGCGATCTGAACCGGGTGCAGCGGGACGCCACCTTTGGCCAAGATCGCGTCTGTGCCAACACCAGCGTGAGCCTGAATGTCTGTGCTGATGTGCGCGATCGCCATAAATGGTCTTGCCCCAATGGTTCCATCATCCGCAGTCAGATTTTTCCCGACTCATCGCGCATTATTACCGAGATTCATAACCATACCAATCAGACGATCGAGGTTTCGATTAGTGGTTGGCGACGCCGGCTTCACCCCGGTGACTATTATGATGTGGACGATCGCTATCCCTCACTCCGCTACGAGATCAATGACGAGCGGCGATCGCGCTCTCTAACCGCCGGAACCCGCTATCGCTTCTACGAAAAGGATGGCGAAATCCGCCTTGGCGAATATCGTCGCCATTCGCGGTGGTAGTACCAGTTTACAGTTCGCAGTTCCCTATTTAATGTGAGTTCTGGATAAGCAGACATTACGCATGACTTTGCAATTCAGCAAAATCAACAATACTGGCTCCGATATTGCCGGAGTCTGAGGGGGCAATCTCCCTCTCAGCGGGAGGTGTCGGGGGGCTGGACCCCTGACAACCGGATTTGACATTGAGATTTCAAGGCTTTGAGGAATACAGAGCTTCGCTTAACCGAAACTCACGCTAAAACACCCGATGCTGTAGGCAGGGCATTTGGCGACGAACCTGTTCGAGGGTGGTGGGGCTAATTTCGGCCAGCGCCACCCCGGGTTCTTCACCGGCATCGGCCACGATCGTCCCCCAAGGATCAACAATCATGGCATGACCATGGGTATAGCGGCGATCGTAATGGTTGCCCGTTTGCGCGGGGGCGATGACGTAGCAGGTATTCTCGATCGCCCGAGCCTGCAATAACACCTGCCAATGGTCTTTCCCGGTGTAAGCCGTAAAGGCGGCAGGCACAAACAACACATCTGCCCCTAATTTAGCCAAATGCCGATACAGCTCAGGAAAGCGCACATCATAGCAGACCGAAACCCCCAGGTTGCCCAGCATCTCGGAGTGATAAACACTGGGCAATTCGGTTCCGGCTTGCACGGTGCTCGACTCACAGTAGGTATTCTCATCGGGGAGATCCACATCAAAGAGGTGCACCTTAGCATATTGGCTGACCACCTCCCCATTGGCGGCGACCAGTATCGCTAGGTTATACACCTTATCGCCTGTAACCGGCAGGGGAAAGCCCCCACCGAGCACCATGACCTGATAGCGTTGGGCCATGGTTTTCAAAAACTGCTGGGTGCTGCGAGCGATCGCTTGAGCTTGGGCGAGTTTCTCGGCCTCAGGGCCCATATAGGCAAAATTCTCTGGCAAGCAGACCAGCTCTGCTCCTTGCCGCACTGCCAGTTCAATGAGCTCCTCTGCCTGGAGCAGATTATCTGTCACACTCGGTTTGCTGGTCATCTGGAGCGCCGCAGCAATATAAGACCGCATAAAAATTCAAGCTTGAAACGCAAGACTTATCATATCGTACTCAGTTCCCTCTGATCCTCAGGCAACAACTCGATTGAGTTGGCTGACGTTGAGCCCAATCGGGCCCTTCCCAGATCACCCCAAGATTCACCGTAAAATTATTAAGGAGTGGGCAATCGGCGTCTGAACCCCAACAAAAGCTGGCTGACGATGGAGAATTTGAGTCCATGACCCGAGGCTCGGAAACGGCAAGCGTGGGAACGCCAAAAGGATACATCCTAGTTGTTGACGATACAGAGATGAATCTACGGGTGCTCTCAACGTTGTTGACGCGACACAACTATGCAGTCCAGACCGTTTCAAGTGGGGAATCCGCATTGCAGATCGTCCAACAAGATATCCCAGATCTGGTTCTGCTGGATGTGAGTATGCCCCAGATGGATGGCTATGAAGTGTGTCGTCGTCTCCAAGCAGCGGAGACGACCTGTAGCATTCCGGTTATTTTTATCAGTGCCTATGACGCCGTGATGGACAAGGTTAAAGGATTTGAGGTGGGTGGCGTAGACTATATCACCAAACCCTTCCATTGGGCCGAGGTGATCGCCCGTGTAGAGAGCCAACTGAAAATCCGACGCTTGAGCCAGCAACTCCAGCGCCAAAACAATCGGCTTGAGCAAGAGGTACGTCAGCGAGCCATTGTCGAAGCGGCCTTGCGAGATGCCTTGGACAAGCTACAAGCGTTAGCAGACTTAGACGGTTTGACGCAGATTGCCAATCGCCGCCGCTTTGATCAGTTTTTGGCGCACTATTGGAATATGGATGCCTGCCCCGGCTGGGTGTCTTTGATCCTTGCGGATGTGGACTATTTCAAGCGGTATAACGACACCTATGGCCATCTCGAGGGCGATCGCTGTTTGCAGCAAGTGGCCCAGCTCTTGCAAGCCGTTATTGCTGAGGTGCTGCCGCATCAGGAAACTCTGGTGGCACGCTACGGGGGTGAGGAGTTTGGCATTTTGAGCATCCACACCTCGCCGTCCCAGATGGTCACTTTTGCCCAGACCTGTCGTCAGCACATCCATAAACTGCAAATTAGCCATCAGGGCTCACCCGACAGCGAGTATCTGACCATGAGTTTTGGGGTTGCGACCCTCACGCCCAATCGACAACAGCCAGCGAGTTGGCTGATTCGTTGTGCCGATCAATGTCTGTACGAGGCCAAGGCCAACGGGCGCGATCGCGTAGTGGTCTATAATCCAAGCAAGGCGTACCCAGAGCGCATCATCCGCTAGACTAAAGTCACATTTGAGAGATGTAATTCTTGGAACATTGTCGGGGCAACCTCCTGTCGTTGCCCTCGATCGAGTTGGGGAAAGTTTAAAACGTCTATTCTGGGTTGCAAAATAGATCAGGCTTCGTTAGCTGTTTCGCCCCTCACGAGTGGGTTTAGGTCAGATGCTTGAGCACCTGCTCTGCAATGCTGTTGGGGTGAGCTGTGGTGAATGGATAACGCGCCTAAATTCCAGCAGCAGGGGCACTTTCCCCATAAGTTTCTGCACTACAATAGGAGGAGCATCATCGCTTTGTATGAAGATTTGCAAATTAACTTTAAGTTATAACTCTAGATGTCTGAGCCGATGACAAGCAGGGTGAGTGAGTTGACGTGAAAGCATGCCTGCCTTCTATCTAACCTGACTGATATTTATTTTCTAAACGTTTTTTGTAACCGCTTGGCTACCAATTATCTCACAGCGTGAGCATCCAACATCAGATCTACCCGGAATACAACATCCACAGTGAATCTTTTTCCTTGATTTCAATACCCTTAAGTTTTAACCGGATTTAGTGAGTACTCCCTCTCCCTCTGCTGCGATAGACATCCCCTCTGGGGATATTTTGGTCGTCGATGATGTGCCGCAAAACTTGCGCCTGTTGACCTCTCTGCTCTCTCAGAAGGGACATCGGGTTCGGAGTGTGCTAAGTGGAGAGATGGCCCTCAAAGCAGCTCAAATTTCGCCACCTGATTTGATGCTATTGGATATTAATATGCCACGTATGGACGGCTATGAGGTCTGTCGTCGACTCAAGAACAATCCCAAAACCGCCCACATTCCCGTTATTTTTGTCAGTGCGCTGCAAGATGTCGTCGATAAGGTAAAAGCCTTTGGGGTGGGTGGGGTAGACTACATCACTAAACCCTTTCATTTTGCTGAAGTGATGGTAAGGGTGGAGCATCAGCTCCAACTTTTGCAGTTGCAGCTGATGTTAGAGGAGCGCAATGAAAGCCTAGAGCGCGAAATTCAGAGTCGAATTTTAATTGAAGAGGCGCTGCAAGCTTCGGAAATGGAATTAATGGCGCTCTTTGCCGCTATGAATGATATGATTCTGGTTTTCGATCGCCAGGGTATTTGCCAAAAAATTGCCCCCACCCATTTCAACCATGAGAGTCTTTCGGCCCAAATGGCGGTAAGTCATCATCTGCAAGATTTCTTCCCGGCAGAGCAGGTGGCGGAGCATTTGCAAACCATTCAGGCGGTGTTAGAGCAACAGGTTGCCAAAACCATTGAATATTACCTCCCCCTTCGATATAGCAAGCGTTGGTTTTCAGCGAATGTGTCGCCGCTCTCAGCGGAGACGGTACTCTGGGTTGCCCGGGACATTACCCCTGCCAAGCAGGCCAGTGAGGCCCTCCAACAACAACAGCAGCGCTCAGAAGAACTGCTGCTCAATATTTTGCCCGAGCCGATCGCCCAGCGTCTTAAACAAGAGGAAGGGACGATCGCCGACTCCTTTGAGAGCGTCACGGTGATTTTTGCTGACCTGGTTAGCTTTACCCGACTCTCAACGCAAATGTCCTCCACCGAATTGGTAGAGGTGCTCAACACCATCTTCTCCGAATTTGACTATATTGCCTCCCAATGGGGGCTAGAAAAGATCAAAACCATTGGCGACTCTTATATGGCAGTGGCGGGTTTACCCGAGCCCTATGACGAGGATGCTGAGCTCGCTGCGACCATCGCGGCGCGTCGCGCCGCGAATATGGCACTCGATTTGATTGACTACATCATGCAATACAATGCCGAGGTTGGCGGCCAAGACTACGCACTGCGAATCGGCATTAATACAGGGGCAGTGGTTGCGGGGGTGATTGGTGTCACCAAGTTTGGCTACGATCTGTGGGGAGATACGGTTAATGTCGCCTCCCGGATGGAGTCCCAAGGCGAACCCAACCAAATTCAAGTGACCCAAGCAACCTATGAACTGCTCAAAGATCGCTTTGAGCTAAAGAAACGGGGCGACCTTGAAGTCAAAGGCAAAGGCAAAATGACCACTTATTGGCTCCTGGGCGAGAAAGATTAGAGGCCAGGGTTCAACGTTTAAAAGTTCAAAGTTCAAAGTTTAAAACTTAACCTGAGTTTCGGTTAAGCCAAGGGCACGAAAGCTTATAAAACTCACTGAAATCAACAATACTGGCTCCGATATTGCCGGAGTCTGAGGGGGCAATTTCCCCCTCAGCGGGAGGTGTCGGGGGGCTGGTCCCCTG
>JBCDEB010000250.1:0-6535 GCA_039180005.1 Cyanobacteria bacterium P01_G01_bin.54 | reverse complement strand
GCGCTGCGGGCGGGAATCACCCCTGCCGCAATGCCAATCAAAAAAGAGAGCCCCACCCCAAAAATAATTGACCAAAGAGAAATTACAAAGGGAAAGTCAAATAGGGTTGCTGCAATCCGGGCAATTGCAACGCCTAGCCCCACGCCGAAGATACCCCCCGCAGCGGAGATTGCGATCGCCTCTGCTAAAAACTGGCTTAAAATTGCCCGATTCGTTGCCCCGACTGCCTTACGGACGCCAATCTCTCGGGTGCGCTCTACCACCGAGACTAGCATAATGTTGGCGATGCCAATGCCGCCTACGACCAGGGAGATGGCTGCGATCGCAACCACCATCATCGTAAACAGGCCCACCGTACTGGTCAGGGTTGCCACCAAATCAGCCGCACTTATGATCCGAAAATCATCCTCATCGCCCCTGGCGGGATAAATATTGTGGCGCACCCGCAGGAGGTTTGTCATTTGAAAATCAACCGCTTCTAACTGATCTTGTTCGGTCACTTTCACAGAAATACCCTGAACAGCAATCCCACTCAGGGCGTTGTTGCCGACTAACCGGGCTGACATATTTGTAAGCGGCACATAAATCTGTTCATCCGGGTTCTCTCGACCCTGGGCACCTTTCTCATTGGCAATCCCAACCACACTGTACCGCTGCCCTTGAATCCGAATATTTTCGCCGATAGGCTCACGATTGCTGCCGAATAAATCATCCCTTACAGTCGGCCCTAAAACAGCCACTGCCTGAGCTTCTACCAGCTCATCTGAGGTAAAAAAACGCCCCGATTGCAATGTAATATTATTAACTTCTGCGTAGTTTGTATCTGTCCCTAAAATAGTAGTGGACGTATTGTTTTCGGCATAAACGACCTGGGTAGTTTGCTGAAGATAAGCCGTGACTGTCCCAGCTGCCGACACCTGAGATTCGATTGCCTGGGCATCGCTCCAGGTGAGCGTGGTCGCGCTCCCGCTCCCCTGGCTGACGTTACCCGTATTGGCAGCCCCTGCCCGCACCTGCAACAAATCTGCACCCAGGCCCTGCAAATTTGCTTCTGTAGCAGACTGCACCCCTTGCCCCACTGAGGTCACTGCAATCACAGCAGTAATGCCAATGATGACACCTAACATGGTGAGAGCCGTTCGTAATTTGTTACTCCACAGAGCTGCGATCGCCATCGCCAAAATTTCTGCTATGGAAATCGAGGGCAGATGGACAGCCTCTAGAGACACTTTCTGAAGGGTTTTAACCATCGGGACCACTCCCTCCCGGTGCGCCGCCATCGCCGCCAGGGCCACCCCCGGAGCCACCTCCGGGTATCAACGGTGGACCCCCTCGATTTTGCCGATTTTCAGGGAGCCCCTGGGCCGCACTCAAAACAATCTTTTCATCCCCTTCCAGTCCTGCAGTCACCTCTGTTCGATCATCGACCGTTAATCCAGTTTCGATCGGTTGAAACCGGGGTGTGCCATCTGTGCTCAAGACCAAGACGCCTTCTCCTTGCTCCTCTCGCACAACAGCAACGGTCGGCACCACCAGCACGTTAGTTAGCTCACCCGCTTGGAATTCAACATCTACATTCATCCCAGGCCGTAGCTGTGACTGCGTATCTTCAGACAGATTGACCCGCACCTCAAAACTGGTCACGTTAGAGCTGACCGTTGCTTGCTCTGCAACCTGGGCCACGGTACCTTCAAACTGTCGATCTGGGTAAGCGTCGGCCTGGATGCTGGCCGATTGCCCCGCCTGAATCTGAGCGATGTCTGTTTCTGCCACATTAGCCACCACCTGATAATTAAATGCCAAAGAGAGAATCGAGGAAGAAGAGGAAGAAGACGTTTCGCTCGCAGCCGTGGAAGGAGATACAAAGTCGCCTGGGTCAGCATAGCGGGCGGTCACCACGCCGCTAAAAGGAGCCCGAATTACTGTATCTTCAATCTGAGTTTCAATCGTCGTCAAGGCCCCTTCCGCCTGTATCACATCCGCTTCGGCCTGCGCGATCTCTTCCTGACGGCTACCTGCTTGACTCAGATTTAGCGCCTGCTGTGCGCTATTTACCTCGGCCTGGGCCGTATCACGGGCGGTTCGATAGCTTGTTGTTTCCTGCGCAGAGATCGCCCCCTCGGCATAAAGACCCTCATAGCGACGCAGCTCTTCCTCAGCCTGATTTAAGCTGGCTTCAGCACTGGCCAGGGTCGCCTCGGCCTGGGCAATCTCTTGGGGACGGTTCCCGGCAATAAGCATAGCCAGATTCGCTTGGGCCGAGGCGAGTTGCCCCTGTGCCTGAATCAGCTGCCCCTGCAAATCAGAATCATCCATATAGGCTAAAACTTGCCCTGCGGTTACAGCATCGCCCTCGGCAACGGTCACGCGCTGCAAACGCTCTGAGGTTTTAGGGCTGACATTCGTCAGTTGCTCAGGCTCAACTGTTCCGTTGGCTGCAACTGTAATCGGGAGTGTGGCGGTTTCAACATTCACGGTACGGGTTTGAGCCTGCTCCTGCTGTTGCGGCACCAAGACAAACTGCCGATAGAGCAGATAGCTGCCGCCTGTGAGGAAGCCGAAAACGAGGAGGCCAGCGACACTTTGAATGAGGCGATGTTTCTTTGGGCGCTTGAAAGCAGTTTCTACCGGTGAGATAGAAACCCGCTCAGACGTGGAGGGCAACTGCAAACTCATGGGAGTATCTTTGATAGATGCCCCTACGTTAGTCTGCTGACGCCTATTTTCAATCTGTCAAAGGTCACCATTACACCATGACTATTTTCATAGGAACCACCTTACTCTGGAGGTGGTTTCATCGTCTGATCCACTGGATCACAGCTGTGGAGAATCGGGGGTCATCCCTTGACCCTGCTGTTGACCTTGCTGTCTTTTCCACTCATCCGTTAGTAACCCGGAGAATCCCCAATCTTCCTCCTTAATCTCCTGGATGACAATATGAATATGCTCTGGTTTTTTATCCAGCACTCGAACCAGAGAATCCGTCACATCCTTAACCAACTCCGCCTTCTGAGCCCTTGTGGCACCCTGGGTAATCTGGATATTGACATACGGCATAATCGTGTCCTCAAAAGTTAAATTATCTAGATGCTTTTAAATGTTGTAAAATCTCATCTCTGGTTTCAGGAGGCGTTTTCCCTTGCGTGTACACCACCAGCGTAGCCAATTCGCGGTTAGAAGGATGGGTAAGGAAAAAGCGGTCTGCCTCCATTCCATTGATACGAGGAGTGTTGCGTTGATGCAGAATAGCAACAGAGTCATCCTGATCGGGCGACGGCATCAGTAACACTACGTTGGCATGGGGAGCTAACAGCCCACGAGCGCGGTCAAAATCTGCACTGTCTTCGAAGACGGAATGGCCCGCCCCAAAGTCAATCACACAGTTTTGATGTTCGATCAGAATGCGCTCTATCACAGGCAGTCTAAATTGTTTCCAGCGACGATAATATCCTTCCTGACCTTCATTTTCAAAAGTTCTTCTCTGCTCTTGAGGTCCCCAGCCTGCGTCTGCATAGTAGTCAAACCTCAACTGATCCATAGCGGCCTGCGGGCGTTCGAGTTTCTGAGATAAAAGACGCCCAATGGTACTTTTCCCAGCACCGCGCGGCCCAATCAAAATAATATTGGAGTCATTCAGATCGATCTGAGCGAGAATCTCATCGCAAGTTTGCTCTGGCGTTTTCTCTTGGGTATAGAAAATATATTGTGCCAGGTCATAGTTGGAGTGATCTTTAACGAAATATTCGTTCCGCTCCATGCCGTTGATCATGTCGCGATTCTCCTCTTCCAGAATCTGTAAAGACTCTTCCACATCCTCTGATGGCAAAAGCAAAACCACGCTACAGGCTTCTAAAGCTTGACTCACTTGGTTAAAAAGCTCAGTATCATCATAAACTGACTGGGGCGATCCCAACTCCATAACACATATGGGGTGTTCAACGACACCGCGCTCAATCGCATAGGCATCAAACGGCATCATGTAGCGATAAAACCAATCAAACTTGTCTTTATTGTCATTTTGCCAGACCGGGTCGAGCACAGACCCGTCAATGTCAAGCTCCTGCCAGTATTGCCCACATATCTGCCAGAAAGGGATAAAGGGTAGCTCTAGCTGCGCTGCCAGCAAGCTGCCAGCCGCGCTTTTATCTGCATAGTGAGGCCCAATGATCAGAATTGGCAAATTCATCAGTAGGCAGTCCTTAAAAGTTCGGCAACAGTTATATATGGCTCAACATTAGCCTAGATTCAGCTCAAATCGCTGCTCATTCACGGGCTTACCCCACTGATTTCCCTGGCCCTGCTCAACCAGTACAAATCCCATTTTTTCATACAGATAACGGGCTGTATTGAGACCTTCAAAGGTCCACAGATATACACGCGTATATTGTCGGCTGCGACAAAAATCAATGGCTAGATTAATTAATTGTTTCCCAATCCCTTTCCCACGCAGGACATCTGACAAAATAAAGTATCTCAGATAAGCGCCCTTGCTCTCGGCTTCAATCCCATCAATCGCGATCGCACCTTCAACCCTGCCTGCCACCGAGACTGTCCAAAACCCGTCTCGATTTTCATCATACCTGATCAAAAATTCGCACAGCCCAGTGGCAACCTTGGCCTCAAAAAACAGCCCAAATCCCCAGTGCTGGTGATAGTAAGTCCCATGCAGCTCAGCCACACGCCCCATTGAACCGGGTATGTACCCAGTTTTAATCTCATGGTTTGACATCAGTGAGTCAGAAGAAGAAGACTAGATCCAGACATCATTCTCGGCAGTCAGCTCACCACCTTTATCCCCTGTATTGAGCACCCCGCGAGGTTCGATCAGGAGCATTTTGACCTCATCTTCTGCGAAAGGTTTGTGCTCAATCCCCTTAGGAACAACATACATTTCACCTTTGGCGAGATTAACCTGGCCGTCCCTAAAATCAATCCGCAGATTGCCTTCGAGGACGATGAAGGTTTCATCCGTGTCTGGGTGATCGTGCCAGATAAAGTCACCTTTGATTTTGACGATTTTGAACTGATAGTCATTCATCTCAGCAATGACTTTTGGGGTCCACTGTTCGTCAAACAGACTCAGCTTCTCTTGGAAGTTTAACGCTTTGTATTCCATAAAACTTTCTCACCTCACTAAACAAGTTTCAGTTCCATCTGAATGTTACACCGCTCGTAGGGGGAGGGATGTCCAACCATTTTCTGAAAGCCTAATTTCTGGTAGAGCTTGATGGCAGGCTCTAGAACCGTGTTGCTTTCTAAATATAAAGACTTTGCGCCGAGTTCTCGGGCTTTTGCGATCGCAGCGCGCCCTAACACCCAACCCACTCCCCGACCTCTGACGTCTTCAGCAACCCCCATTTTCGCCAGTTCATAGATATCATCATCCAATTTAACTAAAGCACACGTCCCCACAATCTCACCGTCAAAACGGGCCATGTAGATATGCCCCCCTGGGTTTAAAATCTTTTCCTGCGGATGTTCAAGATATTGACGGTCGGCATCCTCGATCTTGAAGTATTGCTCAATCCAGTTATAGTTCAACCGCTTGAAGTCCTCCAGAAAGTCAGGTGAGTAATCAATAATCTCAACCTGCTCGCGTTCTCGCTGTTTACGGGTCTCTCGCACCCGATCAAAAAAGTTTTTTTCATTCAACAAAAACTCAACCTCTTCAACCGCCTTCCAGAGATCAGATTGTGCCTCTGACAACAGCGTTTCAACAGCCTGATCCACGTCAAGATACTGCTTGTCGATTTTGGGGAGCAGTTGTTTCCCAGTGTCAGACAGGCTCGCCATACTGACCCTGGCATCTTGGTCGCTTTTGTGGGTAATCACCAGTCCTTTTGTCTTCATTTCTTTGACAATTTGACTGACAGACGGATGGGAATGACCAATGATTTGAGCAATTTCAGTGATCGACGCGGTCGGCTGATGGGAGAGCACATAAAAGACGGGAAACCACTTAGGGTCTAGCCCTACTTCGTATAGGGCATAGGTTTTCGCCGCATCTTCCATGAACCGTTCACTGAGACGACGGAGACGACTACCCAGCGCCATTTTTCCAGTTTGATGATAAAAATCCATTACATAATGCCAATTACGTAACTGATTACATATTTAGCACACCTCATTAAATATTGCTAGCTGATGGATGGGCATATCAGAGCTGACGCCCTCATCGGGTCAGCGTATCTAGTCCATAAAGCACCTGAAGGGGTACTGCCACCCCCCAGCAGTGCTGCTTAAAGTGGGGAGACGAGCGAAGGGAGTGGTTCAATGCTCGCCTGGCTCTCTAAACCTAAACAATAAAGGAACTATCTACCATGGCAATTGTCGCGGATTATAAGCATATCTCTGATCGATCTATTGACTTAAAAGTTGCGTCTAGTGAGATTGTCGGCAGGATGATCCACACGTTTGAATTTAATCTGGCTGAAGATCCTGTCAGTGGTGAAGGGGCGCTGATTGCCTGGAATATGCGTCGCGAACTGCAGGACTCAGTCAATTACAAGGTGGAGGTAAACGGCTCATACGCTGC
>JBCDEB010000249.1:0-6557 GCA_039180005.1 Cyanobacteria bacterium P01_G01_bin.54 | reverse complement strand
TCATTTACTTGGTGCAAGAGTATTAACATTGTCTATTTTCAAAGTAAATCCAGGTTCTGTACCCACAAAAAAGTGCAGGATACTAGCGAAGACTGAGCCTGCGGTGCAGTGAGCTTGCCGAACTGTCGAACGTCTGAGCGGCCGGGCTCTCCCCGCTGGGGACGCTACGCGAACGACAAGCCTTGGACTGAGCTTGCCGAAGTCTCAGCCCTCATCCCGGTTTTATTTGGGGTTTACCTAGCGGATTTGATATCAGGTTAGTTTACTTGAGCAAGTTTGACGATAGAACCCCCTTACCAAGGGGGTCGGCGCAGCCGGGGGGATCTCGCTAGCTTTGCTGACTCAGCGCAAGGATATGAATCCCGTCTATTCTCAAAGTAATCATCCAACGAGTCGGCGCAACCGCTCCTGAAGCTGCTGGTGCAACGCGAAGACGTCTTGGGTTGAAGCAGCAATCATCACACAGCCAAACCGATGCAGTGTTTCAAGGGTGGAGGCGATCGTCACCACCACACCAGAGGGCGGGCGATCGGGGTTGGCTTGGGGTGAATATAATAAATCACCAATTGCCGCCTGGAGTTGAGCAAAATTATTGATCGGACCACTGTCCATTTCATCATCCGCAAACAACACCAGCCGCTCTAAATAATTGGGCCCAAAGTGGAATTGGGCAAACTCATGGACGCTGGTGGTGGCGGTGCGGCGGGGATTGCTCTCCAGCAGAAATAGATTATTGCCCTCATCCACCACGGCATCCAGATCAAAATGTCCCACATAGCCCCCCTTTTGCAACTGCTGGGCGATGCAAAGTCCGGCTTGGGTCAAAGCGGCATACCACGGTTCGGCGGAGAGTTCCTGGGCAATAATGATCCCGGCATACTGACCCAAATCCATAAACAGTTGATTACCCACATAGCTAATTTGCGGCTCTCCCTGACCCAAAGGGGGCACATAAAACTCGATCGTGGGTGAGACGATCGGCTCGGTTTGAATCCATTGTTCCACCACAATCGGTGCGATGTCTTGCAGCTCACCTTGAAAAAAGGGGTTCTTCTCTAAGGTTTCTAAAATAGTCGCGGGCGAAAAATTTGAGTTTGGCGGTTGGTGGGGCTCAAACCGCACCTGACCTTGACCCCCTGCGCCATCGTCAATTTTGACAATGCAAGCCTGATGATTTTGCATAAACCAGTACACCATTTCGGCGGCGGTTTCTAGACGTTGGGCGATCATGCCGGGGGGGCAGGGGGGCAAGGATGGCGATCGCAACCATTGCGAGACCAGGGTGCGGAAGCCGGATTTGGTGCTGATATAGTCGCGTAACCAGAGACGATCGGGTGCGGGGCTCTCGGGTAACAAAATCGTCAAGCCATATTGCGATCGTAGGCTGGCGACGAGTTGCAAAAACTCATGGGTGTTGGCGTAGGGAATTAGAGTAAGGGTGCGGTTTGGGCCGGCAAAATCCACAATACCTTGGATGAGCTGGGGCTCATGCAGGATATCTAAACTCAAGAACAGACTGGGCTGTTGGGGGGATATGTTCTGCACCTGTTTATAGCCGAGGGTCTGGTGCAGGTAGGCGAGGTGGGGCACGGGACGGGTGGTGATCACGAGTTTGTGATCTTGGGCCCAAAAGCAAGCGCGATCGCTGTGGAGTTGCCTGTAAAGAATCAATTTTTCCTGTTGGTTGCCGGCTTTTTTGAGGTAGGCGATCGTCCCTTCGGAGTCATTGGAAATGATGATAGTGGGGATCGGGTGGGGCGAGGTGGGCATGGGTGGGCTTCGCTTCTTAAGTCAGCACGTTGAAGTTCGCCAAAGGCAAACAGAAAGTAGAAATAAACTTACTCCAAAAAGTGTGTGCATTGATCCACCTCCCCCCTCGACCGAGGGTACTCCTCTCGTCAGAGATTTCACCGTAGAAAATCCCCTCTCGGGAGAGGCGGTCAAGCGTAGCGTAGACCGGGGTGGGTTCGGGGTTTCGGTTATCAATGCAGTTTATATGTAGTGCAGCGTCAACCTTAAATTGTAGGTTGGCGTTGAGCCCAGCGAAACCCAACACAACCATTGCTGATACTGGGTTTCTGGATTCAATTCAATCTTGCGACAACTCCTCATTTCGTTCTTGACAAAGCAACAGGTTGGGCTTTCTATATCAACCCACCTACAGTTTTTAATTAGAAGTGGATTAGCGCTCCGTTTGCTCGGGCAATCGCGGCTCAACTTCCCTGTCCCAAAAGTCATTTAGGTCGTTTAGTCCACCTGCAAATCCACCAATTGCCATTACCAAACCCAAAAAAGCAATTACCGCTGCCCATACAGTAGTGGATGTTCTTTTTAGACAAGAGAAAAAGTCTGTTTTTGCTTCCGAAGATTTAACTTCCTCTCCGCTATATTGTTGATTTTTTTCTGGTGATTTGTTGGTGTAGATTTGATTGATAATTTGGATATCTTGGGTAAACTGTCGGCGCATTTCTAGTGGCTCGTAACCCTCCAGAAGCTCACGTGGATTGATAGTAATTCCCAATGTGCCAATTGGATATTCCGTCACTCCCATCTGCTCCAGACCGAGTAATTCTTTGTATTTCAGCGGTGGATGTTTGGGATGCTCGGGAACCGGAACCCATTCTGTGACATCAAGGTCAGCAAAACTGCGATGAATGGTGTTGAATGTATTCCGAATCAGGGCGAGAAATTCCCGACGGGTTGTTTCTCGACCACTGATTGAGATGAAGATTTTCTTGTCTTCTGGATCTGCTCTAACACGGGCAATATTGTGGATTTCCTCACTCTCGTAGTAGACCAGCATCACGCCACTGCGCCACCAGATTTGCTTGTGGATTTGTTCATGGCTAAGGACAATAAATCTGGAGATGATGCTACCGGGCAAGACAAGATAGTGATACTGAAAGTCTAGGGTGTCGCCTGCTAAACGTGCTTGCTCCGGTTCATCCTTGGGCAGCAGCCCCGGAATCAAAAAGCGCTGTGCATCAGGGCAATCCGGTAGCTCAAAGCAGAGCTGGAATTCTTTCATTAGTTCGGTGAGATAGTGATGCCGCTCGGCGGGGTAGCGCTCAGAGTCAAGAATACAGCTCAGGTCAGCGAGATTTAGCATCCCTTTAGCCTGGAGCTTGAGGATTTCATCACTGAGAATCGCATAGATGCCCGCCGTCACCCAGTTAGGATTCAGGACATTGGTGTTCTGGAGAATCGTCGGATGCTGATCTTCCCGAAAGTTAAGCACCAATCCCAAATCATGAAGTAAGTCAATGAGGTGTTCTTGGTTGTGCTCTTCAGGAATCTGGTGTTCGTAACAGATGCCAATATATTCGTTGTACGAAATGAAATCTTTTGGCATCTGTTCAAGCTGTTCTTTGACATCGAACCAGGTCAGGGGTAGAAGGTTATGGACTTCTCGAAGTTCTTCAATCTGAGTAGTAATGGCGTGGCGAAGATCGTCGATTCCATCGCTAGTTTGGCAGGAGGTTTCTATAATGGTGACAATGTTAGGATACTTCTCTCGTAGAGCGCGGCGATTGATATCAAGGGGTTGTTCGTCTTTTTTATTGCCAACAATGAGCACCGGCGAACCACCGCCAAAGGTCTGGATCAGCTTGAGCCAGTATTCAATACGGTTTTCTTCTTCACTGGTACGACAGTTGCAAACCAGGAGATAGAGACTGCGCTTTGTCAAGAAAAATTGGTGGGTAGCATGGTAAATTTCTTGACCACCAAAGTCCCAGACATTGAGCCGGACGGTTTTACTGTTGACCTCGATCGGCCATTGCCGGACGCTTAAACCATCGGTTTGGGGTTCGTTAGGGTCGAATTTTTGGTCAATTAGTTGTTTGACCAGGGAGGTTTTGCCGACGCTGCCTTGACCCACGAGTAGGAGTTTGGCTTCGTTGAGGGGTTTGGTTTGATTACTGTGGAGTTGACGAAGATAGTTAAGAATGTGCGCTGGATTGTTGTAATCCTCTAAGATTTCCGGCGAAATCGACAGCAGATTTTCTCGTAAGTCCAGTTTCTCTAGGTTGGAAAAAAGTGTTTCTAGCGACTCAGGAATCTCACTGATTTGATTATTGTAGAGGTCGAGATGCTGGAGAGATTGAAGGGAAGCTAGTACCTCGGGAATTTCTCTGATTTGATTATTCGATAGGTTGATTGATTGGAGGAATTGAAGGGAAGCGAGCGCCTCGGGAATTTCTCTGATTTGATTATTTGAAAGATTAATGAATCGGAGAGATTGGAGAGAGGTGAGCACTTCGGGGATCTCGCTAATTTGATTGTTTGACAGGTTAATAAATTGGAGGTTTTCGAGAGATATTAGTACCTCAGGGATCTCGGTAATTCGGTTGTTTTCGAGGTTTATGGACTTGAGAGACTGGAGAGAAGCGAGTGCCTCGGATATCTTTCTAATTTGATTATTGGCCAAGTATATAAATTTAAGACTCTTTAGAGAAGGAAGTGATTCAGGTATTTTGTTTATCTGGTTGTTTCTGAGGTAGAGAAATTGGAGATTCTGGAGGGACGTTAGCGCTTCAGAGATCTCACTGATTTGATTGTTTTCGAGGTAGAGAGATTGGAGATTTTGGAGGGATGCGATCTCCGGCGGTAACTTTTTCAACCCCACCCCAGACAAATTTAACTCTCGCCATCCCTCATCCGCCGCTCGCTCAATCTTTGCCAACACCTCATCCCGCGTCATCGCTACCCCTCCGGTTCCGCTACTCAAAAAGACTTGCCTTCAAATCTAGCCCAAAATTCTGTTGCTAGCTAGGTCGGAGCGATAGCATAGAATGCAAGCCATCTCCCCACTCCCATGACCCTCACAGACTCTCAAACCATCAAGCCCAAAACCCGGCTGCAAGCCATTGCCTATAGTCTCGACTGCCTCATTCCCGGCTTTTACCTTTGGCTAGGGCCTCTCCAAATTCGGTTTGGGGGTAGCCTGCCGGAAGACAACTACCCAGGTACGATTCACAGCAAAACAGGCATCGCTCTCGTCCTCCCCGGCTACCGCATCTATAGTACCTACACAGACAGCTATGACCCTCGATAAGCACCGACTCGACGGTATTGCGCAAATCACCACCAAAACATTACCGACCGGAGAATTTGAGGCGCTACTCCTGGGGGCAGACTACAAAAAAGCCGGGTCAGCACCGGCCAGAGGCAACCGACTCAAAGTGTGGTGGACACATCCACAATACCGACGCATCGAAGCGATTTACAGTCCAGACGGCAGCACAGCAATTACGGCATACCATGTTGTTGATTGAAGGGTGAGGCAAATTTTAAACCGATAATCCTAGTCACGATTCTGAGCACAAAGCGTTAAAAAACATGCCCCCGCTCGGCTGTAATAATAATGCTTCAATCGTAAAGAACGTCGGCAATGGAGATCGGGATTGTAGGGCATAAAATATTATTCCAACTGTAGGGGCTGGGTCTCCCTGCCCTCAACCCATTACGCTGTAAAATCGTAAGCAAAAACGAGCCGAATGTGGTCATGGCTGCTGTCTTACAGCCTGCCGAGCCTGTAAATGTTCAGCTTTGTGTTGCGAAATCTTCAAATAGCGTGACTCCCCTGGCCACAAGTGGGTTGACTGTTCACCAATGTGGGGGGTGAAATTTCCTGGCTGCCGGGTCGATCGGCAGCACAAACAATGTCCTTCATCTCACCCTGAGAATTGAGCAGAAAAACGCCGCTGACATAAGCAGATAAATGTTTCTGCTTGGGTTGCGCGTAGACCAACGCTTGATGCGCTGTGACCTCAAAAACGTAACGGTTTCGCTTCGTTTCCGATGGCATGCCTAAATTGAGGGGCTCGATCGCCCCACTAAACCGACCGAACTCAAGATAATGAGCCTGTTGACCGCGAGCGATCGCCCCGACAAAATCTTTCGCTTCAATACCACAGGCGCAACTGTGCGTGACCGATAAAATGAGGGTCATGAGACCCGTTACCAACGCCAATCCACCCCCACCCCCAAGCCAAAACCAAGTTCGTTTATTCATTTGTACTCACTCCCAGAGCGATCGTCTCTCTATCTCTATGATAGGCGTCGATTCTGTGAGCAGTTTAATCATGACCGCTCTTCATGCCCATAAAAAAAGCTGGCCGAAACCAGCTTACAGCAGGGAAGATAAAGAACAGCCCTAGAGCAACTGGATTCCCACCAACGGCACCACCAAAATCAACCGCAGCCCCACCCAACGCAGCAACTCCACGGGGGCAATTTCTAGCTGGCGGGTGCTCGGGGGCGCACTGGGGGACTGGGCTAGGGCAAATTGGGCGATCGGCCGCAGCAACGACACTGCATAGATGCCAAAGAATAAAGTCGTAAGGAGCAGTTTGGGTTGCAAGAAGTCCATGGTTTTAAAGATATGAATGTTAAGGGTGAAATGATGGTGAGACTGATGTTTTTATAATGATTGAGCAGGGCCGCTCAGCCAACCTAAACCTGGGAACTCAGGGATTGCACAGGCTCAGAATCCTTAAGCGCATCCCCGCCAGCGTTTGTGGGTAAATCCAACAGATCCAAGGCTTGAGCCAATG
>JBCDEB010000248.1:0-6593 GCA_039180005.1 Cyanobacteria bacterium P01_G01_bin.54 | reverse complement strand
GGGTGCATCCCAGTTACGCAAGCCCTCACCCTAAATCCCTCTCCCAAGCTGGGAGAGGGACTTTGAATCCGGCTCCCCTTCTCCCAAAAAGGGAGAAGGGGTTGGGGGATGAGGGCGATGCAGTCTGGATGTGCCAAAGTGGGATGCTCCCAATTCATCTGCTTGCTCTGTCGTAATATAACCACCGAGAGTATAACGGTGCAATGCATTCGTCACCTCATAAAAGAGCAAAGAAGGAGCCATAATCTCACGTGCCTCATCGAGCCATTATTCCCAAAGAACTTGATGCAGAACGAATTCTCATGGTTTCAGCCCTCGGAAATCGCCAAAATAGCAATTAATCGAGGTTCCCAACACAAATTCTCGGATAGCTTTTCGCCATACTCTAATATTTCAGAAAACAACTATCCATCAATCCATCGATTCGGTTATCACGATCTTGACGAATCATCTGGGCAACATCTAATGGCTGTAGTTCCGCTTGACTTCGAAACTGTCCTTGTACTGCTTGGAGCTTATGTTTTGTCATCATCCAATCCCGTTGAGGATTTAAGCGGCGATTCAATAACCGTTTTTCAGGTTCACTCAGCGATTGAATAATTTGTACCAAAGAACCAATCAATTGAGTATTGATACTTTTTGAGTTTAAAGTCATGCTAGGCTCGGAGTTCTTGAACTTTATTTCAACCTTCCATAGTCTTTGGCAAAGCGATGAGGATCGAGCCTCCCTCTTTCTAAGGGGGGTTGAGGGGGATTAACGTACCTCAAAACCACTCTATCTAGGTGATGTTCAGATTTTGCCGCATCATCAAATAGGGCAGCACCGAGAGTCAAGTTTATTTTACAAAATCCAGCGATCGCTCCGTCTTGAGAAAGAACAATAGTAGTGATTACAGATACAATTGCACTCTAGTACCTTGAGCAGAAGCTACATTCCGCTGTTCTCCTATTCAACCCCCTTATCATTCACAAAGTACCCAACTCATTCACCAATCCCTGTGCGCCTCAAACTCCTCGCCCTCGCCTTGGTCTTCCTGCTCACCGCCTGCACTGCTAACCCCCTCATCTGCTTTGACCGGGCCGATCGCCACGTCTGTCTGCTCAAGCTCGATCGCAGTGCCAAGAACTATTGGGAATATTGGGCGGTAGTCGCGGTGGATGACATTGAGCAGCCTCGTGTCCGGTATGACCTGCGATCGGATTGTCGGGGCGATCGGCCAGCGGACAGAACGGCGCTGACGGTGGTTCAAGACTGGGTTTGTGGGCAATTCAAGGGGTAGATCTCATCGCGTTTCCCCCCCAACCCGGCGAGGAATTTTCGCAAATTCTGTTCCAAGGCTGCCAACGCCTCCTACAATCTCAGTAGATAGCATAAAGTACTGTTTGCTGAAGCCGAAAAATTGAATCCGCACTCAGCGCGCAGGGGTCTCGCCTGCAACGGGCGAGGGGTCAGCCAAGCGAGCGGCTCCCGGCTCGACAGAGCAAGCGATCGATTTAGCGTCCTTCTGATTCAAACAGGCTTGACCAGATTACCTGAATTTGATTTTCTATTCATGTCGCTTGCGCAACTAAAGCCTGCATCGAAAAAGGATGCAATGATCTACGTCCCCTATTTTCAGGGTCAGAAGCGAAAAATGTTGCCCCTGGCCATTGGGCTCTACCAGGGGGGGTCGCTTGAAGGCGAACGCCTAATTGAGGGTGGGGAGAGTGTGCCGTTTGTGGCGACTTGGTTCACCTCAAGCCTTCCCTCCGATGGCACCCGCTGCCGGATTCAGTTTGATGGCAATGCCGAGCTGAGCTACGAGATCGACATGCCCAATTCAGACTTTGTGGACTATCTCATTGACGTAATCATGAATTACCAACGCACCCGCAAGACCGACTTTTCGCGGGCGTTTTATCGCAAGCTGCTGCGCATGGAGAGCTAGCGACGTGGGTCAATGTAGATCAGCGGCTCAAGTCTCGCGATAGCAGCCCTTACAGCCCCTCGCTAATTTTGCTCTAGTCGGGTCGTTTATCCGCAATTCTGCAAGGCTACTACGGTGGATTTGATGCTGTGCCCTGGCGATCGCCACGTGTTAGGATTGCGCCAAGCAAGACCTTAAATCGTCGTTATTTTTTACAGTAGTAAGGGAGAGTGGGTGTGGCCAGAGCCAAATATCTCTTAGTCGGGTCAACCGAAGCGTATAGCGGCAAGTCCGCAGCCATTTTAGGCATTGCCGACCAACTCAAGCGACAAGGCATCTCGATTGGCTATGGCAAGCCTTTAACCATTGAGCACGATCATTGCCCCGTCAATGCCGAAGCCGATGTCAGTTTTATCATCCAAAGCCTTGCCTTACCGGAGGCGGCGATTAAACCCCCCTTTTTGTGCCTGGATCCGAGCAATTTGGGGGGCTATTTGCAGTCTGAGTCGTCTGGGCTACCGCCTCAGTTGCCCTCCCTGCAGGACTATTTGCAGGATATAACCGGTGAACTCATCCTTCTGGAAGGCCCGGCTACCCTCTCAGAAGGTAGTTTGGTGAACCTGTCTTTGGCGCAGATGTCCCGGCAAATCGATGCACCGATTCTGTTGGTCGCGCGTTACCATGCCATCGAATTGATTGATCAACTCCTAGATGCGAAGCAGCGCCTGGGCGATCGCCTGATTGGGGTTCTGATTAATGATGTCCCTGAGGCTGAGCTGGTAACCGTTAAGCAGACCCTAGAGCCGTTTCTGGAAACCCACCAGCTGCCGTTGTTGGGCCTGTTGCCCCGCGATCGCCTCTTGCGTAGTGTGAGTGTGCGAGAGTTGGCCGCGCAACTCGAAGCGAAGGTACTCTGCCGGGGCGATCGCTTGGATCTGATGGTGGAAACGCTCACCATTGGTGCGATGAACGTCAACTCGGCGCTGGAATATTTCCGTAAGGGCCGCAATATGGCCGTCGTCACTGGGGGCGATCGCACCGAACTGCAACTGGCCGCCTTAGAAACGTCCACCAACTGTCTCATCCTCACCGGCCATGCTACCCCCCAAGACTTTATTCTCAGCCGAGCCGAAGATCTGGAAATTCCGATTCTTTCCGTTGACTTGGATACGCTGACCACCGTAGAAATCGCCGATCAGGCCTTTGGGCAAGTGCGTCTCCAAGAGCCGATCAAAGTCCGCTGCATCCAAGATCTGATGCAAGCCCATTTTGATACGACTCGCCTGGTGCGAACCTTGGGGCTGGAACCTTCAGCGCTTAATGTTTAGTTAATATTGGGTTATAGATGGTTAGAGAATGTTAAGTTTTGTGCTGATTGCTTTACATTAGAGGGCAAGGCCATTCGACATTCCTTGGCTGTGTGCGCCCCACTCCAGAAGCAACAATTTGACTTCAACCTTCAACACGCTTTAATCCCCTTCTCATCCGCCATGCAAACCCTAGACAAACCGCCTGTCCAGTCCTCCATTCCTGAAGCTGATGCCCTCGTGGATACGGCCATTCGTCGCCGCAAAACCCGTCCGGTACGGGTGGGCAGCGTCACGATTGGCAGTGGTCACCCGGTTGTGGTGCAGTCGATGATCAACGAAGACACCTTGGATATTGTCGGTTCTGTCAAGGCAATTCGTCGTCTTCACGAAATCGGTTGCGAGATTGTCCGTGTCACGGTGCCCAGCATGGGTCATGTTAAGGCATTGGCTCAGATTAAAGCTGACCTAGCCGATACTTATCAGCCTGTGCCTCTGGTTGCCGATGTACACCACAACGGGATGAGGATTGCCTTGGAGGTGGCGAAACATGTAGACAAGGTACGGATTAATCCGGGCCTCTACGTGTTTGAGAAGCCCAGCAGCGATCGCACTGAATATACAGCGGAGGAATTTGCGGCGATCGGTGCAAAAATCCGCAAGACTCTCGAACCGTTGGTCATCTCGTTACGGGATCAGGGCAAAGCGATGCGGATCGGGGTTAATCATGGCTCTCTGTCCGAGCGGATGCTCTTTACCTACGGTGATACACCGGAGGGGATGGTGGAGTCAGCGCTAGAGTTTATTCGCATTTGTGAGTCCCTGGACTTTTACAATATCGTCATTTCCCTTAAGGCCTCGCGGGTTCCGGTCATGTTAGCCGCCTACCGACTGATGGTCAAACGCATGGATGAATTGGGCATGGACTATCCCCTGCACCTGGGTGTCACCGAAGCGGGTGATGGTGAATACGGCCGCATTAAGTCCACGGCTGGAATTGGTACGCTGCTTGCCGAAGGCCTTGGCGACACGATTCGTGTTTCCCTAACCGAGTCTCCGGAAAAAGAAATCCCCGTCTGCTATAGCATTTTGCAAGCTCTGGGTCTGCGCAAAACCATGGTGGAATATGTGGCTTGCCCCTCTTGTGGGCGGACGCTGTTTAACCTAGAAGAGGTGCTCAAGCAAGTCCGGGAAGCGACAGCTCACCTGACGGGTTTGGATATCGCGGTGATGGGCTGCATTGTCAATGGCCCGGGTGAAATGGCCGATGCCGACTATGGCTATGTGGGTAAGCAGTCCGGTTATATTGCCCTCTATCGTGGTCGGGAAGAAATTAAAAAGGTGAAAGAAGACCGGGGTGTGGAAGCGCTGATTGAGCTGATCAAGTCCGATGGGCGCTGGGTTGATCCGGAGTAGCGATCGTTGATTCTTTGATGCCTCGCCGACTTCACAAAATAGATTTAACTTGAGCATGGCGAGAGATAAGTTTCATCAACAGGTCAAAGTTGCCTTGCAAAAGGAGGGTTGGCAGATTACCCATGATCCCTTCATGATTAGAATTAGCGAAGCCGTTAAATTACAGATCGACTTGGCAGCCGAGAGCACGATCGCCGCTCAGCGGGATACCGAAAAAATTGCCGTTGAGATAAAGAGTTTTGTTGCAGAGTCAACCCTCTATGAGTTCCATATGGCGTTGGGTCAATATCTTAACTATTGTCAAGCGTTGGAAGAACAGGAGCCTGAGCGGGCGGCTTATTTAGCTGTCCCTATCGGAACCTACACAGAATTTTTTCAACTGCCGTTTATCGCGCGATCGCTCCAACGCAATCAAGTCAAACTCATCATCTATCATCCGCTTGAGGAGACGATTGAGCAATGGATAAACTAGTGCATTATCGACAAGCGGTTAAACAACTGTTAACAGAACAGTTTTGTCCTACGTCTCCCGATGAACCCGTTCAAGAGCAGCTTATCTTTGATGAGGAGCGCGACCATTATCAACTGGCCTACGTGGGTTGGCAGGGCGATAAACGGGTGTTTGGCCCGGTGCTCCATTGCGATATCCAAGCGGGCAAAATTTGGATTCAGTACAATGGTACAGAAAGTATGGTGGCCCAGCGGTTAGTAGAAATGGGTGTTGCCCCCTCAGATATTGTGTTGGGCTTCCATTCTGAGTTTAAGCGTCAGTTCACACCCTACGCGGTGCGTTGACTAAGGGATAGACATCAATTTGTCACCCCTGCTTTTTCGTTGTAGGGCTGAAAAGTCTACCCTGTCGTGCGGATGTCATATCCTCTGTCTCGTCCCCAACATCTCATACCAAATCCGCTAGGTAAACCCCAAATAAAACCGGGATGAGGGCTGAGACTTCGACTCCGCTCAGTCCGGGGCTTGTCGTTCGCGTAGCGTCCCCAGCGGGGAGAGCCCGACCGCTCAGACTATCCCTCCGGGAGGCTTCGCCAACGACAGGCTCAGTCTTCGCTAGTATCCTGCACTTTTATTTGGGGTATGTAATTCGGATTTGGGATTAGTACAGGAGGCGGCTCTCGCGGGTTTGTTTAAGCTGCTGACCGATCAGGTGGACTGTGTCTTGCTCAATGCCTGCTATTCCCAGGTGCAGGCGGCAGCGATTGCCGAGCATATTCCCACTGTGATTGGCATGTGTCAGGCGGTGGGCGATCGCGCTGCCCTCCAGTTTGCCATTGGCTTCTATGATGCCCTAGGTGAGGGGCGAGACTATGCCTTTGCTTATCAATGGGGCTGTACCGCGATTGCGATGGCGGGCTTGGCTGAAGCGTTGACCCCGGTGCTGCTGCAAAAGATAGTTGTGATACTGAATCCGGATTGTATGAACACAGAAAGCGAAGGCTGATCCGGGTGACGGGCAAGATGGACTTCGACTCCCCTTCGACTCCGCTCAGGACAAGCGCTCAGCAACCACCCGCGCTACGGGATATTGAGCCCAGAAGCCCATAGCGCAGGTGGTCAGTGAGCTTGTCGAATCTGCGTCCCGCCTGCCCGAGGAATAATCAGTAGGCCATCTCTCCCTATACTTTGCAGATTTAGTATGAGTCAGAGGGTGCATCGGAGCCTGAAACCATGCCCCCCGCCCATATTTTTATTAACGTGAGTTCTGTTTAAGCGAAGCTATCGTATTCCTCAAAGCCTTGAAATCTCGTTGTCAAACCCGTTTGTCAGGGGTCCAGCCCCCCGACACCTCCCGCTGAGGGGGAGATTGCCCCCTCCGGCAATACCGGAGCCAGAGGGGGCAATCTCCCCCTCAGCGGGAGGTGTCGGGGGGCTGGACCCCTGACAAACGGGTTTGACAACGAGATTTCAAGGCTTTGAGGAATACGATAGCTTCGCTTAAACAGAACTC
>JBCDEB010000247.1:0-6819 GCA_039180005.1 Cyanobacteria bacterium P01_G01_bin.54 | reverse complement strand
GTCAGAGGCGGTGGTGATTGCCCGAGAAGATCGCCCCGGTCAAAAACGTCTGGTGGGCTATGCGATCGCATCAGCGCTGACGGGTCAGTTCGCCTCTCATTCATCCACTCAAGAGCGGACCTTACGCCAGTTTTTGCAAGACCGATTGCCCAGTTACCTGGTACCTAGCGCGATTGTTTGCTTGGAGACTTTTCCGTTGACACCTAGCGGTAAAGTTGATCGCCGCAATCTACCGGCCCCCGGTCAGCCCATAGATCGTAAGTTTTCTCCCCCTAGCACAGACCTAGAAAAGGCATTGGCCCACATCTGGGAGGCCGTGTTAGGGGTCGAACAGGTGGGACTCGATGATAATTTTTTTGAGTTGGGGGGGGATTCTCTCTTAGCGACTCAGGCGATTACTCGCATCCGAGAAACGTTAAACCGTGAGGTCTCATTTCTTCAATTCTTTGAGACCGCCAAACTAGAAGCCTTAGCAGTTTGGTTATCAGCCGAATCGGCGTCGCCCACGCCTAAGATTTTACCGTTAGAGCCAACGACGCGTAATCAACCGTTACCCCTAACTTGGATGCAAGAGCCCCTCTGGTTTTTAGACCAGCTGATCAACAAGCATCCTTTCTACACGGTCCCTGAAGCCTTTCATCTCAAGGGGGCGCTATCTGTTCAGGCCCTGGCTAAAAGTTTGCAAACTGTGATAGATCGCCATGAGCCATTGCGCACTACCTTTGAGGTAGCTGAGGGTAGGCCAGTCCAGATCATCCATGAGACAGTGGAGTGTCCTTTCTCAGTGGTTGATTTATCGCCGCTACCAGAGGCTGATCGAGCCCGAGAAGCCCAGGTGCAGTTGGTGGAAGCGGCTCGAGCCCCCTTTGATTTGGCCCAGGATGTACTGTTGCGAGCAACCCTCTTCAAATTGAGGGAAACGGACCATATCCTGCTTTTAAATTTACATCACATTGCCTGCGATGGCTGGTCAATGGGGGTGTTAATGCAGGAGTTAGAACAGCTATACACTGCCTATGAGGTCGCTAAACCCTCACCGCTGCCCACCTTGCCAGTGCAGTATGCCGATTTTACCCTTTGGCATCGCCAGTGGTTGAGTTCAGACCTGTGTGAGCAGCAGTTGGCCTACTGGCAACAGCGTCTGGGTGAGGGCTTACCCAAGCTGACACTGCCGACTGATTATCCTCGGCCAACTATGCCAACCTATGAGGGGGGACGACAGTTTATAAGTCTGCCTAACCCTTTAACTCAGGCGCTAAAAGCCCTTGGCAAAGAATCTGGCGCAACATTATATATGGTGCTGCTAGCGGCATTTCAAACATTGCTGCATCAATATAGTGGCCAGGACGATATCACCGTAGGCTCTCTGTTGTCCAATCGCCCTCGCCCTGAGCTAGAAAAGTTAATTGGCTTTTTCCCGAATACGGTGGCTCTACGGACCGATTTGACTGGAGCTCTCAGCTTTCGAACCGTATTGCAGCGGGTGAGAGCGGTGACTTTAGGGGCTTATGCCCATCAGGAGTTGCCTTTTGCCCAAATTGTACAGGCCTTAAGTCCTAACCATCGTCCAGGGCAAAATCCTTTCTTTGATGTGATCTTTAATTTGCAGAATACACCTGTCTCAGACTGGCAACATCCGTCTCTATCGCTGACTCATCTCAACCTCGAAAATAAAACGGCCAAATTTGATTTGTTCCTGGAGCTAACAGAGGTTGAAACAGGATTGGCTGGCTATTTTGAGTACAGCACTGACTTATTTAAGGCCCAGACAATTGCAGAGATGAGCGATCGCTTTGTCGCCTTATTACAGTCAATTGTGGCTAATCCCGATCAGTCAATTGCGACCAATGCAGTCTCTGCCGTGATTGCCCAAATCAAATCAGGAAGGCAGCCTATCCCCATTACACAGACTGCCAGCAGGCCCAGCACATCTCTGGAGGCTAAGGTTGCCAACCTCTGGGCAAACATCTTATCCGTTGAGCAGGTGGGCGTTAACGAAAATTTCTTTGACTTAGGAGGGCATTCATTGCTAGCTACAGAGCTGTTGTTTAGCCTGCAAGATACCTTTGAAGTTGAGCTGTCGTTGCTTAATATTTTTATGGCCCCAACAGTGGCAGAACAGGCTAAACTAATCTGCGATCGCCAAGCTGGTAACCCCCTCAAACCATCAACCCTTGATCTCCAAGCAGAGGTTGTCTTAGCAGACGATATTTACCCCAACACCAATATAATAGCGAACGCAGATACTCCTGAAGCTGTACTGTTAACAGGAGGTACTGGTTTCTTAGGAGCCTTTTTATTGCACGAAATTTTGCGGCAAACTCAGGCAAATGTGTACTGCTTAGTTAGGTCTAAAGACGCGGCCAGCGCAGGGCAACGTCTCCAAACCACGCTGCAACGGTATGGGCTTTGGCAACCTCAGCAGGCCCACCGTATTATTCCCGTCATGGGTGATCTCTCACAACCCCAGCTAGCGCTTTCCGCAGAACAGTTTCAATCCCTGGCTGAGACCGTTGATATCATTTACCACAATGGAGCTATGGTCAACTTCATGTACCCTTACCCGGTCATGAAGGCAACCAATGTCTCCGCAACCGAGGATATCCTCCGATTGGCGAGCCGCTCTAAACTGAAGCCTGTCCACTTTCTCTCGACCCAGGGCGTATTCTCTCCAATTGCCTACGAACCGGGACAAGTGATTCGAGAACAAGACGAGCCAGCAGAGCCTAAAGGACTCTATGGCTATACTCAAAGTAAGTGGGTCGCCGAAAAACTCTTGGCCATTGCCCAATCAAGAGGAATCCCAACTATGGTCTACCGACCAGCCTGGATAGAGGGCCATAGCGAGACTGGGATTTGTAACCGCAGTGACTTTCTACGCAGTTTGATCAAGGGTTGCATTCAACTCGGGGTTGCCCCTGACTGGTTAATGCCCATCGATCTAGTCCCCGTCGACTACATTAGTAAAGGCATTGTGCATCTGTCTCTGCATCAAGCAACAGGGCAGGCCTTTAACTTTGCTAATCCCCAGACAATCCTGTGGAATCAACTGGTTGATTGGATGGTGACCTATGGCTATCGCCTCCAGCGAATGTCCTACCCAGACTGGCTAGCACTGGTCAAATCCCAAGTTAAACCTGGGTCTGACAGCTCGCTAGCCCCATTCTTGGCCTTTTTAACAGAACCCTCTCCTGGGTCTGAGAGGACTGTGCCCGAGATTTACTTCCAAACTCACACGCTGCAGTTTGATATCCAAAACCTGCAACAGGAGCTAGCAAACTATGCAATCGCCCCCTATCCAACTGTGATCGATATGCTGCCTATCTACTTTGACTACTTTATCAGCAGTGGTTTCCTCGAACCGCCGCTTAAGGTCACCGCTAGATACAAAGCAGGCGCTGCTATGCAGATAAGACGCTAGGCAAAAGATTCTCGCTTTAAGTTACTACTTCCAAGGAGTCTATTGAATGTCACTGATTAGACGTCCCCTAAGTCGACGAAGTCTCTTAAAATACAGTTTGTTTAGTGCCGCGACAGCCCTATCTACAGCGGCCTTGGCTAAATCGGCTAAGCCTACAAAAGCGGTTGCCCCAAAAAAGATTGTTGTCATCGGAGCTGGGCTAGCTGGGCTAGCAGCGGCCCATCAGCTGACCCAAGCAGGCCATAGTGTGAAGGTGTTAGAGGCTCGCCCTCGTCCGGGTGGACGGGTCCATACCTTGCGAGAGCCCTTTACCAATGGGCTCTACGCTGAAGCGGGTGCTTTTTGGATCGCAGACAATCATGACCTTACCTTGAAATATGTGAATTTGTTTGAGCTGCCCCTGGTCCCCAATACCGTTCGCAATGTCTTTGCCAACTACTATGGACGGGGGCAGCATTTACAACTGGCCGATTTAGCGAAACTGCCCTATCAACTGTATCCCCAGGAAGCCGATTTGGACTTTAGTGAGCTGTTTATAAACTATTTTGGGCCGGCGCTGCAGGTCGTTGGAGACACTGATTTGACCGGACCGATCGCTCCGGCTTTAGCCAGCTATGACCGGCTCACGGTAACCGATTATCTACGTCAACAAGGCGCGTCATCAGAGGCAATTGCGCTGCTGCGCTTAGGATACTTGGATGTTTGGGGCAATGGCATTGATACCTACTCTGTGCTGCAGTTATTGCGCGATCTAGCCCTCAACACCGCCCCAACCTATTATCAAATTCAAGGTGGTAACGACCGTTTACCACAGGCTATGGCGGCGTCTCTGTCAGATCAGATTATTTATCAGACTGCCGTCACTCAGATTGTCCAAGATGATCAGGGTGTCCGTGTGACCTTCTTAGAGCAAGACTCACCTCAGACTTTCTTAGGGGACTATGTGATTTGCACAGTTCCCTTTTCTGTGATCAAACGTATTCAAGTGTCGCCTGGGTTGTCAGCTGAGAAACAGCAAGCCATCGATAACTTGGATTACACATCCGTGACCCGTGTATTGATGCAAACTCGCCGTAAATTTTGGCAAGACCAAGGTAAGAGCGGCTATACAGCAACTGACCTCCCAGTAGGATTAGTCGGCGATGCGACATTCTCCCAAGCTGGCACCAGCGGCATTTTAGAGTCCTTAATGACAGGCGATCGGGCTAGGCAAGCTTCTGCGATCGCAGCCTCTAAACGAACCGACTTTGTGATGCCTTATCTTGAGGCTATTTACCCTGATGTGCAGCCTCAAGTGGTGACCAGTACATCTATCAGTTGGGACGAGCAGGAATGGTCGAAAGGGGGGTACGTTTGGTTTCAACCTGAGCAGATGAGTCAACTACTGTCCCATGTGGCTCGCCCCGAGGGTCGCATTCATTTTGCAGGGGAACATACCTCAGCCTGGAATGGTTGGATGCAAGGCGCGTTGCAGTCAGGGGAGCGAGCTGCCCTGGAAATTATGGATGCGGGATAGTCGTCAATAATCGCTATTCAGTCCCTTACATTTGCGACTGCCATTCTTAAGAAGACACTGAAGTTTATTTGACTTCTTCTTCTTAACCGGCCATGCCTAATTTATACGGTTCATTTAGTTGGGACTTCAGTGAAAATGAGGATCTCAGTTTAAATTAAATCTACAATTTTTCACTGTTCCGGTCTTCAGGAAATTTCTCAACTTTAAAATTTTCAAGCATAAGGAGTAACTATGTTAGGTTCAGCCACCCCAATCTATGAATTGGTCAGCGGCCAACTTCGCCTGGGCAAGCAGGCAGAATTTGCTAAAGCCCATCAGGAAATTTTAGTCCCGATTCTCCGTGACACCGGCATTGAACCTGTCTCAATGTTGGTAACAGAGGCCGGTTGCTATGGCCGGTTCCTCAATATTTATCGATATCTCAATTTAGACAAGTATGGTCAACAAACGGATGCCTTCGCCCGGGATCAGCGAGTAGTTGATTACTTTTCTAAATTGCTTGATTGTATTGAGGGTCCGCTACAGGTAGATCTGGCTACTGAACTCATCTCTCATCCGAGTTATTTGACCTGAAAATCAATGGGGCTGATCTTATTGGCATGGGCAAACTAGGGCAAAGATATTAGCCACAAGACTGAATGAATGAAGTTTTTAGCTATCTGTCCTTCCTTTGTATTGTTTGCCATGAGTGTTTCCCCGCTTCGTTCATTTAAACGTTTGCCTTTACGCTTTTTGCTCTTTGCTCCGCTCGCTGTACAAGTCGCAGCAGTGGGGCTGATTGGATATCTGTCTTTCAGAAACGAACAGCGCTCGGTGAATGCTCTAGTTGATCAGTTGATGGATGAAACCAACGATCGAGTCGTCCAGAATTTGGACGATTATCTCGAGAGTCCTCGCCAATTGCTAAAAATGTCAGCCAACTTAATTAGCCTCGATCAGCTAGATATCACAAATACTCAAGCGTCAGGGCGATACTTTTGGAAACAGGTTCAAACTTTCGATAACGTTAGCTACGCTGGTTATGCTTTAACGTCGGGTGAATTTGCTGGCGCGGGTAGCTTCTTAAAAGAACATGGTGTCACAATTGATGAAATTTCGTCAAATACAAACGGTAACAACTTTACATACGCTACAGATTCCCAAGGGCAACGCACGGATGTGGTCAAGGTTTACACCCCTGAAGATTGGAATCCTCAGTTGGATACCTGGTATACCAATACGGTTGAACAGAGTAAGCCGACGGTTGCTCCAGTATTTGTCTGGCAGGACGATCCCGATATTATTTCAGTGCCCATTGGGTATCCATTTTATGTTCAGGAGACCGATCAGGAAATCCTAAAAGGAGTGCTATATGCCGAGTTTACCCTATCAAAGATCAGTGATTTCCTCAGATCTTTAGATATCAGTCCCTCAGCAGAAATTTTTATTATCGAGCGAGATGGTAATTTAATTGCAAATTCGGCTGAGCAAAACCCTTTCAGATTAGTGAGTGGTGAAGCTCAGAGGCTAAGTGCCATTGACAGTGATACTCCTTTAATTCAATCCGTTGCGAAGTACTTTCAGAATCAAGAAGGTGGATTTGCAACAATTCGCGGTCATCAAGAACTTTCGGTTGAGATAGATGGGCAGCGCAACTATCTCCAGATCACGCCCTGGCAAGATGAGTTAGGGCTCGATTGGCTGTTGATCGTGGCCGTGCCTGAGTCAGACTTTATGGCACAGATCTATGCCAATACCCGAAATACGGTTTTGCTCTGTGTAGGAACTTTGGGATTTGCGACGCTGTTTGGGCTTTACATCGCTCGGCGGATCTCAAAACCCATCTCAGAGCTTAAATTGGCCAGCCAGACACTAGCTGCCGGGAAACTAGACCAGCACATTG